>JAPLNX010000169.1 GCA_026400935.1 Planctomycetia bacterium | reverse complement strand
CCCGTTGCTCTCCACCCCGTCTCACGACGACGCAGTTACGTTCGGATACAAAGTTCAAACCAACTTCGACGAGGACTTGCACCTCGCAGATTCAATCCACTTGCAAACGCACTAGCCGTCACCGCTCCGCGTGACGAGCCGTTTGCTCAACAGAACGTTGATAAGCGATCGGCTCGTCACACGGAGAGGTGACGGCTACGAAAAAGTTCAACGAAAACCAACACCTCGCCATTCTTCCCAGTTCGCCAAGCTTTACGCTCAATCATCTGCTCGCGGGCCTTCTTGGAGAACTTGGTAAAATCTGCCGAAGTTTCCGGTCGTGCCGGTCGATCAAAGGTGTGTCTTTTGGATCGACTCGTTGAAGAGAGGCCCGACCATGTGGCGGAATGGAATCCCAGCAAGTTTAGTTGTCGCGTTGTTGTGCCCCCTGTTTGCGACGGCCGTCGGCTGTCAAACAACTGTGGGAGGCCAAGCGCTGCCGTCCGCATATTATCTGCATGACGACGTCCAATACTTCCCTGCCGGACCAGAGTTCAAGCTGACTCAACAGGTCCAGGCTCTTGAGCAATACAAGCTTGAGCAGCAGAAGCTGAAGTCCGGGATTGATGACGAGGCTCAGTAATCCTGCGACAGAAGGATTCGGCCATGCGTCACACGGCGATTCCAATATGGCTGATCGCCGGACTGCTGGCCTTGACGACTGGGTGCGAAATCGTCGGTCGAAAGAAACCTGATTCATCAAGTCGCCAAGCTTACTACCTTCTCGATGGACCGGTGGAGATGACGGCTTTCTCGGACAAGCAGAGGGAAGCCCAAGTTCAGGCTCTCGAACAGTGCAAGCTCGAACAAGAGAAGCTGAAATCGCAAACCAATGCCGAAGAATAGTGCCCCGACAGCGATCAATCGTTTCAGCCTTCGACTCTCAATCTTTCCACCGTCTCCGAGGATCGGCATCGCACGGGCTGAGAACCCTGGCCTAGAATCCCACGTATCATGAACCCCACTGGATTGCGTTGGCCGCCCCGCTGTACGCAATCGCGAGCGACTGGCTTCACGTTGATTGAACTGCTGGTTGTGATCGCGATCGTGGGGATCTTGTTGGCGCTCCTGCTTCCGGCGGTTCAACAAGCTCGCGAACGAGCACGCGTTGCTCAGTGCCAAAACAACCTCAAGCAAATAGGGTTGGCTTTGGCTGGTTACGAAAGCTCGCACAAAACCTTTCCGCCGAGCTTCGTTCGTCAAGAAGACGGAAATCCGCCACCGCCACCGACGGGCTCCGGCTTGCAGTACCGCTGCCATTGGTCCGGATTTCACATGCTGTTGCCTTACTTGGAGCAGCAAGCGCTCTACGCGCAGTACGACTTCCGCAAGACGTGGCTTTCGAGCATGACCGATGCGACCGACCATTCCATGTGGCCGCTGAATCAAACAAGACTCCCCGGATTGATCTGCCCGAGTGCCACGCATCTAACGCCAAACATCGGTGGCGGCACCGCATTCATGGCTGGCTCGCCGAGCGATTACTCCTTCAGTCACGGAGCGGACATCATTCGCGCCTTACCGGGGCCGGAAGCGGCTTGTCCTGGCGGGCTGTTGCACTTCTGGCAACAGTGGCCGCCGACTCGCGGAGCATTTGGCTACAACAGCACATGCCGCTCGCAAGATATTCGCGATGGCGCGTCGCAGACCTTCATGATGGGCGAGAAGTCTGGCGGCCTGCTGATTTACGGCGGGCCAGATCCCAGCTATCCAACGTTGCCGGTCGAATACCCGTGGGCAATGGCTGCTGTCGTTTATTTCGCCCCAGCGGGGAATGCGTGGGTCGTCGATCCCTATGCTGTAACGCGAGACATTCAGTTACCCGATTGCCCGGTCTCACCGGCCGGAACCGGAGTCCCTTATCCAATGAATCCTCGCCCGCTCGTGATGGGCGTGACATCGAACGAACGCCCGCTGTATTCGTACCAATCGACTCACTCCGGTGGAGCGTTGTTCCTGTTTGCCGACGGCACCGTCCGATTTCTGAATCAAAACATTGATCAAGGTCTCTTTGAAGGGCTATCGACAATCGGCGGGAGAGAGGTTGTTTCTGGCCAAGCGTTTTGAGTGCCACTCCTAGAACACGACGTGATCTCCACAAACCCCCACCGAGCTTGCCTCAGTGGATTCGGGCTTCTGCACTACGACCTTTTTTTACTTGAAATGCTAATTCGCATAGTGCAAAAGCCCACGAGCCACCGAGGCAAGCTCGGTGGGGTTGTTTGGTTGAGGACTATCAAGGCAAATTATCTTGCGCCTATCTCTAACCCGAACATCACCAGCCAACATGTCGCGATACTTAACACTTCTTTGTCTGAGCTTGCTGCTCAGCGTTGGCTGTGGTCGGCGAGACGAGTCGCTGGCGGAGGTCAAAGGTGACATCACCTTTTGCGGTCAGCCAGCAGTCGCTGAAGTGCTGTTTGAACCCCTGAAGGCGAACGGACAATCGGGTGGTCGAGCATCGACGGCAACGAGTGCCGCCGATGGACGGTTCCGATTGGCTCTGGATGAAACTCAGAACGGTGCGAAGATCGGCCAACATCGCGTCACGATTCGCGTTCAACAGATTGAGCGTCCGAAAAACAACGAGAGCGGTACAAAGACAGGCGAGAGGATGATCGGAGCCTTAAAGGTCGTGCAACTTGCTCGCGAAGTGCATTCGGGCACAAACCAATTTTACTTTCGATTGACGTTTTGATCGGCTCAGGTAATTCACGAGGCCAAAATGAAATTTGAAGACCTGACCACTGACCATCCCCGACAACTTTTGGTGACCCGGGAGGCGTTAGCCGCCGGATCCTGTGTCGTGCGAATGTGTCCGCGGGCTGACGCCTCCCGGCTCACAAGAACGGGTTTGTCCGCGTTCATGCGAATTTTCACCGTCATCTGTTTATTGCTCCTCACGGCGTTCATCGGTTGCGGCAGCGAACGACTTTCGCCTGCGGCACTCGCGGCTCGCAAGGAGCTGCAGTTTGAACGTGCTCAAGAGGCGCTCGACAAACTTTCGACGCAGCCTGTCGATGACACTCCCGAAGGGCATTACTTGCGCGCGATTGCACTCGAACGACTCAATCGCATGGAGGCGGCAAATGCTGAGGCCAAGATCGCCGTCGATCGCGTACCGAAGAATCCGAAGTACCTCGCTCTCGTCTTAAGGTTGCAACTATTTCACGGCGATGAAAAGGCGATCGAGCCACTGCTCGAATTGCATGACCAACACCCGTCTTCTGCCGCAGTCTCGTTGTGTTCCATCTATGCATTTCAAGCTAAATCAGTCCAGCAACGAAACGATCGCAAGCTGCGTGCGGCGAAAGTCCAACTGGAAAAAGCAGAGGTCTGTCTGCAAACTGCTGTCTCGCTCGCCGCCGAGATTCCCGAATGCCACAACGAGCTAGTCGGCATGTCGATTTGGTTTGAGCGTCCGGACGACGCGCTCAAACTGCTCGATGGGCTGCTGCACGAAGAACCAGACAACATCGACTTTCTTCGTAACCGCACCAAAGTCCTGATGATGGCGAAGAAATCGGCCGAGACAATCAGCGCCGCCGCGTTTTTGTATCGTCGACTCGAACGGACAGAAGCGGCTGCCGTCGAGTTCGCCAATACGCTCAATCGTTTGCAACCTTCGCCAGCGGTCCTGGAACAGTACGCCTCACTGCGTGAGAATTTTCCGCAGAACACGGCGATCTTGCTCAGACAATGTTGGTCACTCGGCAAAGCGGGGCGCATGGACGAAGTTGCGGAGACATTGGCGACGGCCTTCGATCATCAGAAAGACAAACAACGCAAACGCCTCATCGCTGAATCTGCCATCGCTATTCCTTTGGAAATGGGCGAACCCGATGCTGCTGAGAAACAGCTCAAACGCTATCGCTCGACGATCCGCGACATTCAACTACTGACGTTCTTCGAAGGTCAGTTGGCCTATCTGCGGAAAGATTATGAACTGAGCTACACGAAAATGAACTCAGTCTTGGAAATCTATCGCAAAGACAACGCTGCTTCGCACGAACTCTCGCAAGCCGCACTCGGCTGGATACGACGCTTGGTCTCGCAACAAACTTTGTCCGAACAAGTTCGTCGAGCGGCTGAACTCACGTTGCGGCGATCTGCATTGAATCGTGGCGATGAACCGGCCATTCGTGACGAGGCTCAATCGCTGTTGAATTTGCTGGAATCCACGCCGCGTGAGGAACCAACAAACGAACTTCTACCGACGATCGGTCGGCCTGCGACCGAAGAGGAACTCAAAGAGAAGCCGTGATTTCGATGTCGGCCAGTCGGTCTGAAGCAATCAGCGTCCAGGTGCAGATGTCGGTCTTTTTCCACGAAGTGTCTTGGACAACGGCCGAACGACGACCTTGGTCATTCGCAGCGTGGAGAGTTATAGAACTGGTTCATGAGGCCGAAAGGTACTCGCCTCAGCCGACTATTTGGCTGAAGTGACGTTCGTTCGATTCGAAAGCTCACAGCCGCAGACTTGGTGGAAAGCCAATCAGAACTCGCTTAACTCTGTAACGAAAACAAGCTCTTTGACCGGCGTGCGTCATCGGCTGTGCGAGACGAAATTGCCAACTCATTGAACGAACGAGGGGCAGCGGCTATAGGTGAGTCAATTCGCCGTTCATAATACACCTGTTAAAAACCAAAACTGAGTCATCGAGCAAGGAAACTAACATGGCCACAGTCGCAAAATACAAAGTTATCGGCACTCGCCCCGTTCGACACGACGGCGTCGACAAGGTCACGGGACGCGCTCGTTACGGGGCAGACACGAAGATTCAAGGAATGCTTTACGCGGCGATGCTGCGTAGCCCGCACGCTCATGCGAAGATCAAGTCGATTGATCTCTCGAAAGCGAAGGCTCTACCCGGTGTGCGAGCGGTGGTCACTTCAGCGGACTTGCCTGATCCAGGAAATCGGATTGCTCAGTTGGGCGAAGGGGCCGTTTGCATGTCGCACCTCTCGCAGAATGTCTTAGCTCGCGACAAGGTGCTCTACAAAGGGCACGCGATTGCAGCAGTCGCAGCAGACAACATTCACATCGCTGAAGAAGCGGTGAAGCTGATTACCGTCGAATACGAATTGCTGCCGGTGCTGCTCGACGTTCGCAAGGCGATGGAGCCATCAGCGGTCGTGCTCAACAGCGATGTCCGATGCGAAGAAGTTGGCGCGGGAACTGTCGGCGACACACCGACCAACGTGGCGAAGCATTTTCACTTCGAAAAGGGAAATCTCGCGGAGGGCTTTGCGAAGGCGAAGGTCGTTGTCGAACGAGAATTCGTCACCGGCACTGTGCATCAAGGTTACATCGAACCGCACGCCGCGACCGCTGTCTGGAATCCCGACAACCGCATCACGATTTGGTGCTGTACTCAAGGGACATTCACGGTGCGGCAGCAATGTGCTGAATTGCTTGGCGTGCCACTGGGGAATATCAAAGTCGTGCCGACTGAAATCGGCGGCGGCTTCGGCGGAAAGATTTCCGTGTACCTTGAACCGGTCGCGTGTGCACTGTCGAAGAAGAGCGGCAAGCCGGTGAAGTTGGTAATGGACCGGGCCAGTGTCCTCGAAGCGACTGGCCCGACACCCGCGTCGTACATGAAGATCAAGATCGGGGCGGATGGTGAGGGCAAGATCACCGCCGGTGAAGCCTACATGGCCTTCGATGCCGGAGGGTTTCCCGGTTCACCGATCGGCATGGCAGCGATGTGCGTCTTCGCTTGTTACGACGTGCCCAATGGAGTTGTCGATGGCTACGACGTCTGCGTGAACAAGCCGCGATCGAACGCTTATCGCGCGCCTGGAGCAACCATCGGCGCGTTCGGAACCGAAACCATCATTGATGAGATCTGCGACAAGCTCGGCATTGACCCGCTGGAGTTCCGCCTGAAGAACGCTGCGAAGGAAGGGACTCGCCGAGTCGATGGCCCGGTCTTTCCACGCATCGGCATGTGGGAGACAACTGACACTCTGAAGAAAGGGAACCACTACTCATCACCGCTACCGGCTCCGAAGTCTGGTGGCAAAGTTGGTCGCGGTGTGGCTTCCGGCTTCTGGTTCAATTGCGGCTTGAAGAGTTCGGCGTTCGCGACCGTCAACACTGACGGCAGTGTCTCGCTGTCTCTCGGCACGACTGACATCGGCGGTTCGCGAGCCAGTATCGCCATGCAGCTTGCTGAGACGCTCGGCCTGACCGCGACTGACATCAACCCCAACGTCGTGGACACCGACAGCGTCGGCTACAACGATGTGACGGGTGGTAGCCGTGTCACCTTCGCCACCGGCATTGCCGCGCACGAAGCGGGACTCGACATTCAGCGTCAAATGGCCCAGCGCGCTGCAGTTCTTTGGGACGTCGATCCGGCCAAGGTCTCGTACAACACCGACACGGCCAGCATCATCGGCCCGGACGGCAAGTCGATCACCTTCAAGGCGCTCGCCGAACAAGTCAATCACTGCGGCGGCCCGGTCATCGGCCGAGGTTTCTCTTCCGAAGCTAATCAGGGCGGAGCCTTCGGCACTCACTGCGTTGACGTCGAAGTCGATCCTGATACCGGCAAGACTCAAATCCTGCGCTACACGATCGCCCAAGACTGCGGTACCGCGATTCATCCCAGCTACGTCGAAGGCCAGCTACAAGGTGGTGTCGTGCAGGGCATCGGCTGGGCGCTCAATGAAGAATACTTCTATGACGACAAGGGTGTGATGCGCAATTCGAGCTATCTCGATTACCGCATCCCGACTTGCTACGACGTCCCAATGATCGAAACACTGATCGTCGAAGTCCCCGACCCCGAACACCCCTTCGGCGTCCGCGGCGTCGGCGAAGTCCCCATCGTCCCGCCCCCAGCGGCGATCGCCAACGCTATCGCTCACGCCACCGGCGTCCGCATGGAAAGGCTGCCGATGTCGCCGCCGAACTTGCTGAAAGAAATTTTGGCGAAGAAGTAAGGCGGCGAAGCCGCAATGTGGCACGACGCTCCGCGTCGTGAATCACGGCGGGGAGCGTCACGCCACAATCTTGCAGGGAAACATCGTCCTGGAGACCAACAGATGAGTGTCGTTGCCACTCGCCGCCGTACAGTTCGATCTCGAATGCTTGGTCTCGCAGATCAAGGGACTCAAGTGTCTCACGCTGTGTTTGCACGGGCTCAGTTTGAAGAGCCGTGGCGCTATGAACGTGTCTTGGGGAGGTTGGTTGTCATGCCGCCAAGTGGAGACACTCACGTTGATTCGACCGAACCCATCCGAGACTATCTGGGGGCCTACAAGCTCAGCCATTCAGACACCGTGGAGAAGGTCGTCTCAGAAGCGTGGTTCTTCATCGACGAGGACACTGACCGCATTGCCGACATCGGGGCTTATCTCGTCTCGCCCGGAGCGAAGAAGCCGATCCCGAAAAGAATCCCTGAATGGGTCTGCGAGATCGTCAGTGCCGGCAGCGAAGAGCGAGACTACATCGCCAAGCGTCACGAATACGAACAGGCCGGCGTCCGCGAATATGTGATCTTTGACCGCGCTCAGCACCGAGCCACCGTACTCCGCCGCGTTCGCGGACGCTTCCAAGAAACACAACTCAGACGATCCGACACCTATCGCACGCCGCTGCTACCGGGGTTGGCGATTCCGTTGCAAGCCGTCATCGGGTGAATCCGCACAGACACAGAGCGGCATCTCGAGATGGCCGCTCGCGCGTTCCCTCACCGCGCTTTCGTGATTGTTTTTGAGCTTGCAGAATTCAGTCGCGGCGGGAAAATCCGCCACGCCTCGCGGGACGTTGTGCGTCTCGGGGATCAGGACACTCAACTTCGGCAGGATGATCGAACATGGTGCCATTCAACATTCATCAGTCCGTGTGCAATGAAGATGGCGAGAACGACGAAGTGCTCGCCGAGAGGTACGCGGACGCGCTGTGCGAGCAATTCGCGGATTCCCCGGAGGGACGACCGCTCTCAGAAGCTGGCGTGAGCCTTCAATGGCCCCACCTGATGATGCATTACTCCGTCGGTCATTTGGGCCTGACGCCGCCACAGATGTCAGTTCGCGACTTCGAGGAGGTGCTGTTCGAGATCATTCCTCGCAAAGTTTCTGCCGACGCGGACGAGGCGGATGAGATCGTCACCGTCTTGCAAGTATTCTGGCAGTACCTGCAACGCGAATTTCGATTGCCGAACGCCAATGGCATCTTGCAACGACTGGGGACTGGGGCAACACAACGTTTGCACGACGCCTTGGATGATCCCTCGAACTTCGGAATGGCCAAGTCGTTCTTCACTGCTGGGGCGAAGGCCGGATTCGACATGATGACGGAAGCGGGCATGAACGCGTTCATGTTGGCCTACAACGCACGGATTCTCGCCAATCGTTCTGCCGGCCAATCGACGTTGCCGCAAGAAACGCCGCGCCGATTCAACATTTTCGGGGACGACGATTCCGCGATGCCGTTTGGCAACCGCACTGAACGCCGCACGGCCGAGCGGGAAAAACTTCGCCTCGATAAGAAGCGGCAGCGGCAAGCAAAGCGGAAGAATCGCCGATAACGCAAATCAACAGGAGTCATCATGTCCCAAGCCAGCCTCGTTGTTTCTCGCAGAAGCCTGCTCAGTTCAACGGCAATGGCCACGGGGCTTGCGCTGATCGGTGAGGCAATCGCTCAGGAAAACAATCCCGCTGCGAACGTCGTCGATCGCGGAGCCGATTTGAAAATCAAGTCGCTCCGCGGGTTTCGAGTCGGCACGAAGGCGTACCTCAAGATCGAGACCAATCACGGCGTCACCGGCTGGGGCGAGGTCACTGGTCTTGAGCCCAACGTCGCCGTCGCGTTGGCTCAGTCGCTGTTTGAACTGCTCGATGGCGAGAACCCGACGCGGATTGAGCATCTGTGGCAGAAACTGTATCGAGCTCATCGCGACATGCGCGGCGGGCCGTTCATGACGCATGTGATCTCGGCCATCGACATGGCCTTGTGGGACATCACCGGCAAGACCTGGGACGTGCCGGTCTATCGGTTGCTCGGTGGGCCGACGCGCGACAAAGTCCACATGTATCCGCACGCGAAGGCTCACAAGGCGGGGACCGGCGGGCCGCATCCGTACTCAGGCAATCCATCCGACATCGAGAACCTCGTCAAGATGGTCAAGGAGACGCGCGAACGAGTCGGCAAGGATGGCACCGTGATGTTCGACGCGCACTGCGCGATCCCCCCTGCGATGCTGATTCAATTCGCGAACGCCATCGAGCCGTATGACATCCTGTTTCTGGAAGAAGTCGCCGTCCCCGGCAATATCGAAGTCTTCAAGCGTTTGAAGCAGCACATCAAAATCCCGATGGCTACCGGCGAGCGCGACCGCACGATCTGGGAGATGCTGCCGTACCTCCACGAGCGTTGCATCGACATCCTGCAACCCGACTGCGGCCATACCGGCGGCATCACGCAGATGAAGAAGATCGCGACGCTCGCCGAAGCATACTTCGTCCCGCTGGCCCCGCACTGCACCTGTTCGGAGCTAGGTCTCTCCGCCAGCATCCACGCGGCGTTCTCGGTTCCGTTCCTACTGATCCACGAAGGCTACCTCGACGGCCACATCATGCCCGCCGGGGTCGCTCGCAAAAGTTGGGACCAAGATAAAGACGGCTACGCGACCCTACCTCAAGGCCCCGGCCTCGGCGTGACCGTCGATGAGTCCATGTTCGAGAAGGTCAACGCCGACCCGAAGCGCGTCTTCAAATGGCCGCATCCGACACTGCCGGACGGCGCGGTGCGGGATTACTAACAGTGCGAGGTTACTAATCGGCACTCGCCGAAAATGTCAGGCATGTTTTGCGGCCCAATCGAGGAACATTGTTAGCAGACGATCCAACTCGGTTTCGTCACCTGCTCCACGCCAAACGCCATCGCGGACTGAGCAATGAATCCACCGCGACTGCTTCGGGTGGTCGCCGTCGCCCAATCCCTCGGCCACTTCTGGGAATGAGATATCCGACAGGGCCGTCTCCGCTAAGTCGATCTTGACCAACCAGCCGGGGTTATCGAGCGTCTCAATATGGACTCCGAACTGATGTTCCCAATCCCCATCACATTGTGCCGTGTACCACTGCTGAAGTTGCAGGAGCGTGTCCATGCGAGGCTCTCCGCTTGCCGCCTAAGTTTTGAATAGACCCAAAATCGTCCCTCACTCTGCTTGGTCAAGGAGTTTGGACGAGTCTTTAGTGAATCGGTTTCTTCGAGCTCGCCGAGCTTTCTGAAGCTCCCTTTGTGGTTGAAACCATTAGAACCACAAAGGCACGAAGGCACAAAGATTAAAGGCAAGCCGTATCTTGCTGGCTCGGTGTCGGCTTGAAGCGATGCCCGCGGACGGTGGACATCTTCAACGAGGTCTCTTTCGCCAAGTCGGCTCCCGTGGTGCTGAGCCGAAAACTCGCAGCCTGCGGAGAAGGTGATCTCTGATAAAACACTGGCAGTTAGCGTCATCAAGGTTGTGGTTACCAAAGACTTCTTGGGAATGTCGATGCCGTTCCGAAGCGTGAAGTGGGTGATACGGACTTCGTTTGAAAGTGAGTCGAAGGAATTCGATCAGACAAGGGTGTCAGTAGCAATCAATCGCGATTCGCCAAAGGCTTAGCTTCATCCTTTTCGGAATTCATGTCATCAGGTTCTGCGTCCAGTTCCTCGTCCACTTCAAGAAAACCGAGCGGATCGTCGTCCCAGCCAGAGCTCTCGCGGTTGTAGGTTTTTGTTTTCCAAACGGCTTGCTGGTAGTCCTTCAGAATGGCCAACACTTTGTCATCAGGCAGCGCCGGGATGAAGTTAGCATCGGGCATCAAGGCTCCCATTGATTGTCCCCATGAGTCCTGCCACTCGGATTCAATCAGCTTCGAGAATTGCTCACGCTGCTCCGGGAGCAACAGCAATTCGGCATCAAGCCGCGCGACCACATTCAGAATTGTCACTCGCTTGCGATGAGCGGTCCGCGCCTTGAGTTCAGCGTCATATTGCTGAAATTGATCAGCGTTGATCTGTGACTTCACAAAGTCCACCAACGTTTTCTGAATAATTTGAGGCAACGCAGCCTCGGAATTGGTATCTAACTCTCGCAATGGTGCCTGTAGGGAGTCGATCACGTGCTTTCGCAAAGTCTCCCTCACCATGTACTCGCCACACTCGCTGATCGTCTGAAGTTGCTCTTCTGACAAATTGCCCGTCTTCCTCAAAAACAACAACTGAGCTTTAACTCTTGGTCGAAACGCATCGAAGTTCGATTCAATCGCTTCGTCCAATTCAGATGGATCGATCTCGACCATTGCGCCTGGTTCCTCAATGACGAGGAATCCTTCCGCCAACGACCAAAATATCCAACCGAAGTCGTCGAGGAATTCATTCCCCACTTCAAACTGTTCGGCAGTCAGCGGGGCAGCAAATTCTGGAACGGGGGTAGATAACTGAGCGTGAAGAGTTTCTTGATACAGACAAACAAGCAACACGCCTAGCGTCATCGCGGCAACAATCGCGATCGCTCGGCGAGTTGGCATTTCCGAACTCCTTCTTTAACAGAAGCGGGTGGGCACTCTTGCCCGTCGAGTCGCAATGGTTGAATTAACAAGACGGGCAAGAGTGCCCCTCCTCCTCACGACTACTTCCCGCCGCTCTTTTCCAAGCGATTGAAGTACTCATCCAGACCGTTGCGGAATTCTTCCGGAACCTTCGGGCCGGAGTCGCCGGTCGACTGCGACACGCCGTGATCTTCGCGGACTTCTTTGTCGTTGAGTCCCGATCCGATCAACGTCAACGCGGAATCGTTCGTCGTTCCGCCACCACCGCCGCCGGGATTCGCTCCGCCACCGCCACCTGCTTTCGGATTGATCCGCTTCGATTGCAGCAACAGTTCGATCGCTTCGGTTTCCGCTGCGATCGCGGGCGAGCCGGTATCCGGTTTCTTCAAGATGACCATTGCGTCATGCATGACCTCGGCCACCTTCATCAGCAGACCGATCTCTTTGCCGAACTCCGCTTCGCCGTCGGGCAACGCCCGAATGCGATCGACGACGTTCTCAACGCGTTCGCCCAGCTTCTGCTGAGTCTCCGCCAATTGGCTCGCGAGCTTGCCGTGCTCGGCCGCTTCGATCGCCGGTCGAGCTTGTTCGGCGACTCGCGTCTCTTCTCGCAGGTTGACTTCCCCTTCGAGGATTTGCAGCACTTCCAACACGATCGACGGCGGCAGACTCCCTTTTGATTTGCAGCCGGGGCACTGACCTTTGCAGCCCGCTTCGACGAGATCTTCGGCCCAGCGGTCGAGGTTGTCCGACCAGAACTCCGCTTGAGCGATCGACAGCCCGTTTTCCTTCTTCAGGTCATCGCCCAATTGCCGCAGCGCACCGATGACGTCTTCCTTCCGCATCTCGTCGAGCACCGCCTTGAACTGTGCGAATCGCCTCCGTTCAAAGTACGACTGCAAGTCATCCATGATGTTAGAGACGTCGTTGCTGCTCTTGTTCTCTTGGGTCGCCAACTCGGTAAAGAGTTTCGCTTGCGGCTCCTTCACGACGACCGCTTGACCGAACGCCTCGCTGATCTGATCGCTGAGCCGTCCGGCAATCTTGTACTGCGTGCGTGACGCCGCCTTCAGCCGCTTGACCAACGTGCTTCCCTCGAGGTTTGCCAACACGCGGTTCAGCTCGTCGGAGATCTTTTCGAACTCAGCCAGCAAGTCCTGTTGCTCTTTGACCGCCTCATCCACTTTCTCATCAGCCGGTGGCGGTGGATCGCTCTTCTTCGGACTGCCGTTCCCCAACAATGTCGTCACCGGAAGTCCCAAACTCGGCGACTTCGGTTTGCTCTTGTTGGGAGACTGCTCGTCACCCTTCTTGTTGGCCGGCTGCTGCGACGATTCGACATCGGCGATCGTCGGCACGGCGGTCGGCTTCTTCTTCTCCCCTTCCTGCTCGCCGCTCTTTGTTCCGGAGCCCGCCGCTCGGACTTGTCCGGCCATCGGCGCTTTGTTGCTCGGCGAATTCGCGGCCACTTGCTGCGGTGCTTGAGCCGCCTGCTTCAACAAGTCGGCCACCGACGGCATCCGGTTGCCGGAGATGTCTTTGAGGATCTGCAGCATCTCGGCCCACTTTTCCAAATGACCGACGCCGATCTCCGGATTCCGCATTGCTTGCTTGACCAAGTCCTCGCCGTTGCCGACGAGACTCGAAAGCCGCCGCCCGTTCGCTCGCTCGGCGGTCGCTTGATTGTCGATCCGTTTGCGAGCATCCGGCTGATCGAGCTGCTCCGGCGAGAGGTCGCGCAGTTGCTTGTTCGTCTCGTGCAACTGCATCTCGCGGTCGCGGACTTCGAGCGACTGACGATGCCACTTGCTGAGCATCTCCGTCACCCAGATCGCGTGCTGTTCGGCGTTGAGCACATACAACATGTATGTCGGCGAATAAACCCGTTCGCGGCCCGGAAGATAATCCTCGACGAACAGCCGCACGTTGATCGGCTGCGGTTCGATCCCCAACGATTGCGCCGAGAACGTCCCTGCCAGATCGAGAACTTCTTTCTCGTGTCCGCCTGCGGAAAGGATGCGTTCTCCCTTCGCCGGGTTTTTGAAGTTCGTCGTGTCGATCCCCTGCCAGACGATGCCGACTTGTTTGACGCCGAAATCGTCCTGAGCCTTCACCTTGAAGTTCAGCACCTCGGAATCGAGGACCACTTTCTGACGCGGTAACTCTTCGCACGAGATCGACGGCGCTTCATCCTCGCGACCGTTGATTGACAATGTAAATGGCTCTTTCCCTGCGAGCCCAAATTGATCCTGCCACTGAAACTCCACCTTGCGTGATTCATCGACTTTGATCGCCGGACTTGTGACCTTCGCACCGCTCGGCGTTTGCGGTTGCCCATCGACTTGAGCCGCCGACAAATCGCGGCTCGCACTGGCGACAAACGTTGCGCGGCTTCCCTTCACCAGCGAGATCGTGCCGCCGCGAACATCTTTCTCGACAGGCTTCGTGCGACCGAGATACTCCGGCAAGTCGATGTGAGCGGCCACCGAATTCAATTCCGGTCGCAATGTCGGCTCGACGCGAACCTGCTGCCTGAGATCACCGATCGAAACGCTGAGTTGCCCCGCATCAATCTGCGCGGGCAATTCAAAGTCATAACGCCGCTCGTTCAATCGAGCCGACACCGGCTGCTGTCCGCCGAGCTGCACTTCCCCTCGAGCCGGTCGCGATTCCGTCTTCTCCGCCAGCTTGATCGTCACGTTAAACGGCTCGCCGTGCGCGACGATGAGTTTCTCCGGCAGCGGTTCGATCGCCGCGAACGTGTATCGCGGCGTATTCTTCCACGGCATCAAAAAGCGAGCCCAAGCATTCGCCGCCGCCGCCGGAAACATTCCCAACAAGACAACGGAGATCGTCAACGCAACCGCTGCGAAAACCGCTCGGCTGCGATGCTTCGGATTCGGCACCGAGTCGCTGAAGTCCCGTTTCGTCGCCACTTCGGCCACTTGTTTGACCGCCGCCTCGCACAATGTCAGCGACCGAGCCTGTTCCGATTCGCTGTGAACCAATTCGATGATCCCCAGCAACTGATCCCCCACACTGGGATGCTTGCGGCTCAACAGCCGAGCCAATTGCTCCAACCGCCGATGCCCCCACACCCAACGATGTAGCGCCAGCGGCACCAACGCGCAACCAGCCACCGCCGCCACAAAGATTCCCAGTCGCAATCCCGCCGGAGTGTCGAACAACCGGTCCAACACAAACGTGGCCAAGAAGGCGACCAAGATCCCGAACGCCGCTCCGCAGAGCGCCTCGATCGTCTTGATCTTCCAGACCCGCGCCCGGAACTCATGCAGTTGCGTCTGCAATGACTCAGGCAGTTCCAGTTGATGATGAGCAAGACTCATGGTTCACCCCTCCGTTTGGACGTGAGAAAGAGCGTTTGTGATTTCAGGGATTGCATCGCGGTCGTGGAAAGTCAATTTGCCGTGAGCTCCTTCCGCAATCAGCACTGCGGAACGTTTAGAGTCAGAGTTCGTGTTATCCAAAATCCAGCAACGATGAGCATTCGCGACAAACCAAGGCAGGAGCTGAATGGAACGATGCCAGCGAGCAGTGAGTCGATCCTTTGGGACATCATGGCCACCAAGCGCCACTCGTGTTTCTATTCTTCGCGAGGATAGATCGGGGGATTTCAAACCAACGTAAATCAATCCCACGAATCCTCCCGCTTGCCGCACTTCAGTAACGATGGACTTATATTTTTCGGTGCTGAGTACCGTTTCAACACAGACCTTGTGACCCAGCCGCAAATGTTCTTTTAACTCCTCCGTCACCTCGTTCGCCGCGTTGATGAAAACTTCTTGCTGCACCTCATGAGGTGCGTCGGCAAACCCTTGATAACCCCGCTTCCATAATTCGGCGAGCGTCTTGTCGTCCGCATTGAGCAGAACTGAATCCGCGAGCAACTCCGAAATCGGACGCCGCTGTGTGAGCGTCGTTTTGCCCGCTCCGTTGGGACCGGCCACGATCCAAAGTTACGGACGCTGACTCATCGTCGTGCCACCTCGGTTTCCGTCGCCGGGGCCAATCCTGCGCCGATTACGTCCGACAACGCACGGCGTTTCGCTTCGTGAAAATGATTCATGATCGCTTCGGTAAACTCAGGTGTGTCGTACTCGGCGACGATCTGTTCGAGAGATTTTGCAAGCGGTTCCTTTTCAGGGACGCTCGGCAAATCGCGAATCGCAGTTGACATGACATGCTCCTTCAACGGAGTCCGGTGTTACTTTTCCAAAAATTGGCGAGCGGATCATATCAATCCAATAACCTTCCGCCCTACCCAAAAAACGCCTAACAACAAAACTAAAATCCCCGCAAACACCGGGTGGCTCCACAACTGGACGCGGCGAACTGACGGCAGCGGTTCCGGCAGATTGGCCAGCGACTGCACGATGTCGTTCAGCTTGCTCGGCTCAATCACCTTGCCGCGCGTCACGCGAGCGATCTCTTCCAGCACTTCGGGACGAGCCGGTCGGCCGATGCGTTCGGCGGCGACTCCTTGCACGAAGAACGATGTTTCGAGCGACGCGTTCGTCTGTTTGCACATCAGCGTGACTTCGTGCTTACCTGGTTCTTCGGCGGTGAAGCGGCTGTTGAAGACGCCCCATTCGTCCCCCGCTGAAGTGAATCGCACCGTCTCCGCTTTGCCCGACGGAGCGACGATGCGAGCGGTGACTTCCCCCTTCGTCAGTGGCTCGCCGCTCTTTTCCATGACGTTGGCGTGCAGCGCGAGCGTCTGCCGCATCTGCGGTTGATCGGGGGAGTAATACAGCCGCATGGTTTCCCCCTTCGCCATGTTTCGTTGATAGGCCATCCAACGGACGACTTGTCCCCAGAAGCGATAGTGGTACTTGTCTTCGACTCCCTTACGCCAACGCCACGCTCCGTCGGTCCCCATGAACAACACCTTGCCCGCTCCGAACGTCCGCGTCACCAACAGCGGCAGCCGGCCATGTTCGTTGGTCATGTCTTTGTGAACGGCCAAAACCTCCGTCCCCGCTTTCGCTCGCACCACCGGCGCGTACCACTGGAAGCCGGGAAGATCCTCCCACACTTCCATGTTGTCATCCTGAGTGTCCGCCAGTTTGGTCAGCAGGCTGCGGCGACCGAGTTCCGTCAGCTCAAAATGCCCCGGCGTGCGCGAACCCCATCCGCCCGGCTGTGCCTCATCCATCAACACCGGGCAGAGATCGCCGAGTTCCGTATCCAGCAGCGAGAACTGACGCCCCTGCAAACCCGGCATGAAGACCAGTCCGCTCGCCTGATGTTCGACGATCCCTTTGAGCAACCGGCATTGCTCCGGCGTGAGCTGACCGTCATCGATGCCGACATCCCCCAAGAAGACGACGTCGAATTTCGACAGCTCATCCAGCCCGCCGGGGAACTGCTTGATGTAGTCCTTGTTGCCGCCGCCGACTTTGCTCAGCCCCGGATGAAACAGCAAGCAGGACACCTCGACCCCCGGATCGCGCGACAGCGCGTTGCGGAGATACCGATATTCCCAGCGTGGATACGATTCGACAACCAGCACCTTCAGCTTCTCCTCGCGAATCGAAATCGGAGCCTTCATGTGGTTGTTGTCGACCAGCGTCTCATCGCTGTGCTTGGGCACGTCGAGCGACAGCGTGAAATCGCCGATCGCTTTCGGCTTCCACGCGATCCATTCGCTGGTCCGTCCCATCGCCGCGATGCGGATCTCCTTCGTGACCTCTTCTCCTTCGGATGTCTTCAGCACCACGGTCGTCGTGTAGTCGCGCGGCAGCGAGCTATCGACCGTGAACGGAATCCGCACCGACTTCCCCGCGATGCCGAATGTCGGAGCGTCGAGGCTCAGTAGTTCGATATCCGGCAACCGATTCGGACTCCCGACCGGCACGGTGAAGACGGGAATTCCCTTGAGCCGCAAACGGGATGCCCCCTGCACCGGCGGTTGTCCTTCGTTCCAATCGCCGTCGGAGATGAGCACGATCCCCAACAAGTTCTTAAACTTCTCCGGCGCTTGAGCCAACGGATCATGCAGATCGGTCCCGCGTCCCGGCTGCGGTGAAGCGATCGGCTGAATCACCACGTTCATCCGCTCGTGCAGCCGGCTCCACGCAGGCTCTTCGGTCAACCCCTTGATCGCCTCTTTCCGCGTGATCGGCGTTGTCCCCGCCAGCCCTGCCGGGACGACATCGCGCGTCTCCATGCTGGTCGAGTCGTCCCACAACACGGCGATCGACGGTTTTTCGTCGGGCCGAAATTCCTCGACCCATTCCGGCTGATTGAACATCAACGCCGCCAGCACCGCGATCGTCAGCCGCAACGCTTCGAGCATTCCAAACGAACGTCGATACCCGCTCCGCTGCCACGCAACAAAGCAGAACCCCGCCGCGATGAGCACGACCAAGATCGAGGCAATTGCCGATCCGGGAGTCCATAAAAACGTGAGCGAGCGAGTCGCGTTCATGCAGAAACTCCGGCAGGCGTTGTCGCGGTCGGGGCAATTTTCGGCAGGCACAACGCCGCCTCGACAATCAACGCCACCATCATGCAGGCGAGGAACAGTCGCCAGATTTCTTGAATCAGCGCGGCGATGTTCCCCGCTTGGTCATCGACGCGGGCGAAGTCGAGTCCCTTGAACAACTCGGTGACGCGACCGTCCGGCAACACGGTCGCATGGTCCTCCGCGAGCGACCGGTTGACCGCGAACAGTTTGTCCCCCGCGTTGTAGACGCCCGCGTGAAACGCGAAATCGGTCGAGAGAGAATCATTCGAGCCCGCGAGCTTTTGCCACGTCGCCGGATTCTCTCCCGCGAACCCCGACGGATCGCCGGCAACGAGCTGCCGAGTGTTACCCAACACCGCCGCCCCCGAAGCCAGCGCCCGTTGAACCATCACGTACAACACGACGCCGTTCGTTGCCAACGACGAATCCCCCAACGCCGGAGTCGTCGCACAGAAATAGACGCCGCCGCGATTACTCGTCAAGCGAGCCAACAACGGAGCACCTCCCTTCAACGACGCCAGCGGAGTTTGCTCACCCGTGATGCCGCAGAACTTACGAATCTCCAATTGCCCGACCGGCAACGCCGCGCCGCTTTGCGTGTGAGCCAGCAAGTCTTGATCGCCGCGCCACGTTTCGACAGGAATGCCCTCCGGCGACTCGGTCCACGTCTGCCACTTCACTCCGGCAAACTCGTCGCTGCCGGGCGACTTCGGCGGGAAGAAAATGACTTGCCCACCGCGGTCCACAAATGCCTGCACCGTCTTCGTCGAATCCGCATCCGGCAGCGGAGCCTGCCAAAGCAGTAGCGACGTCTTGTCCCATTCGACGGTCCCCAGTTGTTCGACACCGATCACTTCCGCCGTTCCGCGATTGTTCGGATCGGGCGAAATCTCGGCGGATAATTGCAGCGGGCGAGCGGCCTGCGGATCGTCCGCCACGACTACCGTCTGCCGCAGCGTCGGTTGATCGAACACAAAATAAAATTCGTTGTCCGCCGGGTTCGCGTCCGCCTGGATCGAGACTTTGCCCCAACCTCGTTCGCGCGAGCGCTCAATCGGAATGCGATGATCCTTCAACTCGAATTGAGCGGCGGTCATTTCGACGACAACTTCCGAGCGAGCCCCTTCGATCTCGAAATGAATCGGGATTGTTTGCTTGCCGACTTCTGTAGGACGGTTTTCCAAACCGTCCTTGCTCGACGGGTTCGACGCTGACGTGCCTGACGGATTGGAAATCCGTCCGACGGTGTCCCCTTCGCGAGTGAGCTTCAGCGACACCAGCAACTCCGCACTGTCAGCCGTCTGCACTCGCCGCACTTCGGTCACTCGCACCGACGTGTTGCCCGATGCGATCTGCGGATACGCCAGCAAATGGAAGCGGACTCCCTGTGCGAATTCGAGGAACGAATCGCGCAGCGTTTGCCACCGTCCGCTCTCCGCGTTCCAGTCGTTCTGCCGGATGTCCGAGCAAATCCAGATCTCGGTGCGGCCCGACTTATTTGCCTGCACGTAATCGCGTGCCGCTTGCAGCATCGCCGGAAGATCGGCGGAGGCACTCGCCGGTTCGCACGACGGCAGCTTCAACAACGCGTCGGGTGATTCCAAATCGTGAGCCACATTCGTCGTGCTCTCGATCAGCACCCAGCGGGACGAGCCGAGCATGTTCAACGTGTTGACCAACTGCTGCCGCCCGGTCTCCAGTTTGGACGCGACCGTGCCGGGACTCTGCTGCCGCATACTCGGCGAGCGATCCAGCAGAATGATCGTCGTATCGGCGCGGCCACCGGCGGTGATCCCCAACCAACCGCTCGCCAACGGGCGGCTGATGGCGAAGATCAAACCGGCAATCGCCAACATCCGAAAGAACATGATCAACCACTGCCGCAGCTTGGCATACCCGCGCGACATCCGATTCGCCGCCAGCAAAAACATCATCGCCGCCCAGCGAATCGTCTGAAACCGCCGCTGATTGATGAGGTGAATCAAAATCGGCAGCGCCATCAGCGGCAGCGCGGCGAGAAGTATCGGTTGCAGGAAGCTCATCGCACACCTTTCGATTGCGTTCGGCTGACCAAGAACCGCATCAGCACCTGCTCGTAGTTTTCGTCGATGCTGACTTTGTGGTAGTCGATCGCCGATTCGAGCACGACTTGTTTCATCCCGGCGAGATGTTCTTGCAACGCTTTTTGATAGCGATCTGCAATGTCGTTCGGTTCGGCGAAGACCGCCGGGCCGCCTTCCATGTCGATGAATCGCATCGGACGCCGAAACGTGAAACCGAGTTCCTGCGGATCGAGCAATTGAAACGCCGAGATATCGTGCTTGCGAAACCGCAGATGTTGAAAGCAGCCGCGCAACAAGTCCGGCTCCACGAAGAAGTCCGAGATGATGACGATCAACGCCCGCTGCCGAATCGTCTCTGCCAACTCGTGTAGCACGGCGACCAATTGCGTCTCGCCCTGCGGCTTCGCTTGCTCCAACACATCGAACACAGTCATCAAGTGAGCCGCATTCCGCTTCGGCGGAACGCTTCGCACGATGCCGTTCGCAACACACGTCAGCCCCACCGCGTCCCCTTGCTGCACCGCCAAGTAACCCAACGATCCGGCAATTTTCCGCGCGTACTCGATCTTCGTGATGCCGGTCGAACCGAAATCCATCGAGCCGCTCGTATCGACCACCAGACAACATCGCAGGTTCGTATCGGCCTCGAACTCTTTGACGTAGAAGCGATCGCTGCGTCCGTAGGCCCGCCAATCGAGCCGCCGCAGATCGTCGCCGGGGACATACTTGCGATACTCGGCAAACTCGACGCTCGCCCCGCGATGCGGGCTCGCATGACGTCCCGACACGTTCCCCTGCATCGGCCGCCGAGACATCAACGGCACCGCCGCCAGTCGCGAAAGGACGCTGGTATCCAGAAAACTGCGAGGCTGACGATCGGCAAGCATCAATAGTCCCCGGTGATCACGATGAGTCGTTTGCCGTCGGGAGTCCAACAGACATCGGTGTTATTTCGAGCGGAATCTTGCCCCTTCACCAACTGCGGCGGATCGCTCTTGTTCGGATTGAATTCATACAACTGCAAGAAACCACGTTCCGGATTCGTCATCGCGAAGACGACGCGGTCTTCGGTCGGATGCCATGCAAAGTCTGCGTTAATCGGCGTCTTTCCCGAATGAACGACTTTCAAATCGGACTTTGCTCCGGTCAGTCCCACGAGTGCTACTTCTTGGACGCCACCTTCTTTGGTCGCCTTAAAACAGAGGCGATTGCTGTCTGGCGACCAAGTCATGTTCCAAGTGATCTCGCGATAGTTCGCCGACTCGCCATCGAAGAGAGTCGCAGTCGAGTCTGCCGCGACATCGTAAGCCTTGATGACATTGCCCTCAGTAAAAGCAATCCTCTTGCCATCCGGCGACCATTGAGCACCCCAACCGGGTTGAATGTGTTTGTGCTCGGCACCGTCGGCCTTCATCATCCACACGCCATGAGCTGGTGCGTTCCGAGAACAAGCGAGCAATTGCCCGTCCTTGGACCATGTGGGCATCGAACCTGAGCAGACTCGGTGCGGATCGCCGCCGTCGATATTCATCACAAAGATGGTCGACAGCGCTGGTGTGTTCCGTCTCCAGGCATCGAACGCGATCGACTTTCCATCTGGCGAAACTGCCGGCGAACCACAGGCGGGATACCCTTCAAACTCAAAGAGCTTCCGCCATCCGGAACCATCTGAGTTCATGACAAAGAACTCATCGGGAGTTTTCGTCTTGAACCAAAACTCTTTCGGTTCGAGCAGCCGGTCTCCGTTTTGATCGAGCCAATGAAAGTAGACGAATCGCAGCAAAGGAAATTGCAACTGCGGATCGAATTTGAAATCCGAAAACATGAGCGTGCCGTCACCGTCTTGATCGGCAAATGGCGCGTGCCACGGCAAGATCATGTTGGCCGTCATCGTCAGGCGATATTCGTCCAATGACAACGCCCCGTTGCGATCGAGATCGAAGGCCGGAATGCTGCTCGACGCAAACTTCCACTTCCACTCCGGCGTTCCCTCCTGCAATTCCTGAAGATCAACGCGAGTGTCAAAGTTCGTGTCCATCTGCCGGAAGTCCATGACAGGATCGAGAATGCCGTCCCCGATTCGGGTGCTAAACTCTTCAAACGATAAGCTGTCGTCGCCATCGCGGTTCGTTGCCTCAAATTCCGCTGCCGCTGCGGCTCCGGTAAACGACCGCTCCAAGAACTCCGCACGCTCTAACCGATCGTTTCCGTTGAGATCGATGTACGAATAAAGCATGTAATTGATGACCCGCCCGTTCGGCTCGCGCAGCAATTTGCCATCGCTTCGTCGAACGCCCAACTGAATCTCCAAGAAGCGTCTCGCTTCTTCGCGAGTCACCTTCTGATCTTGATTCGGATCAGCTTCGCGAAAATTCGGGCGCACAACATTGTTCCCAATGCTCGCAACAAACGCCGTAATAAACTCCCTCACATCAACCGTAACTCCCGGCGTTTCATTCCAATCAGCGAATGTCTTGTCCATTGTTGCCACGGCGGTCTCGACGAGTGCCTGCATCGGGTCAGGTATTGGCCCTCGTTGACCCGCATTCGGAACAACAAGCGGCACCGAGCAAAACTCATCCTGATTCAGCGAGCCATTGCCATCGACATCGAACAACCGAAAGTCACGCCGAGCAACTTTCGCGTGCTCTTCCGTTGAAAAAGCAAGGAATTCATCCAGAGAAAGTTTGCTATCGTTGTTGCGATCGAGCTTCTCAAAGTGATTGGCCATTGCCAGCTGAGCTGTTTTCTGAACGTCGCCTGCAAACGAATCCACGACCACAGAAGAAAGTAGAACTGTCAGCATGACCGCCATTCGCCACATGGTTCGTTCCTCGGACAAGTTACTTATCCCCGCCAGAGTCGCTTAGGATCTTCTCGAACAACCGGCAACCCAAAATGATCATTCGGTTACGCCTCGGAGTTTGTCTCTTCGATCAATCTCCGCACGATCTTTTTGGCGTCGATTCCTTCGGCCTGAGCGGCGAATGTGGTGATGATGCGATGTGTCAGCACGGGAGCCGCAACCTCCTGGAGATCTTCCAGGCGAACCATGTAGCTCCCCATTAATGCCGCACGAGCTTTGGCACCTAGAATCAAATACTGCACCGCTCGCGGACCAGCGCCCCACGCAACGAGTGGCTTTAGCCAGGCAGGTGCGGTTGAGCCATTCGGTCGTGTCTTCCGCACAAGTTTGGCCGCGTATTGATAAATGTGATCCGGCACCGGAACTCGCCGCACCAAGTCCTGATGCCGAATGATCTCTTCCGCGTGCATCAAATGATTCAATGCAGGCAGCGCGCCACCGGTCGTTGTGCGAGCGATTCGGATCTCTTCTTCTTCGTTGGGATAATCCAACTCGATCAAAAACATGAATCGATCGAGTTGAGCTTCCGGCAGCGGGTACGTTCCCTCTTGCTCGACCGGATTCTGTGTCGCGAGCACGAGGAATGGCGCTTCCAACTTGAATGGCTTACCGACGACGGTGACCTTCGATTCCTGCATCGCTTCGAGCATCGCCGCTTGCGTCTTCGGAGGTGCTCGGTTGATTTCGTCCGCCAAGACGATGTTCGCGAATACGGGACCATGGACGAACTGAAACTCTCGTTTGCCGCCAGAACCTTCTTGCAAGATGTCCGTCCCGGTGATGTCCATCGGCATTAAGTCGGGCGTGAACTGAATCCGGCTAAACTTCAGCGACATTGTTTCGGCCAGCTTGCTCACGAGCAGCGTCTTCGCCAAACCGGGAACGCCCATCAACAATCCATGTCCGCGAGCGAACAGGCAAATCGCCAAGCGTTCGATGACATCGTGTTGTCCGACGATCACTTTTCCTAATTCTTTTCGCAATCGCGCATACGCTTCGCGAAGTTGATCGATCGCTTGAACATCGTTCTCGCTCAGCCGCTCAGTGGCGGTTGAGGGCGCAGGTTGCGACATGTCGAATTCTCCCGGTTGTCGTTTGAGAAATGCAAAATCCGGAATCACTTCAGAAGTGGCGGGGGATTATGCACAGGGATGAATCAAATCTCCACGCTACGACGCTGACGTCCCCGTGGCGATATTCACTTCGGTCTGCGACCTTTGCGTCATCGCGTCCGCTGCAAGATATCCGGACGTAGAATTGCCACTCCTTTGACATCGACCTTCGACATCGGCCACTGCTCCATTGGTGTGAGCATTTCCAGACCGGTCGGTCCAATCAACATCGTGTCGCCCACCATCGCGGGGCCGACAGACGGATGCCAGAACATGGCGGTTCCAACTTGCAATTCATAGTTGTTGTTCGGTGTGACACGAGATTCACACGGCTCGTAACCGAGCACCTCGGCTTGGTCTGCGAGTTCCCATTCTTCACTGCGTCCAAATTTTTCGTAGATGCGTGCAACTCGCTTCCAAACTTCAGCCAATGTCCAACCGGCTTTTGAAAAGTGCATTCCCGTCGCTTGGGTCATCAGCGCCAGTTGAAAGCTGTTTCGCAGATCCTTGGGAATTTCTTCAAAGCAAATCGTGCGAGTGGCAGCCGCATATAAACCATCACGACGCCCGATCGCAGTCAGCGAGCAGAATCGTTCAACCGGCTCGTTTCCCGGCGTCCAGTGCCGAAAGCGTTGCGAGATGCCGTCACTGCAAATCTGCAATCGTTCCGGAATGATCTTGTATCGCAACAACCGATGTGCCAGTTGACCCGCGATCTCCGCTTCCGTCTCACGATGTTCAAACTGACGAGCGGTGGCTTCGACGGCGTGTGAAATCTGCGTCCCCAATTCGCGCAGTCGCTCGCATTCGATCTCATTGAGTGGCTGACGCAGACGGATCAAGTCCGCCGAAATATTTCGAGTCCGACTGAATCCGCTGTCGCTCGCAACGTTTCTCCCGCGACACAAATCCTCGACAAGTATCGACGGCGATTCATGCCACGGTCGCTCCTTCAACTGAAAGCCGAGTCCTGCCAACGTCCCTTCAAAGAACTGCGCCGACTCGACGTTGTTTGTCAGCAGTACGCGAGCGTCTGGCATCAAGAAGAGCGACGTCGGACATTCTGAGGAGCCGCTCCGAGTGAAGTCCGCTCCGCTGGTGAACCACGCGAGGTTGCTTGGCTTTTGCAGCAACAGCGCCGAGTATCGATTCGCTTTGAGAAACTTCGCGACACGCTCGTGCTTCTGTTCGATGTCAGCCGCTCGCTCCGGGGAGAAGACCGGCAACTCCCCTGACGATTGAAACTGCGATGGCTCGATCAGAATGGTCATGAAGCTTTCCCGCGCAATTGGCTTCGGGACGATGAGATGCAACTGAAGAAGATTCCAGTCGATTCTGGAGACCGATAGAATTTCGCCGCACTTCAGGGGTTACCCGCAACAAGTCTACCGATTGTGCCGACAGCCGTGGCTCGAACAGCAAAACCTACTCACTTACCGTACCGAAAACGTAAAACAGGCGGGCCGCTTATTCTACGTTTTTATTCAGGACATCTCATGGCTCGCCACGAATCTGACCGCGAAGACTTGATGCAAGAAGCGACCGGATTGATTCGCCGTGTTGAATGGCAAGTGCAATTTCAAGCCGAAGTGATCGTCGCTGGTTTCAAGCGAACCGGTGCTTGGTCGATCTATTTCGGGGCCGATCCCGTTTATCAATTCGACATCGACGGGCGCTTGCGTCGAGCTTTCGCTCACGGCGACTTGTGGCGCACTCAAGGAACAACGCTCGCGCGTCTGAAACGAGAGCGAACCGAAACAGAATCCGGATTTCAACGGCACGATTTGACCAATTCAGAATTGATCGAGTTCTTGCGCGAAGTTCGTCAGCGACTCGAAGCCTTGTTGAAGTCGCTCGATTGCGGTGTCGCACGACTCTTGCGACAAGTCCCCGACGAGGCTGATGTCACTGCGGAACTCGCAACAGCATTGCGGGCAGTACTTAGTCAGGAGATCGCGCTGGCCCCAGCAATTCTCGGAAAGAAATGACGAACGGAGTTCCTTCAGTAACGGAGTTTTCAATGACCAACACAACTGCAATCCGTCCGAATCTCGCCAAACGCAAACTGCAAAACGGCGAAGTGGTTTATGCCAGTTCCGTGCGACTGCCGGAATCGGGCTTGTGCGAACTACTCGGATACGCCGGTTGGGATTTCGTTCTGCTCGACGGTGAACATGGTGCAATGGACGCCCTCACGATCGACCGACTTGTGCAAGGTTGCTTCGCGGGTGAGACGGTGCCGATCGTACGTGTTCTGCGTCCTAACGATCCCGAAGCGGTGATGCACGCGCTCGACTTGGGTGCTCAGGGAATTCTGATGCCGCATTGCCGCACGGCTGAAGACGCAAAGGGACTCAAGAACGCCGGTCTATATCCAGCAGAAGGAACTCGCGGCTTCGGACCGGGGCGAGCGACTAATTGGGGTCGTATGAGCGGTCCCGATTACTTGGCAACAGCAAATGAAGAAACGCTCTTGTTGGCGTTGATCGAAGATTCGGAAGGTGTCGAAAACGTCGAAGCAATCGCCGCTGTTGGCCTGGATGGGCTGTGGGTTGGCGTCGGCGATCTCGCACTTGGTTTCGGAGTTGGCACGGATCGCGACCATCCCAAAGTCACGAACGCGGCCGCGAGAATCTTGGCTGCCTGTCAGGCTCACAACATCGCCTGCGGCTATCCCGCACGCAACATTGAAGAAGCCCGGTGGGCCGCGCAACAAGGCTATCGCCTCATTGGCTTCGGTGGTGTGGAGCAATATGTGATGAGCGAGTCACGTCGGTTTCTGACGGGAATGTCTTGTTCGTAATTTTGCACTCGTAAAACAGTAGCACAGGCAGCTTGCCTGTGATTGCCTCGACGAAAAACACAGGCGAGCAGCCTGTGCTACGTGAGAAAGCTCTCTCGTGCCGCGCATCATTCTTCTCGGAGCCAGCAACGTGACTTTGGCATTCCCGCGTTTGTGGCACGCGTTGCGACGAGCGTGGCTGGAGCCGCTGGAGTTGTTTGCGGCCGAAGGACATGGTCGCTCGTTCGGAAATTGGAGCCGTGTTGGCCCGCGTGGCTTGCCAGGAATTGTTTCGTGTTCGCTTTGGGAGCAACTCGATGCTCTGCCGACAGCCTCAACCGAACAGCCAAGAGCGCTTATCACCGACATCGGTAACGATCTCCTTTACGGTGTTGATCCCGAACAAGTCACCATGTGGATTGAAACCTGCCTGCAGCGTCTGCAATCGCTCAACTCACGCATCGTTGTGACGAGTTTGCCGGTAGCGAGCATTCAAAAGCTGTCTCGCACACGATTCGAGTTCTTGAAGTCGATCATGTTTCACAGCAGTCAAATGAGCTTTGACGAAGTCGAACCGAAGATGCTGCGACTGAATCAGTCGGTGGCTGATCTCGCTCGAACTTTCGGTGCTGCTCTCGTTGAAAACCGCGGCGAATGGTACGGCTTTGATCCGATCCACATTCGCCGCCGGTATCGAGCGACCGCGTGGCGCGAAATTTTGGCGTCGTGGTTCGATGAGCCGAATGAGGTCACCTTCCCAAGCGTCAGCCTGAACCGCTCGTGGCAACTCTGGCGGCAACGTTCTGCCGAGCGACGCTGGCGTGGGGAAATTCAACAGACGATACAGCCGACGTTGCGCGAAACGGATGGTTCGGCGTTGTGGCTGTTTTGATTCCACGTGTGGCTATCAGCCAAGTGTTTAACCGCCACGCCAGCGGCAGGCACATCCACGCCCTTGGCGTTAAGCAAGCAATCGGGACTTCAAAATGGCACCGGCAGCAACAACACGTGGTGCTCGAATACCACACGCCGACCATGTTCGCCGATGGCTGGCGTGAAGAACAAAATGAAGACGTAGATGCCGACAATCGCTGCCAGCAGCGTGCGGCACAAGATCCGCCAAGGCCACCAAGCTCGGTTCGTACGACGCATAGAACGCTGATAGGCCCAGCCCAACGCGACCTTTGTCGGGAAGATCGATACGACGAAAATAATTGTGATGAACCACATCGCGTCTTGCGGCGGCGACAGCGCCTTGAACAAATACAAAGGCAGAGCCAAGACATAGGTCAGCACGATTGCGAATAGCCATGCAAACGGTGCTCGGCAGAACAATTCGCGAGCGGTCTTCAATTCGCGGAAGACTCCCAAACGGTTCTCTGCCGCGAAGCGAGCTTGCAGCAGCGGTGCCCACATCAACGTCAGCCACAAACCGAATCCGCCAGCTAGCATCGAAATGAACTGCCCCGGCTTCGACGGATCATGCAGCGAGACATACAGCGCCGATGGAACGATCAACCAAGCAAACGTCCCGACAAACCCGCGCCAACCGATCGAGTAGTACGCGCGCGCATTCAACCCCGTGAGGAACTGTCCGATCGCCGTCGAGGCTCGCTCCCAATAATCACGATCGCGCCAACGTGCGCGCAGCCAACGAAAGTTTTTGAATGGACGAAAGAAGCAACCCAGTGCCCCACCACGAGCCAGTGCCATGCAAAGATGTGCGACCATCAGCCAGGACGACAGCGTCAGTGCGAATTGCCAACCGGCAGCTGCTCGCCCCCGCGGATCGATCAACGTCGCATCAGACGCCGCTCCGGAAACCAAACGCAGCGGCAACACGCACAGCCAAGTTCCCAACACGATTGAGCCGAATCGAGGTGCTAAGCCAAGCAGCGGAAAAGCGGCTCGCAGTTTCCCCGTCCGACCGATCCGGCCCGTCACATCCAGGAAATAACCAAGCACCCAAAAATTGACGAGAGGCACCGCTGCGGAGACCGCCAACAACAGTGTCAAACTCGCCAGACCAAACAAGGTCCGCACAATCCAGGCGATGCATTTCAGCGGATTCCGCCACGGAACAGGAAACGGCGGTAACCGATCAACAACAAGTACTGCTTCAGGCGTCTCCAATTCGGGCTTCGATTCAACGACGACAAGCTCTTCCGCTAATGACTCCGAGCGGACCTCACGCAGTTCCGACGGAAATCGCGGACGATCGAGGCGACTTGTGGGAACGGAACCTGTCACGAAAGCGGCCTTGTTCGATTGAAAAATGACGTACCGCTGTAGAACGGTTTTTCAAACCGTTCGCCATCTTGGCGTAATGCGAGCGAACGGTTTGGAAAAGGTTCTACGAGGGCCTGACCCTGAGTACCTCGACGGAACCAATCGGGTTTCGCGATGAGCGATGATCGGTGAAACGCTGCGGGGCGTCGAGAGGTACGCTGACTAATCTTTTACCAAGTAATTTCACCCCGAACTGAGCTTGCCTCAATAGATTTGGGCTTTTGCTCTACGCTGGGAGTCACTTGAAATCCAGAATATCGTAGTACAAAAGTCCGTTGTACCACTGAGGTAAGCTCCGTGGGGTCGTTGGAATGAGTATTAATTGGAATCTCAATTCCTAAACCGGGCGGTCATGAATCTCAAACGCAAGGATTCTGAACAAAAGAGAGGTTGAGGAAAACATCGCTGGGAGATTCGCATTGGGGTGTTTTGGAAAGATCCTTTTGGGAATGGAGTCCCAGCGATGCACCAGCACTTTACGTTT
>JAPLNX010000339.1 GCA_026400935.1 Planctomycetia bacterium | reverse complement strand
CGCGACCGGGACTCAAGGCAGACATCAACGTTAATCGAGTGTCCCCCAAGGATCCCAACATCGGGACGCTCGCGAACAACGATATCCCGAATCGGTTCTTCTTCGATGAACTCACTCTGACCGGGTTCATGTTCGCCGCTGGTTCCAGTGACGACCTCACAGCAGAGCGGCCACGATACGTGACGGTCTGGGACACGAGCGGCGACGAACGTCCGACGAAGGACGTCTTGCCGACGTTCTTCGACAATGAATTTGGGATTTACACCATCACCAACGACACGCTGGCGGGCGCCACCAACCCTGTATTGGCTGCGGGGGCTGGCTCCTATTCTTCGCAAGCATTAACCAGCAGCGTTGTCCCAGGCGTCAAGAACGTCCAAGAGATTCGGTCGATTGTTAAGCCAGACATTCATGTGAACGATCGCCAGGGGACATCGAGTGTTGATCTGGGGATGGCCAGCACCGATCCAAATGCCAAGATCGGTTTCTTCCTCGTGCGCAATTCGACTCGCGAGAATTTCCTGGATGGTGATTTCGACATCACAAAATTGGCCCCCCCAGGACAGCCACAACCAATCCTGCCCAATCAGGGCAACGTTCCCGCTCTCCCGGCAACGGGAGTCATTCCCAACACGACGGCGAATGTGAATCTGTTGAATGATCCCCGTGCGTACGCGTTCTTCTCCGTGGCGAGTGCCAATCCCGATCGCAACACGTCGGGACTGATTGGCAATCCTTCCAATGGCACACAACTCATCAAGAATGGCGTTTCCTCAACGGGCGGGCTGGCCGAACCGCTGTTCCGCGGCCAAACCGCGAAGTACCACATGCGGACGCAACTCAATGAGTTGACCGGCGAGTTGAAGATTTATTGGGAAGACTCTTACGCACCTCGCAACACCGGCTTTGGTGCCAGCGATTTCGACCAAGGTATTCGCGATGGCGAAGACGCCATAATTAGTTTCACCGATCCCTTCGTCCGGCCTGTGAAGGCGGCAACGTCTACCGTCGATGTCACCCTTGCCGGTACTGAGCGCGACCTCTACGTCAGCTCAAATGCTGATGGAAAAGTCGAACTGGCAATCGCCAAGACGACTGTCATTGCTCATCTCACGCAACCACTGGCTGCCAATGCGTCGTCTGCCTTCTTGGATGACGTCTCTCAGGTTACCGCTGGTAGTCGAATCCGCATCGACCAAGAAGAGATGTTGGTCGTGGCAGTAAACGTTATGACAAAGACCGTCACATTTAATGTCACTGACGGAAAACGGGGTATTGATGGCACGTCGAACGCGAATCACGTGGTGAACGCCAACGTCAATCCGGTTGAAGTTCGGGTGCTGTCTGCCGTCGCTAAGAACATCAACTCACTTACCGTGACCGGAAATTCGCTCGGCAACAACCTCAATTTGTCTGGCGTCACCACAGGAGCTTTCGCGAACCTGACCAGCGTCAGCGTGGATGGTGGCGCTGGAAACGACTCGATCACGGGGAGTGCGTTTGCTGATCGACTCACTGGTGGTCTGGAAAACGACACGCTTCTGGGACAAGGTGGAAACGATTCGCTGACTGGTGGCAGCGGCGACGACAGTCTCGTGGGTGGGATTGGCATCGATCGGTTGGTGGAAACGGCGACAACAAAGACGACGCTGTCGAATAAAGAATTGAAGGGCGTGGGAGGCGTGGGAACGGACACGCTATCGCTGATTGAAACTGCTGAATTGACCGGTGACGGCGGTGCCAACGATCTCTCAGCCGCCGCATTCACTGGCTTCGTGACACTAACTGGCGGAGCAGGAGCAGACACTCTCACGGGTGGATCAGGCAATGACGTGCTCAATGGAGACGCCGGTGTTGACTCGCTGCGCGGAGGGAATGGAAACGACACGCTCAATGGCGGCACTGATGCGGACATTCTGAAAGGCGACGGTGGCAACGACAGCCTACTGGGTGGTGACGGAACCGACTCGCTGGATGGCGGAACCGGCAACGACAAGCTCACGGGTGGCAAAGACAAAGACACGTTGTTGGGTGGCAGCGGAACCGACAGTGTGGTTGAAGCGGTCATCGAAGCTGGTACTGGATTCGTGTTGTCCAAGAATCAGTTGCAGGGTTCACCGCTGTTAGGCAACGACGTCCTGCAAAGCGGCCTTGAGGCCGCATTGCTGACCGGTAATGACACGGCCAACGTCATTGTCGTGACCGACTTCGCAGGCAAAGTGACACTGCTCGGTAACGGTGGCGATGATTCGCTCGTTGGTGGCAGCGGTGATGACTCGCTGAGCGGTGGAGCCGGAAACGACACGCTTAAAGGTGGAAACGGCAAAGATAGTTTGTCTGGAGGTACCGGTGACGATGCGCTTCTGGGTGGAGCCGGCAATGATTTGTTGTCCGGCGACGACGGCATCGACACTCTTATCGGTGGAACCGAAAAGGACACCCTGAAGGGTGGCGAAGGCGACGACATCCTGATCGGCGGTTTCGGAGTCGATTCGATTGATGGCGAAGCTGGGAATGACAAAGCGTTGGGAGGCCAAGGCAAGACGGGTGCGAATCGGTTTGGTAACAGCGCCAAAGACACCAACGACGTGATTGTCGCGGAGATGATTGACGAATTGTTTGCAACGCTGTTTGCGTTTGAATGAGCAGCCAACATTTAGGAACGAGGCAAGAGCTTCACCACCTGCCGCTCAGAATTCGTTGGCCAGGACGCTTGCCAGTTGACATCACGTGTGTTTAGAACGCCGACCCATTCGGTACTCTCACACATGGGCTTGGCATGTCAGCGAAATCTCAATCGTCCGGTGCGTCTCACACACAGGATCATGCTGTCGATTCGCTTGGTCGTTCAGATGCGGGCGAAATGCCGCTGCTCGACGCCATCGTGAGCCAGACCGCAGCCGCTCTTGATGAGCAGTCGTTCGCGAGCATGGTGGACTTGCCCCGGCTGGTTGACGTCGCGCGTCGGCATCACGCATGCGATGCCCTCAGCTTCGATCCAATTCTGATTGAGTTGATCGAAGCCATTCTGCAAACGCACATGCCGCAAGTCGGCGAGCGGACTGAGTTGAGAGCGAAAATCGCCGCCGCAGTTGCAAGACCCTTGTTCGATAATCCGGTGTCACGTGGCCGGTTGGAACTTCTTTGGTCGCAATTGTTGGACAACGCCCAATGAGTTCCGATTCACGCTCACCGCAACAACTAATCGAAGACCATCAAGGGCTAGTCCGCTCGTTGGCGTTCGCCATGCGACGTAGCCTGCCCAAGAATGTTGAGTTAGATGACTTGGTCAGCTATGGACAGGTCGGCTTAGCGGAGGCCGCTCGCGATTTTGATCCAAGTCTGGGAAATCAATTTTCCACGTACGCTTACTACCGCGTGCGAGGTGCGATGTGCGACGGACTCTCGAAATTAATGTGGTTCAGTCGCTCGACCTATCATCGAATGCGCTACCAACAACTGGCTGATGAAGTCGTTCATGAGGACGCTCAGAATCCCAACGGCAGCGAGTCACACGAGGCGACGGGAAACACTCAGTGGTTGTCCCGCATGACAACCTCGCTGGCGGTTGTGTATCTCGCTACGACTTCGGGAGACGGCGAAGATTCGGGTCAATGGAACTTGGCAGATGAGTCTGCGGCTCAACCGAGTTCGTCGATGGAACAACAGGAAACCAATTCGGTCATCCATGAAATGATTGATCGCTTGCCGGATGACTCGCGGCAGCTCTTGCGATTCACTTACTTTGAAGGGCTGACGCTTCAAGAAGCTGGTCAACGATTGGGCTTGAGTAAGTCCTGGGCCAGTCGCTTGCACGCGAAAGCCTTGGAGACGCTGGGCCGATCTCTACGAACTCGTGGAATTCAACAGCCGTAATGCTCGTCAGACGAAGCTCCTATTGATTAAATGCCTCACCACCACTTCTGAAGATTCTGAAGACCAACATCGCGAGCGGCACCAAACACATGGCGACACCCCATCTGCTGCATTTTGAAAGTCTGCTGAAACCCATTTCAGATGGATCACCTTCTGGTGAGGACTTGAAGTGGGATAGTGTGTACGAGGAGATTAAGGCCGCTCGTAAGCAGGGCAATCGCGACCTCGTTGATGATGGTGCCGAAGAGACGCCACCGAATTGGTTGCTGATTATTGATCAAGCCTCGTCGGCAATCGCTGAGCGATCCAAGGACTTGATGCTGGGGGCGTGGCTGACCGAAGCCCTAATCAGCCAGCATGGCTTCGCTGGCTGTCGCGATGGTTTTAAGTTGCTCAACGAATTGCTCGAACAATTTTGGGACACGGTTTATCCACTGGTGTCCGAAGACGGCGACTTGGAAACGCGATTGGCTCCGCTGGTTTGGTGTACGATCGGAGATCGTGGCGGAAAACTTCCCATCCTCTTGCGACAGTCGCCGCTGATCCCCAAAAACGGCGAACAAGTCTTCAATTGGAATTTCTGGGAAACATCCTTCCGGCTCAAACCGAAGGGGGACAGCGAAACCGAAGACGCCTACGCAAACCGTAAACAACGCTCCGATGAGCAGGCCAAGGCTTACCAAGAAGCCATGCGAGCGGCCTCACGTGAAACGATTCAAACTCTCGCAGATGACTTGCAGGCAAGCGTCGCTGAAGTGAACCGATTTGGCGACATCCTGCAAAATCGCTTTGCTCGTTTGGCTCCGGGTGTCAGCGAGCTGCGTAAGCCGTTGGAGGACTGCAACGATATCGCCCAGCGCGTACTCAAAGAAAAGAGTGGCGCTGATGTTCCTACAGGTGGCGCTGACGCAGCCTCACCTCAAGCGACGTCTGCGGGCCAACAATTCGGCGGTGGCGTGCCCAGCGGCACGATTCAATCGCGCCAAGATGCTTTTAATAGGCTGGAGGAGATTGCCAATTTTCTACGACAGGTCGAACCGCACAGCCCGGTTTCGTATCTCGTCCAACGTGCGGTCAATTGGGGACGCATGCCTTTTGAAGATCTCTTGCATGAGTTGCTCAAGGACACCGCCGTGCATGCTCAGGTCGGAGAGCTTTTGGGCATCAAGCCACCCGTGGAATAAGCTCGTTTTTGTTGCGTGAGGCACGGCGGAATAACGCCGTCAAATATCATTACCCATCAGAAAGGAACGGCAGTCATGGCCAAAGAAAGTCTGCAGCACAAGTTGGATCGGGTCCGCAAACCTCGCGTTCAAATCACGTATGACGTGGAAGTCAACGGCGCGATGCAGTTGAAGGAATTGCCCTTTGTGGTCGGTGTTATGGGAGACTTCTCAGGCAAGCCAGACAAGAGCCTGCCACCGATGAAGGACCGTAAGTTCGTAGAAATCAATCGAGACAACTTCGATAAAGTCTTGTCTGGCATGACGCCGCGATTGACGTTCCGAGTGGAGGACAAGCTGAGTGGCAAAGAAGGGCAGGAACTCGGCATTGAGTTGAAGTTCAACAGCATGGACGACTTCAAGCCCGGCAATGTCGTGAAGCAGGTTGAACCGCTTCGCAAGTTGCTGGAACTGCGTGACAAGCTGTCTGACCTCAAGAGCAAAATGGACGGCAACGACAAACTCGAAGGACTGCTGGATGACATTCTGAAGAACACCGGCAGTCGCGAAGAGTTGGCCAAAGAGCTTGGCTTGGATCAACCTCCCGCCGCTGAATAACCACTTCCGTAGGAAGCGTCAGCGAGGGCGAACGCTTCTCAGAACTTCGATCGCAAGATTCTCGTCGCCGGGAGCGTCCGCCCTCGCTCACGCTTCGGGTTAGTTTCAATTCACTCCTGAAAACCACGGAT
>JAPLNX010000637.1 GCA_026400935.1 Planctomycetia bacterium | reverse complement strand
GCCAACAACAACCGAATGATCGCCTGTGCTTCAGGCGTTTGTCTCGCAATCAGTTCTTCCGTGACGACCGACGACATCACCTACTGATCGCAGAAAATCCCAAATAACGCGAGATCATTTTAGAATCCGTGAACGATTACACTTGAGCTGCGGATAGTTGCAGTTGCGGTCGTGGAAGATCATGTAGTTTTTGTCTTGCATCGTGCGACCGTCACCCATGTCGTACTTTCCTTGCAGGCGACCGAGAATGATTTCTTTCGGACAATTGATGTAGGTCGCCGCCGAAACGATGTCGGCTTGCTCGGGGCGATTGTCCATGTTGTCGAGCCAGACGCTCGCTTCGTGCAGAGCCTTTAGCACCGCTTTGACCGTCTTCGGATTCTTTTCCGCGAATTCGGCTGTGAAGGCGCAGACTTTCTCCGGATGATCGGGCCAGATTTCCTGTGTCGTGATCGACGTGAAACCGATGCCGTCGGCGATCGCTCGCGCGTTCCACGGTTCGCCGACACAGAAGCCGTCCATCTTATCGACCTTCATGTTGGCCACCATTTGCGGCGGCGGCACAGTCGCGAGCGCGACATCTCGATCAGGATGAATGCCGCCGGACGCGAGATAATACCGCATCCACATCGCGTGCGTTCCCGGCGGAAACGTCATCGCAAACGTCATCGGCGTCCCTTTCGCTTTTGCTTCATCGACGAAAGGTTTCAAGGCATTCGGATCGCTACCGACTTTTCCTTTGAACTCGGCTTTCAACGTAATCGCCTGTCCGTTTCGATTGAGCAACCACGGCACGACCATCGGCTTCTTCGGTGATCCCAGCAATCCCATTGTCGAGGCGATCGGCATCCCGATCAGCATGTGCGTCGCTTGAATGTCACCGTTCGAGAGAGCGTCGCGAATCGCCGCCCAACTGGCCCCCTTCGAGACGGTCGAGTTAATCCCGTATTTCTTAAACAGTCCTTTCTCATGTGCAATCACAATCGGCGAGCAGTCGGTCAGCGCGATGATGCCGAACTTCAGATCGCTCACTTCAGGCGCTTCGCTGGCCGAAACAACACCCGCAGTCGGCGCTGGTGTGATTGCTTCTCCAGGTTTCGGCTCAACCGCGACAGGCCTTGCTGTTGTTGATTCCGCACAACCATTAAGCGTGGCGAACAGCCCGGCTCCGACTGCACTTGATGAGGCAGCGAGAAACTTCCGGCGTGAAAGAGGATCATTCGATGCAAGCATTGCTGACGGAAATTGATTTGACATGAAGAATCTCTCTGTTTTTCGTGACGCAGGTGACTCACCTGCAAAGTGCTTGAGCGACATCAATCACGCCAGCCAGATGCGTAATCAAGGAAATATTTCACAGACCCCTCCCTGACGCTTTGGGCGAGCGTGAAACATGAACGACCTGACTAAAACCTTCGTTGCCAAGGCGGAAGAACATCGCCCGCAGCAACGAATGCTTGCGCGAGCAGAGATTTGAACTCTTCAATTGCAACAGGGGAGTTCCAATCAAAACCGAGTTCTTCTTCCACCACTTCAATCAGCAGCACGCCAATATCTTCACATGACCACTGCAATTTATGGTCGCGCCAGCTTTGTTCCACGATTCGATTCGCAAACAACAACCGAAACTCCAGTGGTGACAGTTCTGTTGTTTGATGATGTGCTTCGCATTGCATAATGCTCCGCTCAAACAACGCTGTTGACGACATCACCATCACAGGTCTCCTGACTCATGAACCGATTTCTACAGCCCACATTTCAGCATTCACTGGAACTTGGCTGCATTGGGTCCGAGCGCGAACGAAGGCCTTCTGGCAAGCTGCGTACCAGAGGAGGAGACTGCGGCAAAATACGTGGCTAACCACGTGCAACGACATGTGTTTCACCACACAGTCGCTTAACCTTACAGCACGATGCGAGCACGAATGAGGCACGAACTCTAGGCGAAGCCGAGCGGCCCAAGTCAGCAACCGCGCAAAAAAAACGCCACCGAGTTTTAACTCATTGGTCTCTACACAATTCGGTGGCTGTGGTATGGATCATAGGATGGAATCAAGATACGTCTGAAGGATGCACGGTTGTCGAAGCGTTGTGTGGAGCTTGTACGGCGGCATTGTGATGCAGTGCCCGGCGGGGCAG
>JAPLNX010000217.1 GCA_026400935.1 Planctomycetia bacterium | reverse complement strand
AGAAATCGATCCGTGATCCACAGCGTCGGACATCCTGTCGCTCCCAGAAATATTGGCAGATGAACATCTGAAAATATCTCTGGCGCAAACCGCGTGCCGCGATCATGAATTGCTGGAAAACTTACGTACAATCAACAGACCACCGACCCCGCGTCGGTGGAGCGCTGATTGGCCGCTAAGTCTCGCTGTGATCTTGCTCCTACGCCCCCACCGACCCTGGTCGGTGGAGCGGTGACTGGAAGCTGGAGCCACGTGACAGCACAGCATTCAATCATCGCTCCACTGACACGGGGTCAGTGGGGGCGACTTCGTCATACCTGGAATTCGTGAGTGCCAGCAAATCCAAATGGCTCACAACGGCAGCTTCGTTTCTAGCAGCAACAACGCTGCCGTCATGTCGCCAATGAACGCCAAAATGACTCCGACAAACAACACGCCGGTTGCCGCCTGTGTGTTGCGGTACTTCAAGATTCGCCACACCATCAAGCTCACACCGATCGGCCCGATGACTCCGGCCAGCCAACGCAGGCCGAGCCATGTTTTCGGAACGGTAACAAAGCTCAGGCTTTTTTCGACAGTATCAAAGGCTCCATTCCACAGCATGAACAGCACCGTTGCGGAAGCAATCAGCCGTAAGACTCCGAAAATGCCCAATATCAGATTGAGTCGCTTCAGCGGTTCAATCGACATCGTCGGGGTCGTCAAATACCAGTGTCCAAGCAACATTCCCACAACCGAACCGCCCAATACCGCCGCGCCGATGAACTCGGATGCAAACGCGATGAGCGGGTGACATCCAGGAGTCACCAATGGGACGCCGATCTTAATAATCGTGCCACTCACAAAGAGCATAATCGTGTCACTCACAACGAGCATGGAGCCGTCGTGACCAGCACCACTATCACACAGCATCCAAATCCACGAAGCCGACAGGACCAGAATGCCAAACCCAATTCGCTCCGCACCGACACGACGTTCCAAGGTCCAAAACGCAGAACCAACAAACCCCAAGAAAGCGAGGACACCTGCCGGCAAACTTGCCATCAGCGGCGATGGCAAAGCGGCAGCGAATTCCGTCGCGCCCGCCTCACGAATTGCAGACTGCGCCTCCATCGCGTCGCTCAACGCAGCAAGCACGCCCAAGCCCATCACTACCAACATCTGAATGCGGAAGAATCCAGAGGTCACTTGCTTGCGCGGCATCAGCGCCCACATCAGGCTCATGCCACAGATCAAACGCCAAGCAAACTGAGCAATCATGGTGCGCTGTTACTTTCGATTGATCAGCGACATGACTTCAGCACGGCTCGACTGATTCGTTAGGAACAGGCCGCGAACCGCACTCGTAATCGTGGTACTGCCTGGTTTGCGAACGCCGCGAATTGTCATGCAGGAATGTTCGGCCTCAAGCACCACGACCACTCCCTTCGCATCGAGTTCGCTGGCCATTAAGTCGGCGATCGTATGCGTCATTCGTTCTTGAACCTGCGGACGCTTGGAAACCTCTTCGACCACGCGAGCCAACTTACTCAGCCCGGCGATTTTTCGGTTCGGCAAATATCCGACATGAGCTTTGCCGATGAATGGCAACAAATGATGCTCGCAAACGCTGTTGAAGGCGATATCGCGCACTAAGACCAACTCGTCGTAGTCTTCGGCAAAGACTTTTTTCAAATGTCGAGCGGGGTCGGAATGCAGCCCGGAAAAGAGCTCGGCATACATCCTCGCAACGCGGCTAGGAGTTTCCAGCAACCCTTCGCGATTCGGGTCTTCACCGACCGCCGCGAGAATTTCGCGAACCGCTCGCTCAATGCGCGGAAGATCGACAGCAGGAGTTACTACAGGTTGATCGCTCACAGTGCGGTCGTTTCCTTCGGTTAGAAATGTCTTCAAAAAATCGGGCTTCGAAGTTGTTGTTCTTCAGCCCGTTAACGCTTCGGCAGCGAACCGCGTTAAGGACAGAATTGTAGAGAGTGACCCGGTGATTTGGAAAACGCTGTTCACCGAACCATAGAGCGGCGAAGCCGCAGCTACGTAGCCGTCACGCTCCGCGTGACGAGCCGAACGCTTGCCAACGCTTTGTGGAGCACTCGGCTCATCACACGGAGCGTGATGCCTACGTAGATTCTTGCCGAAACAACAACAAACCGCCCGTTAACGATTGCCTCGGCCATTCGCCGGACAGGGAATTCACTGATAAAGAAAGCCGAACTCACACTATCCGCTGCTGACAAGCGAGCCGACTGATCGTGACTTGATGCCGAGGTCAAAGTTCTTGGCTTGAAACTACGACAGCGTCATTTTGCATCGCCATCCCAATGAATCTTGCAATTGGGGAGAGCTTTTTGCAGCGCCGCGACACCAGTGGCGGTGACCTTGGTTCCGTTCAGCTTTAGGCTGGCGAGCTTGGTCATGGCGTGGAAGGGTTGGATCGCTTCATCGTCGAGCAAATTGTTTTCTTCGAGACTCATTCCATTCAGTTGAGGCATGGACCTGGCAATCGCGACGCATTGATCCGGCGTGAGATTCGCATTCACAAGGAACACCTTCTCCAGCGATTTGATTTGAGCCAGAGCGGCCAAGCGATCGTCGCCAAGTTCCCTTCCCCACAAAGAGAATCTGATTAACGTCGAAATGTGCGCTAACCCGGAGATGCCAGTGGCGGAAACATCCGCGTCGATGTCGATGAATTCAAGATCCCCCAACGCACGCAACGGAATCAGATCGGCGTCCATCCCGGAGAGTATGGACGTCGAATGGAATCGAATGACCCTGATCGTGAAATCGCTGGGAGGTAGGTCCGTGATGCGGGAAATCGGGTTCGCCGAATCGTTCACGAAAACCGTCCCCTTGCGTTCGATGACCCATTCGGCGATGCGGCGGTCGGGCAACTTGGCTGTCGCAGAGGCCGCCGCAAGCGGTGAGAGTCCGGGATCGGCCACAGCAGGATCGACACCAACGTCGGGGTGGAGGGCACGGAGTTCTTCGAGGTAGGTCTTCAGTTTGCCGAACATGACCGGCGGGTTCTGGTCCAGAAACTCTTCGAACGGTTTGGCCCTTGTTGAGACCAGCCTCGATCCGGTTTCGGGCTTTTCGGGGGACTTCACCCACTCGTCGAATGACAGCTTCACGTTGCCGGGCAGAACAACTCCTGACTCCCTGAATTGTGAGATGCCATAGACGTTTTCCTGGCCTTGCCAGCGGACGTGTTCGCCGATGTATGACGGTCCAAAGACGAGGCAACGAGTCAGCACGGCGGTCCCTGGAACACTCCGTTCTTTATCGTTCGTCGGCGTTGCCCAACTCATGGCAGAGCCACCCACGATGGTGCAGCGATTCAATCGGACGGTCGATCCGAACGCCATAATACCCAGTGGATTGCCACGCGTCATGATGACCGTGTTGGACATCTCAATCTTTGCGGGCGAAACGGTAAACGTCAGCGCTCCTTCACGCCTCGCCGATGCCACGAAACAATCGCTGAACCGGACGATCTGATCGTCCCCACAATCAAAACGCAGCAAGACGCCTGGGGAGCTTGACGTCGACACGCAGCGACACCGCAGAAACTCCACGTCGCGCACATTATAGAATTCGAATCCCGCAGTCCCTGACAGCACAAAGTCAACGTCCTCAAACCGCGCGGTGTCGCAGCCGACGTTGTACTGCTGAGCGCCGGGAGCAGAGACAAAGAGCGGTCGGAAGCCGGGAGCACCCTTGAGCGTAAAAACGTTGTCCGACCTGACACCCACATTGATGGCCGCCGGGCCGCCGATTGGAAAAGGTCCGTTACCACGGACTTCGATCACATCGTTTGATTGGATGGCGCTGAAAGCCTCATCGAGCGTCGCGTGCCGTGCCGCTTCGACACCGTTACGAAGAGTTACGAACGGCCTCTCGCTGACCACCGGACCGTTTGCGGGAAGACCAACCGTCACATCATTCAGTCTCACCCAAGTCGCGTCGGTGATCTCGCCGTGCATGGTGGTTGCCGGATGAATCGCGTAGCCGGTCTCCATCTCCTTCATCGAAATGAAACAAGGCCACTGTGTTGGCATCGGGCTCATAACGCGCTGGCGGAGAGAATTCGTTGTCATAGCGAGCCACCTTCGAGATTCGCCATTCATCCATGCGGCCACTGAAGCGTGCTCCTAAGAGCAACTTGCCCGTATGTTCTTTAGGAAGGAACTTCGGTGGGGCTTTGCCAATGAGCTTACCATCAACAAACAGAGTGGCTTGCTTGCCGTCGAAAATACCTGCCAGATGCACTCGTCGGCCACGCCACTTCTTGGCCGAGGTCTGAGCAATCACATTTTCGGATCGATTCGGGAACCGATTCACCGATCCAGAGTATTCGACCAACCGCAGCGTCCAATTGTTCAAATTCAATACCCACGGATCACCTTCAAAGATCGCGGGCAGACCGTGGTTGTGGTCCGGTATGTCGGCCGGATGAATGTAGCCTTCCAAAGTCCAAGGGAGATTCGGATCCAGGCTTGGCAAAGGAATCTCCACGCGAGCGGATGTGTGCCGTTGGAAATCGAACTCCAAAGCAAAGTCCGGGACGGAGGGCTTATCCGACAAACCGTGTGTCGCTTTCGAGGCAACGTTATTCGGCGCTGAGATACCTGTATTTGCAATGGATGAATTGACTTGCCCGAGTCGTTGGTCGGGTTGACCGCTTCTCGACAACGCGAACGCAAGGATCGCAATCAAGGCCCCAGCAATCGATCCGAACAGAGCCAACCTTGTCCTATTGGTCCGACCGCCCGATGCCGAGCTTGGCAGATGCGCTTCGTCCAACGTCAGTGATAGTTCGGCATGAGTATCCGCTTTCACTTTCCCACCCGGCAGCATCACGGTTTCAGCCTCTGCGGCGGAGAACAAGTTCGCAGTTTTCACTGAATTGGCGGTTGCACCGATTGGTGAAGTTTTGGGACTGTGGTCACCGTTGGTCGGCTGCGATATCGCAATCACTGCGGTTCCCGCCAGACAACGCTCCAGATCGCGAATCACTTCCGCCATCGACTGGTAGCGGTCGCGAGGTTGCTTGGCCACCATCTTGCGGAACACAGCATCAACGGCATGAGGGCCAGTCACCCCACTCGTCAGGAAGTGCGGTTCGTGCGACGCGTCCCCCGTTTTGGCGAACGGGGCGACGCCGATCAGAGACGGGACCGGCGCATCGCGATGAGCCAACAACTTGGCCATGAGCGAGTCACCCTCGTAGGCGACTCTGCCCGTCAGCAGATACCACAACGTAATTCCCAAGCTGTAAATGTCGCTCCGAGCGTCGGCGGACTTCGCGCTGAGAGCTTGCTCGGGAGCCATGTAATCCACAGTTCCCAACTCGGCCCCGGTTGTTGTGAGCTCCCCTTGAGCTGATTCTGCTCCTTCAATTCGAGCCAAACCCATGTCGAGAATTTTGATGACGTCGCGCTCGTAGTGACCCGATTCATCGGGTCCGACCGCATGAATGCGGTCACGACGAGCGAGCAGCAAATTCGACGGCTTGATGTCGCGATGAATGACCCCATTCTCGTGAGCGAATTGCAATCCGCGAGCGGCCTGAACGATGCACGAAACGGCCTGCACTGTCGTCATGGGGCCATGCTTTTTGACGAACGCCGACAGGTCAGTCCCTTCGATGTACTCCATCACTAAGAAGTGAGTTCCATTCGCCTCGTCCGCATCGTGAGCCACGACGATATTGGGATGAACGAGCTTCGCGGCCGCTTTGACTTCTCGATGAAATCGCTGAACCGCATCGGGAGATTTCATCCCCGCTTGCGACATCACCTTGAGCGCCACGATCCGCTCCATCCGCCGGTGCATCGCCTTAAGCACGACACCCATGCCACCCTGGCCGAGCTTGTCGAGGATCAGGTAATTCCCCAGCGTCAGCGACTTCCCCTGGCCCGCGTAGATTTGCTCGGCTTGGAACTTCGTGAGCTTCTTTTGCTTCACCAACTGGCGAGCCAGCTCTTCGCTAGTTTTCGGGCGGTCAGCCTCTGCGATGGACGACATCCATGAGAAAAGTTCCGCCGCGGGGATCATCCCGCTTGAAGAAATCTCATTGATGAATTGATCGATCGACAAAGCCATCGGTAACTCTCACGTGGTTGGCAACATCGTATCGAATTCAAAAAAGATTTCATTCCGCTGCCACATTCGGCAAGAGCGCATGCCTTCGCAGCGGAGCAGTCGAGAGTTCCACATCAAGATTGTGAGGAACGCTAGCCGCCGTTTCAGAACTCACCCGAAGCGTGAGTTTTGAAGTTGCGCTGTATTGGCATTTCGCCCCAAAGGGGCAGCCATAAGTTAGCTCAGGGCAAGCGACCATCGGGAGCGTCGCCCTGGGTTGGTGTCCGTGGCCGATATCGAAGCCCTGTAGGGGCGGCCCTATTCCGTTCTAATCAGTACTGCCGCCCCTTCAGGGCTGAGTTTTGTCGGAGAATCGCCAACCCAGGGCGTTGCCCTGGGCTGGCTTATGATCGCCCAGTTGGGGCTGAAAATAAAACAGCGCTACTTCAAAAAGCGAGGGCGATACCACGCGTGATTTTCTGACCCCCACACTCTGACGTCGGGTTAGTCGCCCCGCATTGAAACAGCTTCTAATCCGGCAAGTGAACGTCAAACGTGTCGTGCATTGCAAACCGAGTCTTTTGCCAAAGACGCTGAATCGTTCGCTCAGAGATTCCCAGGATTTTGGCGGCTTCTGCTTGTGACAGTCCCTGGTAGTAAATCAGGTCGAACACCTCGCGCTCTTCGATAGGGAGTTTCTCAGCTCCGATGTGGAAGTCGGTCCAATTCGCCAAGCGTTTGGGATCGAAGCTTTCGGATGACGCGGCCACGTCAAATGCGCTGGATGAGGCCGCGCCGCTCGGCCAAAGATCGCTCGTCTCGTAATTCGTTCCTAAGCCTTCCGGACCGAAGTGTCGACGAGCCAAGTCAGTCAGTTCACGGCGGATTTGCATGGCCGCAAGGGCAAAGAACCCTCGGACATCGGTGGGTCGAGTCACCAGCAAGGCTCGATACAGGCGGATCGAAGCACTTTGCAGAACGTCCGCAGTTTCCTCCCAACGATGGACTCGCGAGAAGTCCCGAAACATCACCCGAGTCAATTTCTCCAATCGCGCCGAGGACCGTTTCAGCAATTCATTGAGAGCGGAGTCATCACCTGCGGCAAACCGCATCACGCAGTCCTGAAGCGTGTCGGTTTCGTTACGGGGCTGACTCATGCAAACACTTTCCAATGGAACTCACGACGAATCGGTCGAATGGTAATCGCGACCACGCCCCAATCGAACTGGAAAGCGCATTTTCGGACGGCGTGATGACCAACTTTCAGGAAATTGCAGCTTTCTTTGGCGGCTGCTGCCTCCCACTCTCGCCTTGAGCGGTAGAGGCATTCACTTTCGTCTTGCTCGTTGAAAGTCACCACCATGAAGAAGTTCGATTGGACGTTCGCAGAGAGTCATCGTCCCTGCGATTGTCTCGTAGGTTGCTGGGTTCAGCCATTGGGGACGTTGCAATAGTCGCCCGTATCGGCGGTCCGCGTCGTCAGATTTTCGGCCAAACGCTGCGTGGTGATCGCGGCCACCGCCGCCTCGCGCGCGGCCGGCTTCCCATCACAGAGCACCTGTGCGATGAATTTCCACAACACGTTCACGGTCGAAAAGAGGCCACGGATCGCGAACAGATTGTTGTGTTTGGCAAAGATCCGCTGCACTCGCTCGGCCGACAACACCGAGGCAAATGGCGTCGTGCGCCCCAAATCGTAAACGCCATCGCTTTAAATTGGACTCATCTCGATTTCCCAAATAACGTAGCGACGGTTCGAGGCTATCGCCTTCCAATCGTTCACGTTCTCGTTTGAAACATTGAAAGGCCGAGGTCATGAAGAAAATTCAGTGGCTGATTTCGTCTCTGCGCCAGCATTCCCGGCGATTGCCAAGCCGCCGTAGTTCACACTTGGCTGCGGAGCGACTTGAGGAACGTTGCGTTCTCACCACGAGCACTTGGGCGACCGCGCTCGGTGGTAGCGCGAAAGATGTTCCTGTCGGAATCACGGCGACCAGCGATGGTGGTTACGCGGTGGTCGGCAACACCGAATCGTTTGACGCCGAGAATGGCGATCTCTGGCTGACTCGGTTCGACTCGGCCGGCAGTTTGCTTTGGACTCGACAGTACGGACAGAGCTTAAACGTGGCGCTGCGTGGGACCGGCGATCAGCCATCTCGGAGCTACACCTACGACCGGGCGACGGACATTGAAACGACCGGGAGCGGCGGGTTTCGGATTTCGGGCTACTCAGAATCTACTCCTGGCGCCAACAAAATTGGCTGGGCGATGGAAGTGGATAGTTCCGGAGTGGTCGTGGCGATGGCGGGGAACACGTTCATTGCCTCCGACCAATACACATCGCTGTCGAACGGTGTGATCGGTGGCAACTCGCTCGTCTTCACGCAGACTTCGTATCGGTTTGTGGCAACGGTCGGAGATTTTCGTTACGGAGGCTTGTCGACGGATACCTCGCTGAGCCAATTGAGTTCCGATGGCGTGGTTGTCGGCAGTCAAGGGGTCTTGAACTCGCAAACGTTAGTCGCCAGTCCAAGCGGCGGGGCGGTCGTGTTCGGGTTCGGTGAGAACGGTGTTTCGATTACCAAAACGCCAGCGGATGGAGCAGGCAACTCCTTCTACGGGGTCGCGAGCGAGCATTACGCCGGCGTGGGGAACCAGGGGACTTACTCGGTGATTCGCAAATTGGCGGCAGACCTTTCGTCGGTTTGGGAGGTCTCGCTTCCTGGTGACAGTGCCCCGTCCATTCGAGCGCTCCCGGATGGTGGTTTCGTCGTGGCGTTGATCTCAAATCGAGCGTCTATCACGAACGGTTCGACCCTCAATGTGATGCTCATCAAGCTCGATGCCGACGGGGAATTGGTGTGGGCCAAGACCTACGGTGGACGGGGAGCCGAAGGATTTGTGGAACCGTTTCGCACCACCGTCGATCTCGTGGTGACGACTGACGGTTTCGCATTCACGACTTCGACCAATTCGTTCGGCACGGATGACGCGGATACGTCGTCGTTCGATTATTGGGTTGTGAAGACCGACCTCGACGGCAACATCCCCATCATGACCGGTGTGATGCGCGACGTGACAGCCGAAGTTGTTGTGAGTCCCTTCTTCGGTTCATTTGGTACGGGAGTTTTTCAGAATCTCGGACCGAGCGTTGGGCCGACCGATCCGACCTTTTCCACCTTTTACTACTACTCCGAAAACGATCCAGGCCCCGTTTATACACCGCTTGAGCGTTTCGTTGCTTACGGAGGGCCGTTGTCTGTCGCGACCACGACCATCAGTGTCGTTCCGCGCGTGCAGAGCACGACCTGTTGTTTATAGCTAACTTTCTTGCAGAGTTTTAAAAATCTGGAAAGCGATCGCAAGGTCGTGCATTCGGCGGAGTCCAAGCCAGAATGGCAGCGGGCCTGGCGGGCGTTCGGTGGCACGGTTGCTGTATCCACCAAGCGAGGTTAGCAGTCGCAGAAATTCTGCGAGCGTCGGGGGCTTCAATGGGGGGGAATTCTCTTGGTTACGGACCAGACGGATTTCCATTCGTGTTCTGCAAACACTTGGTCGCAGGGGGTCTTGGGGT
>JAPLNX010000415.1 GCA_026400935.1 Planctomycetia bacterium | reverse complement strand
GCTTGCCGTCGGGACTGAATGCCACCGCGGTTACCGTGCCGACGTGCCCCTTGAGGGTCATGAGCGGCTGCCCCACCATCTCCAGATCGGGCGGATTGATGCATCGAACGGCGTCGGGTTGTCCCGCCACTTTGGGTGGATCGGCCCCGATTAGTGTGGGCCGCACAACCACTAACGAGTTTATCATTTCATAGCCCCGCTTCTGAGCCAGCGATTCTTCGCGCGCATCCCAGATCCCGATGTCGCGAGTGTGCCACCCACCCCATGCGGTGATGTTCTTTCCGTCGCGACTAAAAACGACATTCTGCACTCCGGCGTATTCAATTCGGTGACGCTCGGCTCCATTCCCCGCGTCCCAGAATCGCAGAGACCCACCCAACGAACTGGTGACGATGCGCCGACCGTCAGGGCTAAAGGTCACGCAAGACACTGCGGATGTTCCACCTTCAACAAGCGAGACCAGCTCGGCCCCCGTCTCGACATCCCAGACCTTCGCCTCGCCGAAGGCGTTTGTGGTGCTGGGGGTTCCGTGTCCAATCGCGGCGGCGATCCGTTTAACGTCGGGGCTGAAGGCGACACTCGTTACGCCGCCCTTGGGTAGCTCGATCCCACGGAGTTCCTGACCATTGGCCAGATCCCAGATCTTGAGCTGAGCCGGCGCATCGGAGTCGAGCGAACCGCTGCCGCTGACAAGGCACCGGCCATCGGGGTTGAAAGCCAGGCTGCTAATCCAGTAGTTGTGCCCGGGCAGAACGAAGAGCTGAACGCCGTTTTCCGAGTCCAAAAGTCTGATCGAGTTATCTTTGCCACCGCTGGCGACGAGCTTGCCATTGGGACTGACTGCCACACAAAGCACCTCCGCGACATGCCTGCGGAGAGTGGCGATCTCGGTCCCTTTCTCTACATCCCAGACCTTCACGTTGTTGTCTCGCCCGCCGCTCACGAGCTGCTTGCCGTCGAGGCTGAAGGCCACGCTCTCGACGAACCCTTCGTGCCCGATCAGCGTGCGGATCTCGGCCCACGAGTCCGCATCCCAGATCGTCACAGTCTTGTTGGTGGCAGTGGCGAGCAGTTTGCAGTCACGGCTATAGGCCAGAGTATTGAACGAGCTGAGTCAACTCTTCACACGCATGGTCGGCTCAGCCCGAGAGACCATGTTCAAGCCCTTCGGCCGCACAACGTTGTTTCCGCCGAGAAGCTCGCGCGCCTGATGCCGTCCGTCTGGGTCGCGAGCGTCTTCCGCGCGCGGCGCATCGCTCGCCGGCTTTGTTTCCCGTTTGATGATCTGATGCGGGACAACCGGCTGCGGGACAACCTCGCTGACATCCCAGATGCAGATCTTGCTGTGCTCACTTCGCTCACTGCCGGCAAGCCGCTTGCCGTTTGGAATGAAGGACATGCGCATGTCCCAATATCTCGCTTTGTCCTTGTCTCCTGCACTCACGTTGAAACGGCGAAGCTGAGCCCCGTTCTCCGCGTGCCACAGTCTGATCGAGTTGTCCTTGCTGCTGCTCGCGAGGAGCTTGCCATCGGGACTGAAGGCCACGCTCACGACCTGATTCTTGTCTCCTTCGATGGTCAGTAGCTCCACGCCCTTCGATGCGTCCCAAACCTGGATCTCACAAGTGTGGCTGAAATCGTCCGCCTGCGCGACAGCGATGCGCGTGCCATCGGGGCTGAAGGTCAAATTCGAAATTCCTCTCCAGCCCTCGTTGCGCGAGATGCTCAGCAGTTCCGCGCCGGTCTCTGCATCCCAGATGCGGTCTTTCCCGAGACTGCTACCGGCGATGCGTTTGCCATCCGGACTGAAGGCCACACTGTCAGCCGCGGGGCCTCGAACTCCGGGCCGCAGCGGGAGTACCACGTTTCCCATGTTCGCGTCACAGACCCGCACCTGAGGGTCGAAGCTCCCGAAGGCGAAACGCCGGACATCGGGGCTGAAGGCCAGACTGCCAATGCGGCCTCCGTCGATTGGTGCCAGCTGGAATTTGAAGAGACTGGTCTTCGTTTCGATGTCCCATCCCGTGACCGTGTTCTTCATTTCCTTCCACGAAGAGCAGACGACGCACTTGCCGTCCGGGCTGATGACTGCATCCACGACCGCAGCCCCAAACCCCTTGTGAGAGGGATCTCGGTCCCGTCTTCCGCATTCCATACTCGGACCTCGCCTTCCGTATTCAACGAGCCGGTCGCGGCAACGATCTGTTTGCCGTCGCTGCTCCAGACGGGAAACGCCGCCAGCCTGGTGGGGACATCGATGGTCAGCAGCGTCTGATCCTTGGAGTCGGTCGCCCCTGCTGCGGGAAGGCCACCGCTGGCGTTCTGCTGTGGCGTTGAGGTCGTTCCAACCGAACGGTTCTCTGCACCGAGCGAGATGAGCGGAGTCAGCGTTTTGACGTCCCACACCTGAGCTCGTTGGTCCTTGCTCGAACTGACGCCCCGCGTGCCGTCCGGGCTGATCGCCACCGCGATGAACTCGCCGGTATTACCCTCGATCTTCCGAGGCGATAGGTCGCCGCCCACGTCCCAGAGGATGAGCGTCTTGTCGTCGCCACCGCTCGCGATCTGCTTGCCATTGCCGCTGATCGCGACCGCATTCACGCCCTTCGCATGCCCCTTAAGCGTTCGGATCTCCTTGCCAGTCGTCGCATCCCAGAGCTTCAAGCTGTTGTCCGAGCTTCCGCTGACGATCCACTTGCCATCGGGAGTAAACGCCACGCTGTTGACCGCGCCGTCGTGGCCGCTGAGCGTGAAAACCTCTTGGCGAGAAACCACATCCCACACCTTCACCGATTTGTCGCGACTGCCACTGACGATGCGCGAACAATCGGGACTGAAGACCGTGCTGGTAATTGCATCGGTATGTCCTTTGAGGATGTAAGTCTCCCCGTGCGAAAGCCTGAGCGTCATCGTCCGATCCTTGCTCGCAGTGAGCATGTTCAGTCCGTTGGGGCTGTACGCGACACTGGTCAGCAGCTCTTGGCCGGTCGTGCTATCCAAGGACTGAGTGAAGCTCTCGCCGACCATCCGGCCATCCGCAACCCAATGCCTGCCGTCGTCGCCGCCACTCAGAACACTCTTGCCGTCGGGGCTGTAAGCAACGCTGGCGACGGGTCCGCTATGCTTCATGATCGCACGGACTCCTCGCCCGTCCTGGCATCGAACAGCCTGACAATCCCATCGGCACCGCCACTTGCGATGCACTTCCCGTCAGGGCTGTAGGCCAAGCTCAGGATCACTCCCGCCGAAGTCTTCAATTCGGCATCCGGCCCGGTGCCATTCGGCTTCCGCTTTGTTGCATCTGGACTCTCGACGGTTGCTGCCGCGCCGCCCGGTTGGGCTTGCACAGGCGTTGCCGGATTCTGAGCCCACGCCACGCAAACGACAGCCACTAGAAGGCTTGCGGGGACACAACGGACAAAGCCCTAGATACGAACCGGCCGCGATAGGAGAGCATTCTGGACATGGCAGCTGCGCTTCGGATGATCTCGCTTGAGTAAGTTATCAGAAACAGTAAGCAGTCTTGTGAGACGCATCGGATTGTAAAGAAGCGAAGTGTTCCCCACTTGACCGCAACGATCACGCGGGAGAGATGGGGCTGTTCGAATGACGCGTCGAATTGTAGCTTTGACACTGCGGCAATTTATTGATCGAGTCCAGTATAAGGCAGCCAGTTGAAGATGATCTACCAGCAGTTTGGCTTGGTGAGTTATAGACCGCGAAAGGGTTTGGGAGAAACTTCCAGGTCTCAGGGACGAGACGATGAGTGCAGAACTGACGGCGGCAGTGATTGAAACGGCTCGTTTGGCGGCGCGGAAGCTGACGGGGCACCAGCGGCGTGCGTTTCAAGCGGAGATGGCGGAGCGGCATTGCGGCGTGCGCTTCAAGCGGAGATGGCGGAGCGGCATTGCGGCGTGCGCTTCAAGCGGAGATGGCGGAGCGGCATTGCGGCATTGCGGTATTGCGGTAT
>JAPLNX010000507.1 GCA_026400935.1 Planctomycetia bacterium | reverse complement strand
GATCATTAACGAACTTTGTCTCGCGGCGGTTGGCCGAATGCCGCGCGAATCGGAGCGATTGATTGCTCGCAAGCTGTTCGACTCATCGACTCGGCAGCAAGCGGCCGAAGATTTTTTGTGGACGTTGCTCAATTCGTATGACTTTCTCTTCGTGAAGTGAGCCTGACATGTTTGGCGAATTCCGTGATCAAGCAACCCGACGCGTCAGCGAGGGCGTCGGCACATCGAGCGTGGGATCGCCCTCGCTCACGCGTCGGGTTAGTGACGGCATCGACCGACGCGGGTTCCTACGGATGGGTTCGCTGGCGGGGTTGAGCTTGGCCGACGTGCTCCGCCTGCAACACGCAACGGGAGCGGACACGACGCCGAAGAAAGATGTGAACTGCATCTTCATTTTTATCATCGGAGGAATGGCGCATCAGGACCTCTGGGACGTAAAAACCGAAGCCCCTGCCGAGATTCGGGGCGACTTCCGTCCGATCAAAACGAAAGTTCCCGGCATCGACGTTTCGGAAATCATGCCGCACATCGCCGGAGCGACCGACAAGCTGGCGATCCTCCGCAGTCTGACGCACGGCGACTCCGATCACACGGCGGGCTATCACGTGATGATGACCGGTCAGCATCCCGGCTTCGGCGGCAACTTCAATCGCAACGTGACCAACAACAACATGCACCCGTCGTTCGGTTCGATGGTCGCGAATCTGGGGGGCAACTCCGGGAAGTTGCCGCCGTACATTTCGGTGCCGAACTTCATCAGCAGCGGCGGCCCGTCGTTTCTGGGACCGAGTTATTCGCCGTTCGTGATCGAAGCGGACCCCGCCTCGCCGGAATTTTCCGTGCGTGACGTCGTGCTTCCGGACGGCATCACGAGCGATCGCAGCCTGCGACGTCAATCCGCGCTGCGAGCGATCAACCGCTTCGAGCAACAAGTCGACGCCGTCAGCAAGCAAGAGCAATCGCTCGATACGTTTTACGAAAAGGCGTATCAGTTGATGACCAGTTCCGCGGCCAAGCAGGCGTTCGAGATCGACCGCGAGAGCACGGAGACGCGCGAAGCGTACGGCATGACCAGCGTCGGACAGTGTTGCTTACTCGCTCGGCGACTGGTCGAAGCGGGTTGCCGGTTCGTCAGCATCGAGAACGGTCACTGGGACACACATCGCAAAAACACGGAAAGCCTGCGCGATCTGCTCGTCCCCGCACTGGATCAAGGACTCGCCGCGTTGTTGAACGATCTCGATCAACGGGGTCAGCTCGACAACACGTTGGTCGTGCTGACGACGGAATTCGGTCGTACGCCGCGGATCAACGTGATGGCCGGCCGCGATCACTGGCCGCAAGCGTTTTCAATCGTCATGGCCGGCGGCGGTTTGAAGCGCGGCCTGACGATCGGAGCGACCGACAAGCAAGCAGCCAGCGTCATCGACCGCCCGATCACTCCGTCCGACATGGCGGCGACGTTGCTCACCGCGCTCGGCATCGACCCCGACATCACTCTGCACACCCCACTGGGCCGCCCGGTGCAACTCGCTGGCGGTGGTCGCCCGGTGCGTGAATTGTTCGCCTAACCTGGAGTGCGGTGGCTCGACACCGCCCTCCATTCAATTGGAATAGCGACTTTCAAACTCCAGAAACAGCCATGCTGAAAATCGGCGGCCCCGAAGATCGCTGTGTGGAAATTTCAACGTCGTCATTCCAATTGAATCGAGTGCTGCGTCGAGCCGCAGCACTCCAGGGACGTCAAATGCGAACCTCACTCGTCGCTGTTGTCATCGCTTTGGTCTTCGCCTCGGACATCGCATTCGCCCAGCAAGTCACGACCGAACCGGCGAGCACGCACATCTTCCCCGCTGGCGGACGGCGCGGCACTCGCGTCGATGTTCGGGTCGGCGGCGAATGTCTTCCGCCAAAAACGCGGTTCCGCATGTTCGGCGACGGCGTCACGGCTCCCGGCGAGTTGGGCGAGCGGACGACCGGGAATTACGCTCCGTCGCCGCGACGCAAGCCGGGTGAGTCGCAGATCACATATCCCAAAGAGTGGCAATCGCAAATCGAGATCGACGACGACGCGCCGCTGGGCGTGACGTTGTGGCGTTTGAGCTGTGCTCGCGGCGGGACCGGAGCGCGGCCGTTTATCGTCGGCGATCTGCCGGAGTTCATCGAGTCGGAACCGAACTCGCTGCCCGGTGACGCGGAACGCGTCGAGATGCCGGTGACGATCAACGGGCAGATCGCGGGCGAAAGCGATCTCGATTACTTTCGCTTCGACGCGAAGGCGGGCGACGTCGTGCGTGTCGATGTGGCCGCCGCGCGGTTGGGATCGGCACTCGACCCGCTCGTTCAAGTCATCGGCCCGAACGGCCTGCGAGTTGTCGCGGATGACGTGCGCATCGGCGCCGATCCGGTCCTCGCGTTTCGCGCGGCGGCATCCGGCGAGCATCGGCTGCTGATCTCAAACGTCACGTTCCGAGGCGGCCCCAGTTTTGTGTACCGCGTCACGCTGTCGACCGCACCGCTCGTTCGATTCGCGTTCCCGTCGGGAGGTCAAGCCAGCACGACTCGCGCGATCGACTTCTTCTCGCTCACCGGCGACGGGACACCGCGCATCCTGCGGGACAACGTCACGTTCCCCGCGACCGTCAGCGAGTTCTTTTCATCACCGGGTCCAGCCGGTGCGAACGTGTTGCCGTTCGCGGTGAGCGACCTGCCGGAAAGTTTGGAAGCGGCGAACAACGATGCGCGCGAGTCGGCGTCAGAACTCGCGTGGCCGACGGTCATGAACGGTCAGTTTGAAACGGCCAGCGACGAAGACTGGTTTCGGCTCGCGTGTCGCAAAGAGGTGCCGCTGACGATCGAATGTTCGCCGCTGCCGCGTTGGTCGCCGTCGTTGCCGATCGTCGCGGTGACCGATGCGAACGGCGGAGTGCTCGCATCGGCGAGCAGCGTGCAAACCGCTCGCGGCACAACCCGTATCGAATGGCGAGCCCCCGCTGACGGCAATTACTTCGTGCGGCTGCGCGATCTGCAGCAAGGAATTCGGGGCGGGCCGGAGTTCATTTATCGGCTCACGGTGCGCGAGGCGATGCCGGACTTCACGCTCTCACTGAAGTCAGATGTCATCAACGTCGTGCAAGGGGGACGTGTCGATGTCGATGTGGCCGTTGATCGTCGCGGCGGATTCGCCGGGCCGGTCGAATTGATCGTTGAGGGACTTCCCGAAGGAGTCCGCCTCGAAGGACAACAAGTCGCCGCCAATCAACCGACTGCGAAGCTGGCTTTCATCGCAGATGCGGAAGCTCGTTCGGGCGATGTGACGTTGCGGATCAAAGGCAAAGCCGAGATCAACGGAAAGCCGGTCGAGCGTTCGGCCCAAGCGACGCACCTCGCACACGACGTCGACGGCGTCGGACTCGGCGGCAGTGAAGTCGATCACGTGCAACTGACCGTCGTCCACAAGCCGGTCTTCATACTGCACTGCAACGAGGCGTACCAGTACGCGCACCGAGGCACGATCTATCCCTATTTGATGGAGGTCGAGCGGCTCGACGGCTTCACCGGCCCGATCCGCGTGCAAGTCGCCGACCGGCAGATCAAATGCCTCGACGGCATCGAGATCCCCGAAACGACCGTCGCCCCGACTCAATCGCAATTCCTGCTGCCGCTGTATTTGCCCGAGACGATGCACATCAACGTGCAAGCACACTCGAACGTCTACGCTCAAGGGCACGTCGAGTTCCTCGATAAGTTCGGGCAGACGCAGACGCTGCTGGTCGTCTCGACGATGCGCTGCATGGTCCGCACGCTCCCGACCGTCGTGAAGCTCCGTGCCGTGCATCGAGAACTGACGGCTTCGCCCGGTGGTTCGATCGTTTGCCCGCTGGCACTCGACCGGACGTCTCAATTCACCGGATTGATGCAAATCCAATTGGTTGACCCGCCGTTCGGCATCACCGCTGTCCCGTCATCCGTTGCTGCGGGAGAATCTCACGCTGACGTTAACGTGCGGATCGATTCGTCGTTAAAGCCCCCTGCAAAACTGAAGCTCAATATCCGTGCGATCGGCACGATGAACGGCGACACTCAGGTTGTGAGCGAGGCCCCATTGTTTCTGAAGATTGAACGCTGAGCGTAGAACATGTGGCTCGCCAGCCTAATTTGATGGAAACAACAAAATAGGAACCCCGTTGAGCAACGGCCGAACCTTCAAGGGTTCGTTCGCTTTGAGTGTGGCCCACTGAGTAATCGCAGTCGGCCCGGCCGCATCCACTGCTTACTGGTCGGAATTTCCGGTCTGGCGAAAAAACTTGTGGTCCACACGACCGCTCCTCTCACTGGTTTCATTCTGGAACTTCGGGCGAACGGTAAATGACGCGGTTGCCCACTCGGATCTCAGCATCGACGAGGTATTTGCGGATGGCGGCGAGGTTGGGTTCCACGCCCAAACCCGGCGATTCGGGAATGCGGATGTCGCCGTTGCTGTCGGGTTGCAACGCTCCGCCGTCTAAGTCTCGGGCCAACGAAGATGGCTCCGCGGGATATTCACAGAGACTGTCAGCCATGCTTCCCGCGAACGGCTGAAGCGAGGCGCTCAGGGCGAGGTGAGTTGTGAATGTGTGGTTTACGAACTGGACCCCTTTGGCCCGCGCATAGTCCGCGACTTGATAGGCGGATGTGATGCCGCCGATCCGACCGGTGTCGATCTGTACGAAGCCCAAGCCCGCGTAGTCGATCATGTTCTTGGCTTGGTCGAAGTTATGACAACCTTCACCACCGGCCAATCGCAGTCCGATAGGCTGAGCCTCGGCGGCCAGTTTCCGATATGACTCCAACGCTCCGGAAGTAAACGGCTCCTCCAGCCACAGCGCGCGGCACGCTTGCAGCGCTGGCAACCGCAGCCGCGCTTGTTCGACATCGTCGCCCCAGACTGTTCCTGCATCGACTAGCAAGATGCCGTCTTCGCCGAGCCCCTCGCGAGCCGCATGAAGCTGCTCAGTGTCGTCATTGACCGAGCCACGGCCAAACGGACCCCAACCGAATTTGACCGCCCGATAGCCCGCTTGCCGCGAGGTGTGAGCCTTCTCGAACGTTTGGTGCGGAGTATCGCCAAACAAGACCGAAGCATAGGCAGATTTTGGAGTGGCGCGGTCATGGCTCAACAACCGATACACGGGGGCTTCTAGCCGCTTTCCCAACAGATCCCACAAGGCCACATCGACGCCCGACAGCGTGTGATCGGCCTGCAGCAGATCGAGGCTGTGGGCGCGAACCAGTGCGTTGATGCGGCGGATATCATTCGGTGAATTCACCTCTTGTCCCAGCACTGAAGCCGACACCGGCTTGCAGGCGGAGTGAGACATCGGACAGTTCCACGCGGCAATGGAGACGAGCGGCGCGGCCTCGCACTCGCCCCAGCCAACCAGCCCGCCGCCACTGACCCGCACCAGAAGTGCATCCTGACTGCCGTCTCCGATATCACGGACTTCAGGCATCGACAGGTAAAAGAAATCAACCGCTTCGATCTTCATAGTTGTTGTCCTCGGCGAGCTTGTTGGGCAGGTAGGAACTCAGTCGCGCAGCTCGACCAGTCGTTTGACGCTGGCCGCACCTGAAGGGGGCAGGCAATCCGGATCGATTCAAAAATAACTGTCGTAGATTGTCGTGGTTCACTCCACGAATCAATGTTGGTTCGCTGAGAGGCTGTGAGTTTTTCGATTGGACGGCCCTTCCGAGCCATCGAATGAACGAAAATCGTAGTGCTTCAAGACGCTCCGGATGGGGCGTCCTTCAAATAATCACAGCCTCGAAGCGAGCCACGACAAAGTGGTGGCCGCGTGGGATTTTTGAGGTTCACCTGCGAACCGACCTACACCGTGAGCGGAAACAGACGGTCACCCCAGATGCTGTCGTGTTCCAACGCGCCCAGTAGTCGCGTCGGCCAGGCATATCGAGATCAAGCTGGTTCGGACGGGCAACAATGCAAGCTATGTTGGTTAAGCATTTATTTCAGTTCCCCAAGTTCTCATGATTCACAATGACTCCCTCGAAAAATTCCGTGAAGCCTGCTCATGTCATTCGCCTACACGGTATCACGGCCAGCGTCTTTGCGAACATCGCGAGACGAAGACCGGTGACGTCATCTACTACAAAGTGAGCCTCCAGCGAACGTACAAGGACGGCAACGAATTCAAAACGACCACCAACTTCAGTCGAGATGATCTCTCAATCGTGTGAATCCTCACGGATCGCGCAAGGCAGTTCATTCTCGATACCGAAGCGAATCACGGTCGTGATGAAGACGCGGACCAGATGACCTTCTCCGGAGAGTTGTCTTCCAACTCTCCGGATATCTCAGAGCGAATTCTCAGAGTCACAGCATTTCAGAGACCAACGAATTCGTCGAAATGAAACCACACTCTCCTCCCTCGCGGGGCATCCCACTTTCCGATGCGACCGCACTCGACCGACAACGAGACGAGCAACGAACAATCTTGGCATTCGATCGTGCGCAGACGCAAAGCTAGAGCGTCTGTTTCAGCGAACGCGGGCAGAGAAGGCCACAAAGATGCTCCGCATCGACCTGGACGCCGCCGGAATTGCCTACACCACAGATGACGGCATCGCCGACTTTCACAGTCTGCGGCACAGCTTCATCAGCAACCTTGTTTCCGGTGGGGTCCACCCGAAGCTCGCCCAGCAACTGGCTCGGCATTCGAGCATCACGCTGACGATGGATCGGTACTCGCACGTCGGCCTTCTGGACATGACTGCCGCGTTGGAGTCGTTGCCAACCGTCAGTGCTCTGTTGTTTATAGCTAACTTTCTGGCAGAGTTTTAAAAATCTGGAAAGCGATCGCAAGGTCGTGCATTCGGCGGAGTCCAAGCCAGAATGGCAGCGGGCCTGGCGGGCGTTCGGTGGCACGGTTGTTGTATCCACCAAG
>JAPLNX010000627.1 GCA_026400935.1 Planctomycetia bacterium | reverse complement strand
TGCTGACCTACTTGTTACGGCAACACGATTTTCTTGACGAATAGCCCCGTAGCCACGCTCGCCAAGAGCGTGGAGGAATTCGCGAACAACCCACGCTCTTGGCGAGCGTGGCCACAGAGAGAACCGCCATGTCGCGCCGAAACTTTTTGAAGCTGTGCAGTATCGCCGGGCTCGGCTTTGCAGCTCCGATTGGGATGTCGTCGCTATTGCGAGCGGACGAAACAAAGAAGGACTCCACTGCATATGCGGGACCTTTCTATGTCGTCTTCAATGCGAGCGGCGGCTGGGACACGACCTACTTGATGGACCCGAAGGGTGTTGCGGGAATCAATCGGCTCTACAAAGAGGGAGACATCCTCACGGCGGGCAACCATCGCTTCGCTCCGACTGCAAAGCACATCGAAAAGGGAATGAGTAACGAAGACTTCTTCGCCAAATATGGATCGGAACTGCGGACGGTCAACGGGCTCGACTACTCCGTGAACAATCACTCCCCCAATGCTCGCTATATGGCAACGGGAAAGCTCGACAGTCTTGCTTATCCAACGTTTCCCGCTTTGGTTGCCGCGTGTTATGGAGCGGATGCCCCGTTGGCGTTTCTAACGTTTGGCAATTATTCGGCGACTGGCAACCTCGTGCCGATGTCGCGAGTGCCCTATCTGCAATCGCTGAACCTGCTGGCAAAAGCAGACAACGTGGAGGGGATTGCGACCGCTCCTTATCACGATCCGTTCGTCTCTGATCGCATCGAGCGAGCGTTGGAAGCACAGTTTCAAACTCGTGTTTCAGACTCACGCCTTCCACGAGTCGAACGGAGCCAGAGCATGTTGTATTCGGCCCAAGTGAACTCGAAGGCGTTGCAACGAGTCGTCCCGTTCATTCCGAAAGAGCAAGCTAAAGAACGACTCGCCCAGCAAGCCGATATCGCGCTCGCCGCGTTCAAAGCTGGCGTCTGTGTTTCGGCAAACCTCTCCATTGGCCAGTTCGATAGCCATAACAACAACGATCCCGATCAGATGAAATTGATCCCGGAATTTCTCGCCGGGATCGACTACGTCATCCGCAAAGCGGAGGAGTTGAAGATCCGCGAAAAGCTGGTCGTCATCATCCAAAGCGAGATGGGCCGTACTCCGACCTACAACAACGGCAACGGCAAAGACCATTGGTCGATCGGCTCAATCATGTTCCTCGGCCCAGACATCGCCGGAAATCGCGTGATCGGCGCGACCGATGAGAAATTGTTACTCATTCCCATTAATCCAAAGACGCTCGCCGTGGATAAAGAGTCGGGCATCCGTGTCCGCCCCGAGCAAATTCACGTCGCGCTCCGTGAATATGCAGGTATCCAATCGCACGCATTCAGCAAACAGTTCCCTCTCGAAATCGCGGCGAACGATCAACTCAAGAACTTTTGGAACTGAGTCACTTTTTTCAGCACTTTCCGATGAATGGCGTATCAGCGCGGACTAACGGCACGGCTAGACGGTTCCGCCTGAGCAAATGCAGGCATCGGCTTATGTAATCGTTCACGGATTCTAAAATGATCTCGCGTTATTTGGGATTTTCTGCGATCAGTAGGTGATGTCGTCGGTCGTCACGGAAGAACTGATTGCGAGACAAACGCCTGAAGCACAGGCGATCATTCGGTTGTTGTTGGC
>JAPLNX010000520.1 GCA_026400935.1 Planctomycetia bacterium | reverse complement strand
GACGATGAAGGAGCTGAACTACCGAGTCAAAGGAACCGAAAAGTTCTGGAGCCAACCCGGAGCCGAAGCCCTCCTGCAACTCCGCTCCGACCGCCTGAGCGGCAGCCAGCTCTCAAAAACGTTCTGGACCACCCGCCAGCAAACCCGCCCCGGCCTCCACGCCAGATCCCGACTCACCCCCGCCTAATAAAAACTTGCAAACGCTGTTCCGCACTCACCGGCCATCGGCGGTAAAGCACATCAACTTCGTTCGAGTGCGGATGAAAAGGGAGCCGTCGGCGATGGCGGGAGTCGCGACGATGCTTTCGCCGATGTCGTTCACGGCGAGTTCTTCGTAGTCCGCCGTATTCTTCAGGACGGTGACATTCCCGTTCTCGCTGGCGACGTAGAGTTTCCCGTCGCCGTAGATCGGAGATGCGAAGTAGGTGCCGCCGCTGCCGATCCGTTTGGGGCCGCGCACGGAGTCTCCTTTCTGCGTGTTGAAGACGGTGCTGATGCCCCCCTCTTTGATGAGAAACATGCGACCGTCCGAAACGAAGGGCGAGACGATGTGATCGGTGTTCTTCGTCTTGTGCTTCCACAAGAGGTGCGTCTGCGTGACATCCCCTTGGCCGCCGCCACGCACCGCCAGAATGAACTGCTCGGCGGCCGCGTCGCCGGTCGAATTGAAGTCCGCTCCGGCGAAGTTGTTGGGATGCAGGAACGCAACATCTAACTCGCGCCCTTCGAGGAAACCGTCTTGGTTGAGGTCGCCGCGATCGAACGTCTTCTTGAGGAACGCCTCGGGGATCGGCTGCTTGCCGACGTATCGCTGAATCTCTGCTTTATCGAGCTTGCCGTCCTTGTTGCCGGCTTTCTCGTCGCGATCAACAGCGGCCAACCATTGATTAGCGATCGCACTGCTCTGCACCGAGACATAGATCACGCCGTCACGACACACAGGGGTCGTCTTGATGTTTCGCAGCATGACCTTCGCAAACCAGCGACGCTCGCCGGACGCCGGGTCGTAGCCGATCAACTGGCCGGTCCCCGCTACCACGATCTCATCGTGACCGTTCACCGTGCTAATGACCGGGTGTGAATAATTCACCGCCATATCAAGCCGCTCGTCCTTCCAGCGCAACTTGCCCGTGACTTTATCAAAGGCCCAGAACGCGGGGTTGAGATCGTCGTCCTGGCAGAACAACACCATGTCGCGATACAGCACTGGCGACATCCCCGGGCCCCACTTGAAGACGAAGAATGGCGTCGGGAGTTTCTGCTGCCACACGTCCTTGCCGGATTGAGCATCGACGGTCAGCAGACCAAGCGAGCTGAAGTAGAAGTAGACTCGTTCGGCATCCGCGGCCGGCGTCGCGCTGGCCTGACTGTTCGTGGCATGCACTTCCGCGAGTGGGCCGGTCTTCCAATCACGTTGCCACAACTGCTTGCCCGTGATGGCATCGAACGCGAACAGGCTGACCGTTTCGGCCGCTGTCATGCCGCTCACGAACACGCGCCCCGCCGCGATGACCGAGCCACCGACACCATCTCCCACCTTCGCGGACCAGCGAACATTCTCGGTGGCCGAGAACTTGATCAGCAGCGGCTTGGTTCCGGTCGAGATGCCTGCACAATTCGGCCCGCGAAACTGCGGCCAATCGTCCGCTCGCACGAAAGCTGGGAAGATCGCCAGCGTCAGCAGCAGGCCCGCCGCAACAAGTGCGGATCGAATTTGAGAACAACTCGGGTAGGTCAAGTTTTTCATGCGAACTCTCAGCTTCAGAACAGTTCAACGAGCGGCTTGCCTTCGTCGAGCAGGTTGTAGGGGCGGTTTTGATTATCGAACGCTTCCAAGTTGTGAATGCTCATCGCGTGATAGACGGTCTTGGTCACGTCAGCGGGAGTGATGGGGCGAGCGGCTGGGTATTCGCCGTAGCGGTCGCTGGCTCCGTAAGTCTGCCCGCCTCGGATGCCGCCACCTGCCAGCACATCGGTGAGGCAGTGCGTCCAATGATCGCGGCCGGCTCCAGTGACGCCTCCCGAACGCGGGTCGCCGATCTTTGGCTTGCGTCCCATTTCGCTGGTGATCATCAGCAAGGTTTCATCCAGCATGCCGCGCTCCGACAAGTCCTCAACGAGCGCCGAGAAGCCGCGGTCGAATTCAGGCAACAGATCCTCTTTCAAGCACGCGAAGTTGTTGCCGTGAGTATCCCACCCGCCGCCGCTGAGGCACTTCTTGGCAACTGCCTTATCCTCTTCCGACCAGAAGACGGTCACGAACGGCACGCCGGATTCGACGAGTCGGCGAGCGGCCAGCAGGCTCATGCCATTGATCGTTGCACCGTAGCGGGCGATCGTTTCGGGCTTCTCGCGAGAGACGTCGAAGGCGGTGGTCGTCGCGGCGGACGTCAGCAGTGAGATCGCTCGCTCTTGCTGGCTGTTCCAGGTTTGAACTGCGGCAAACTGATCGAGATCGCGCCGGACATTGTCGAGTTCCGTCAGCAACTCCTTCCGCATGCCGAATCGCCTTCCGGGGACGTCAGCCGAGAGGACAAGATCAGGAGCCCGAAACTCGGTCGGCTTGTCCCGACTTCCGAAGACGTAAAGCGGGTCGTGCTTGATGCCCAGCCGAGCGGCGAACTGTCCAGGACGGGTATAGGGAGCTTGGCTCGGCTTGTAGGGCAGCGTGACTGCATTGGGCATTCCGGCAAGCTGCGGCCGCTTCGCCGCGACAACACATCCCATGTAGGGCCAGTCGTCGGAATATGGCGTTCGATTGTTGCCTTGCGTCAAGAACGTCAGATCGGGGACATGACCGGTCAGGTTGTGGTAGTAGCCGGCGTGATGGTCATTGGTGTTGACGGTCGCACCCACCGAATTGAGGAGCGCGATGTGATGCGCCTGCTTCGCCAACAGCGGCAGATGCTCGCACAGCCGCACTCCGGGCGCTGAGGTCGCGATCGGTTGAAATGGCCCGCGATACTCCAGCGGCGCGTCCGGCTTTAAATCCCATAAATCGACGTGCGATGCGCCTCCGCATAAAAAGAACAGGATCGTCGACTTTGCCGTCGGTCGCCCGTTTGTCGACTTCACTGCGGTCTCAGACTGAGCCGACCGCCCGAATGCCTGACCGGCAACCCCAACGCTCGACGCCACCAAAAACGTGCGTCGATCAAGGCCAGGGATTTGTTGAAAATTCACCATTCTTTTCGCCCGCGTTGGAAAGTTCACTCAAGATTCACTTGGTCAGAGTCAGGTCATACGCTCCCGGAGCCGCGCCCGCCTTGACCTCGATACTCAGATCGGTCGTCGTGACATCGGTGTATTTCACGCTGAACGGCGGCGGGCCAACCTGCGGCATCTCCCCACCCTTCGGAGCAGGCGCGGCGGGGATGATGACGACTTTATACCAGCCGACCTCCGCACCATTTTTCGCGGCGGCGACCAGTTCAAACTTTCCTTCGGCATCTGCTGTCCCGGAAGGTTCATGGACGGACTTGTTTCCTTTGGCGGCATCGGGCCGAAAGGAAATCCCGACTCCCGGAAGCGGACTGCCGGCGAGGGTGACTTTTCCAGAAACGGGCACCAGCTTCGGGCCGTCGTCCGAACCACCGCATCCAATGAACAGCGATACTGCCAGGAAGGCGAAACCAACGAGGCAAACATTCGGAAAGAACCGCAGTCTTTTCATGTTCCACTTTCGGTAAATGAAATCGATGGTCAGTCGAAAGCCAGCGAGCCGGGCCAAGTTCGTCCTCGAATCTGCGCGTCTCATGAAAAACGTCGGGAGGCTAGCCACCCGGCTCGGCTGTTTTCCGGTTTCGTCGGACCTGTGAATGAAGAAAGTCCCCCCCGATCGGTCGAGCGATTCGGGGGGGACAAACCAAATCTCAGCGTGTTGCTAGAACTCGCCAATTACTTCACGACCATTGATCGAGCTGAGGTCACGATAGGTTTGCCGCGCGATGGTGTTGTTAATGAACCGGACGGTGCCGTCCCCCATGAGGAAGTGCGCGCCGCCAGGATGCGAACTTCCAAAACTCCAGCGTTGATCCCAGGGAGTGCTCGCTGATGTTGAAGCGCCATGAAACCGGTTTAGCGGAACTGCCGTCGTGGCACAGACCGAGGCGGAGTTCTGCCAGTTATTCCCTGGGCCGGTCCCATCCACCGCGAACTGCTTGTTGCAGACGGTTTCCCCGATAATCAGCGTGCTACTGGTTCCGTCTCTCATGGTTGCCATCTTTTTGTAATCGCGGTAGTCCAGCGCGTAGAACAGCCCGTTGTTGTTTGTGAATGCGTCCCCCGTTGTCACTACATTGTTCGTGTAGACACCCCAGTCCCAATCGCTGCCCATGACTCCCTTGTAGTTGGTAACGGCGCAGTTCACGCTGCCGGTGGCGTAGCTGTGGTTCTCGATTTCCTGACTTCCGGCGGGGTCACTCGGACACAGAAAAGCGACCACTATGGTGGCCATCTGACCGCTGGCGACAATTGTCGTATTGCCCGGACTACACTTCTTGTAGAGAGGGTCCTGATCCATGTATGGCAGTAGACGAACCGGCCAACCCCACGAACGAGACGTTTGGGTGTAACCTCCGACATTCGCGGTATCTCCATACCCACCGTAAAGGCTGATCGGGAACGCCTTGAAATTATCGTGATAGTTCTGCACCGCCAAACCCAACTGTTTGAGATTGTTCTTGCATTGGCTGCGGCGAGCCGCCTCTCGCGCTTGCTGCACTGCCGGCAGCAGCAGTGCGATGAGGATCGCGATGATCGCAATCACCACCAACAACTCGATCAGAGTGAAACCGCGAGAACGCTGCGACATTGAATAATTCGTTTGCATGACAGACACCTCCGAAAGTAAGAAATCGGTGACAGACAAACTGAAACAAGTTTTCCGACGGACGACGGACGACAAAGTCCGTCAAGCAATGATCTCTCGCACGGGGTCTCCTCCGTGAGCGATTGGGATCGGGCGGCCGGTGCGGTCGGCGACCGTCTGGTGGGGGTCGATGCCCATCAACTGATAAATCGTGGCGACGAAGTCGGCGGGCGACACCGGATGCGACGCCGGGTAGGCACCGATCGCATCGGTCGAGCCGTGGACCAGGCCTTGCTTCACGCCTCCGCCGAACAGCAGGCTGAAGCCGCATTGAGGCCAGTGATCGCGGCCGGCGCTGCCGTTGACCTTCGGCGTGCGGCCCATCTCTCCCATCACGACAACCAATGTCGAATCGAGCAGCCCGCGCGAATCGAGATCGTGCAGCAGCGCGGGGATCACTTGATCGAGCAGCGGCAGATTCAGGTTCTTCAACATGCCGAAGTTGTTCGAGTGCATGTCGTAGGCATGTCCGTAATGGTCGAAGATTTCTTGATGGACACTGACGAACGGGACGCCGGATTCCACCAGTCGCCGCGCGATGAGCAGGCTCGCGCCGACGAGGTTGCGGCCGTAGGCTTCGCGGATCGCGGCCGGTTCCAGGTTCAGATCGAAGGCATCGCGCGTGCGGCCCGATGTCAGCATCAAGAACGCTCGCCGTTGCGCGTCGCTCATCGTGGCGACCGCTCGCGACGATTGCGTGCGAGCGAACTCGCTGTCGATTTGCGAGACCAGTGATCGTCGCCGATCTAACCGCTGCACGGTCATATCGGGTAGAGCGTCGGCCGTGGGAGGGAACGGCTCACCCAGCGGCATCACTGGGTCGTAGTCGTTGAACTTCGGCTCGCGCGCGAACGTCGGCTTGCAGAGCGTGAACAGCGGGTCGTATTGCTTGCCCAGGAATCCGCCATACGGCCCGCGCCGACGATGACCTTTCTGCCCCGATCCGGGAAAGCACGGCATGCAGACGGCTCCCGGCAAGTCACTTGGTCCCAGTCCCAGGTACTGGCAGATCGCACCGATGTCCGGCGGATCGGTTGGCATCGCCTGAGCCGCAGGATTGCCATCCGTGAAGCCGGTCATGAACGGCAGCGGATCGTGCGAGTTGAACATGTGGCTGAAGGTGCGAATCAACGTCGCTCGGTGCATCCACTGCGCGAGCTTCGGCAGATGCTCGCAGATCGACAGGCCGGGGACGGATGTCGCGATCGGATTGAACTCGCCGCGAATCTCGACCGCCGCCTGCGGTTTCAAATCCACCATGTCGATATGCGACGGACCTCCGAGCAAATTGAACATGATCACGGACTTTGCCGGGCCGCGAGTTCCTCCGCCGGTGTTCGCCGCCTGAACGGCTCGCGACCAATTCAAACCGCCAAACAACGACAGCCCGCCGACGCGCATCAGTTCGCGGCGCGTGATCCCATCGCACAGTCGCGTCTCGGAGCCAAGAACTCGCAACATGTTCATTCCCCTGTTTCTGTGGTCGAGACAGCTTCAACGGTTTCGATTGCCGCATCCAAGGTTTTTCGGATCTGAACCCGAATCATCGCACGAGCCCGTTCGACATCCCGGTCGCGGATGGCGTCGAGCAGTTCGCGATGCTCCCAGCAGATGCGTTCCGCCGAAGCCAAGGTCGGTTTTGCCTGCGGTACCGTCTGAAAGAATTGCACCAGGACTTGCTGCATGCCGGCGATCAGCCGCGATCCGGTCATCTCCAGGATCAGCGAGTGAAACTTCACATCCAGCTCGATCGTGCGAGCCGACGTCTGGTCCGCCAGAACGGCTTGCTCCAGTTCTTGCTCGATCTCACCAAGACGTTCGATCTGCTCGTCGGTGGCGGCGCGAACCGCCAATTCGATGGCTCCAACTTCGATCGCATAACGAAGCTGAGCGAGATCGCGCCAATCGTCGGGCGAGGTCATCAGCGAGGGGAGACTGTTTTGAAACAGTCGCAGCGGGTCGGGGCAGCGAACGATCAGCCCTTTCCGTTTGCGTCCCTCCAAAAGTCCGAGCGCCTGCAAACGGCTGACCGCTTCGCGCGTGACCGTCCGCGACGCACCGTACTCGGCGGCGAGCTGTGCCTCGGTCATGAAGAACGAGCCGTCGGTCAACCGCTCCGCTTGAATCCGGTGGCGGATCTTCCGAGCAAGTTCTCGGACTTGTGTCGCAGGTCGTGAGCTAAGGACGGGAATATCCATTTGATCTGGTCTCCGGGGGTGAGAACTTACCATGACGACGTGAGATCGGTCAATAAGTAGGATTTGTTTGCCGTTCGTCGTTTACACTCAGACTTCCGCCAAACGAACCCACTTCCGACCAGTCACGGGATTGTTTGGAGTCACGTCAGCCGGGCGAAGCCGGTATGACGAACCGGAACGCCGATTGATTGAAGTCGTTGCAGCACGTCGTCCAGACGGATCGCCTCAGCGAGTTCGGCGAAGACCGGTTCGAGGGCGGCCAAGTATTGGGTGAGGTGATGTTCCTTGTGGGCGTAGCTGGGATAGAAACCGCTGCCCGTGAGGAAGCCGCGCGGGAGCATTCGCGCGGTGACGAGTGTCCCCAGCGCGGCCGCTTGTTCGTGATCGAAACTCAGGTGGAGCAGCGCCGGGTGGCCGGAGACTTTCACCGGCACTTTCCATCGCTGACCGAGATGCTTCCAGCCGTCACGCATCAGCCCCCCGATGCGACCGGTATGAGCCGCGATATCGACCTCGCGCAGTTTGCGAATTGTCGCCAGGGCCGCCGTCGGCCCCACGGCTTCTGTCCAGTAGGTGCTCGAGATGAACGATGTTTGAGCGGCCTCCATGACCCGCCGCCGACCGATGATCGCGGCCATCGGGTGACCGTTTCCAAGAGCCTTGGCGAAGACGGCGACGTCCGGCATCACCCCGTACTTCAGATGCGCACCGCCGAGATGCATCCGCCAGCCGGACGAGATTTCGTCGAAAATCAGCGTCGCGCCGCAGCGGTCGCACAGTTCGCGAACACCTTCCAGAAAGCCCGGCTCGGGATCAGTGGATCGAGTCGGCTCCATCACGACCGCCGCAAATTCATGGCCATGCCGAGTGACAAGCTGCTCGAGTTCCTGCAGCCGGTTGTAGGTAAAAGGGAGCGCTGTCCCGGCCAGGCCGCGCGGCACGCCGGCCGGTGCCAAACCCGGCAGCAGGTGACCTTGCAGGCTGTCCGTCGCGCCTGCGGGATTCACATTCGCCGCGAGGTACCAGTCGGACCAACCGTGATAGCCGCAGAACGCGATCTTGTCTCGACCAGTCGCCGCACGAGCGATGCGGACGGCGATCGACATCGACTCGCCGCCGGAGCGGGCATAGCGAACCTGTTCGGCCCACGGATGCAGTTCGATCAGCAGCTCGGCCAGTTCGACATCCTCGGCGGCATTCAGCGTCGACATCGATCCGAGCGAGATGCGGCGTTGAACGGCTGCGGTGACATCGGGGTCGGCGTACCCCAGCAAACAAGAACCGATGCCGGAGGTCGTCATGTCGATGAAGCGTCGACCATCAAGATCGGTCACTTCACAACCACGAGCTTCGTGCGCATAGGCGGGCCAGAGTCCGGGAGCGAACATCTCCGGCCGCTTGCTGAGCAATTGCGTTCCGCCAGGAATGAGCTGCTTCGCGCGGGCGTAGGTGGCTTGTGTCTGCGTAGGTTGGGACTCCGTCCCGACACTTCCGCCAAGCGCGTCGGGACGGAGTCCCAACCTACTCTGCGGCGCGGTCTGATCGTCATCCCCGAAGCTCACTCCGAAGGCGGCGACCGCGTTTCTCCAGAAGAGGTTTTGAATGTCATCTTTGGACCACTGAGCGATCTCCGCTGCATGCTTCATCGACAGCAGTTGCTCATAGATCGCCAGAATCGGCCGGCCGTCGCAGTGCGGAAACTGTAGGTTGAAGCGATCGATATCCACGTACTGCCATGCCCGCCCCATCGCGGCGTACTGCCCGTGAAAGTACGTCGCGTCGACACCGTCCGAGCCGTAAAGAATGCGACGCCGATCCTCGCGCGAGAACAACGTGATCAGCGGTCGCACGTCGGTCACGGCCGAAACGTCGTACCAGATATTCGGCATGTCACGCAGTTGATCGATCGCCTTGCGGATCGGCCAATACGTAAAGCTGCGGGCGCAATGAGCCAGAATCCATTTGACGTTCGGGTAGCGGCTTCCGGTGAACTCCCGCAGGTCGTCCAGGTTGAACTCGTCCGCGCAGCCATGAAACCGGGAGAGGTGCATCGTAACCCACAGTCCCAATTCATTCGCTAGCTCCAGTTGCTCGTGCGGCAGGAACTCATGAATCCGGCACTGCGCGATGTCGCCCGTGACGGAGAACAACCGATAGGGCTTGAGTCCGATGAAGCCCTGTTCGCGCACATCGCGCTCGATGTCCTGCACTCGACACGACGGGGTCACCAGTCGATTCATTCGCGACTGCGGGTCGTGGCTGACCTGCTCGATGCACCAGCGATTGTGAGCCGTCACGTCGATGCCCCGAATCGGCGTCCCCAGCACCAGAAAATGCGTCTCACGACCGGGATACAACCGCGCGGCCCACTGCTGCAGCGCTGAGAAATCGGTATGTCCCCACGCACTCGCCGGAGCCGCCGTCAGATGCTCGGGATGAAACATGTGGATGTGCGCGTCGAACACGCGATCGGGAACGAAGTCTTGCAGTTCTTCATCCCAAATCTGCTGATCGTGTGGCGAGAAATCGTTGATCGAGACGGGCATGTTGAGTTCCAAGAAAAGTGTTGTCTTGGTTTTGTAGCTCCGACAGGAAAGTCGTGGATCGCTCCGCGATCCAACGTACTACTTGGCGGCATCTTCTTGTTGTCTTGCTCGCATTTTGTAGGACGGACATCTTGTCCGTCCGGCCCGGATCGACGGACAAGATGTCCGTCGTACTTTTGGTTGCGACCACGCGCTGTTGGACCGCGGAGCGGTCCACGACAATTTCACCACGCGGTCCAGCCGCCATCGACGATCAGGTTTTGTCCGGTCACATAACTGCTCGCATCCGAGGCCAGGAACACGAGCGGGCCTTTGAGTTCACTCGGCGTTCCCATGCGTCTCAGCGGCGACTTCGTGAGCAGTCGCTCGACCATCGCGGCGGGAGCTTTCGGTCCGGGAAACGGACCGGGGCTCAGGCAATTCACACGCACACGGTCCTTCGCCCAGTACACCGCCAGATGTCGGGTCATGTGAACGATGCCCCCTTTGAGCGCGTGATAGGCAACCGGACTCGCAGAGCAAATCTCTTCATAGGCATCCGGGTACGAGCCGACGACGCCATACATCGAACCCAGCAGAATCACGCTCGCCGCAGCACCTCGTTCGACTGCATGGTCACGCAGCAGCCGCGACAGCAGGAAGTAGCCCGTCGCGTTACCAAGGTGTCTCGAAAACTCTTCTGCGGTGACGGTCGACCAATCGGCCCCTAAGCCTTCGTGTCCGTTATTGACGACCACATCGACTGCACCGGCCAGCGACACCGCTTCCTGAAAGCTCGCCGACAAAGAATCTGGATTCATGTGATCGAGCGCGATGCCAAAGTGCCGCGCGCTGCCAGTGCGTGGCAACGTCTCGGCGAGTGCTTGAGCCTTTGATGCCTCCCGACTGGTCACAACGACCGACGCGCCTGCTTCGGCCAATGCGCGGCACATCGCCGATCCCAAATGCCCGCAACCACCGGTGACAAGCGCAACGCGACCGCTCAGATCAAACAGTTGCGGGATCGTCGGCTCGTGTGAATTCGATGAGTGACTCATGACGAGTGTCCTCCCACGGTTTGCCAACTCCGAGATGCGACGCTGGCCAAAGCGGCCAGGTTGACGCGCAAGGTCTGCTCGCCCTCGTCCAGGCTGCAAAGCGGTTTCGCCATCACTTCCACCGCATCGAGAAAGCGGTTGGCCTGAGTGATAAACGCGCCATCGCGGGGTAGTGGTTCATGCGGCTCGTCGTGCCACGGCTCGTCCGGGCGCAGCATCCAGCGCCAGCGATGCGCGTGCGATTCCCAGCGAACTATGCCCTGCTCACAGATGACGGTCAGAGTGACTTCGTTCGGTGCTTGATGTTGATTGAGGCTGTAACTGCCGAGCACGTCGCCTTGGCGCGTCAGCACATGCACGGTGTCCTCAACCGTCACGTCGGCGAGCACCTGATGCGCCGCATCGGCCACGAGTCGATCGATCGGGCCAACCAACCATTCACCCGCATTGAGCACATGAGTGAGCGCGTCCTGAATCGCGCCGCCACCCGTCGCATGATCGTTGTAGTAAATGTCGCGATAGGCGGGACGGTAGGTCGGAAAATTCTGGCCACAGACGGCGACGATCTCGACGGGTTTCCCGAATCGACCGCTCAACAACGCATCCCGCATCGCGGCTAGCACCGGAAAGCAGCGATAGACATAGGCCACACTGACGACCACACCACGCTCGCAAACCGCGCGTTCCAGCCGATCAAGGCCGTCGATCCCGGTGCTGAGGGGCTTCTCAATCAACAAGTGCCGACCGGCTTCGGCAAGCCGTGATGCAATCTCCAGATGTCGATTCGCTGGCGTTGCGACGACGGCCGAGAGCGAGTTGCTCGGCGCCGCGCCGCCCCGATCCACCAGAGCCGCTTCAAGGTCTTCATATCCGCGCACGCCGTAGCGTTCCGCGATCGTCGCCCGCAGTGAGGGGTTGACTTCGACGAACGACACGTCGGCTCGTCCCGTCGACTGAAAGCAGCGCAAATGCCGTTCACCGATCGAACCGACACCCACGATCAGAACTGAATGCGGCAGCGTCATGACTGGCTTTCAATGAGAAGGGCCGCTTCGGCGGCGAGCCGGTTGTCGAAGGTGAATCCCAGCGGGGCGTACCGCTGTTGAATCTGTTCCATGCCCTGCTTAACCATGATCAGATCGGCGCCGTGGCAGATGAACTTCGCTCCCAGATCGAACAGCTTCTGCGTGTGCTCGGGACTGCCACTGACCGTGCCCCACCATTTGCCTGCGTTCTTCGCGGCCTCGGCAACGCGTCGGTAGGCGTCGATGATGATCGGGTGATCGAACTGGTACGGGATGCCCGCGACGACGCTCAGGTCGCCGGGCCCCAACATCAGCACGTCCACGCCGGGCACAGCCGCGATCGCTGCCGCATGATCGAGTGCATTGGGGGATTCCAATTGCGCGATGAGCAGCGTGTGCTCATTGGCCGCCTTCAGGTACGGCACCATCGGAATCGCGCAGTACGGGTTGTCTCCATTCGCACCGTCCACGCCGCGTTCGCCCTGAGGAGCGAACTTCGCCCACCGCACCAGTTCGGCGGCTTCCTCGGCTGACTCACAGCGCGGATACATGATCCCCTGCGCTCCGGCTTCCAGCAGCCGCCCCATGCGCATGAACTCACCTTTGGCAGGTCGCGCGATAACGTCCGACGCTCCGACGCGCGCGGCGCGCATCAGATTCGAGGCGGTCTCGTCGCTCGTCGAATGATGCTCCAGATCGAGCCAGATCCCGTCGAACCCCAACAAGCTGACGAGCTCATACACACTGGGATCGATGAAGTGGCAACAGGTGATAAGCGCCGGCTCGCCGCGCTTCAGTTTGGCTTTGACTCGACTCGGTCGCATGGGCTGGGTCCTAGAAAAGAGATCACTTCACGAACTGCAATGCGAACAGGTCCGCATCTTTCAGGCGAATTCGCAGGCGGATCGGCTTGCCTGCCAATGAACTCACGTTGGAACCGTTCTTCCACGAAACCGTGCAGGCCAGGTCGTCCGTATTGAGTTCGCGGCACTCGGCGAGCGTGAAACCGGGAATCGCCTGACCAGCGGCGTCCTGTATTTCGACAGACACGCCACCTGCGGCGCTGGAGGACATGTTCAACGTGAGCCGCTGCCCCTCGAACGTGATTGGTTTCGTGATGAGTTCGCCGGGCTGATATCCCGCATGCACGGCCGCGAAACCGTCAGTCCGCAAAGTCAGTCGCTCAAGATGATGCGTCGGCTGGCCATAGTTTCTTTGGACGTAGACCGACATCTCGGTTGGCCCCGTTGGGACAATCCCGCGAGCCGGGTAGTTGGACCGCGCCGTCCAGTTCTTCAGGTCGGTGCCAGGACGAACGAGCGATTCCAGGAAGACTCGGTCGTAGCGGTTGCCGCCGCGACTGGTCAGCAGCACGGCGTCGGAAGACTCCAGCTTCAAGCCGCCGTAGTTCACTGGGGCGTCGAGTTGCAGCGCGGTGACCTGCTCGTCCGTCAGCGAACGGCGGCCGGGCCAGAAGCGGGCCGCCGTGCCGATGTAGATGTGTGGCGCGCGGAAATAGGCCACCGTCTGATTCGTGTAGAGGTGCTCGTTCGGAGCCTCGCCAAAGGTCATGTCGACCGCCGGCGTCCAGTTCACGAAGTCGGTCGAAGTCGTTCGCGTGATCCATCGCACGTCGTTCTTGAACGTGCGAAAGAAACAGACGTAGCACTGTTCGTGATCGGACCAGAGGACGTTGTTCTGCGAATCGAACGCGCCGCCAGTGATGATCGGCTTGTCCTGCAACTTGCGAAAATGAATGCCGTCTTCGGAAACGTATGCGATCAGCCCGGACTGGCTGCTGCCGCCCACGGCTTTGAAGCGTTCCGCCGTTGGCACGCCAGGACGCGTATCGAGGAACGGCGCGAAGTTGTGGGTCACATGGCCGACATCAGCGAGGATGGCGTTGTTGTCCTTGTTGCCCCCGAACGAGATCAGACCGAGCTTCGGCCGCGTGAAGGTGATGCCGTCGCGGCTTTCTGCGTAACAGGTCACTTCCTGCGCGCGGGGATCGGTGTCGCCGTAACCGGTCAGAGGGCGGCCACGGTAGTACATGCGATAAAGATCGCCGTCGTGAATCACGGTGACGTACCCGCTGACCTGACCTTCCCACGGCTGATCGAATTTCAGCGCGATACCGGCCGACTGCGGATGTTGAAGCTGCAGAGAAACGCCCGCCAACTTTTCAATGAGGACCTGATCAACGAACAGTTCGCGGCGCGTGCCAAGGGACATCACCGCCTCATCGGCAGCGAACACGGGAGCAAGTCCGCCGAACAGGATCGCGGCCACTGCGGCGATCATTAGGTTGCATCGAAACATGCTTCACTCTCCGGTGGATTTGAAGGCGGCATTTAGAGCTGGAATACGCCATGAATCATGCCCGATAAACCCCTTTTTACCGGGGTCAATGCGGTTAAAGTGACGTGCTTGCACTCATGAAATCACAATAATACCATTTATTCAGAATTCCAAGAGACCGCTGCCAATTTCCATCCATCCAGGAAACACTGCCGTGAAGATTCTCGATTGGCTGGTTCTGTCCGGATACGCCGCGTTGATGCTGGCGGTCGGCGCGTTCTATTCGCGGCAGAACAAGACGGCAGACGACTATCTGCTGGGTGGGCGGAGGATGTCGCCGATCGCGTTGGGACTGTCGTTGTTCGCCACGCTTGTCAGCACGTTGTCGTATCTCGGCAACCCAGGCGAGATGATCGCCAATGGGCCGATGATGTTGACGCAGTCGGCCGCGCACCCCTTGATCTTTGTGATCGTCGGCTATGGGTTGATTCCTCTGCTCATGCGTCAGCAAGTGACGAGTGCCTATCAGTTGCTCGAATCGCGGTTGGGAATGAGTATTCGTCTGGCCGGGGCGGGCGTCTTCCTGCTGCTGCGTCTGGGTTGGATGGCGACGATTCTGTTCGCCACCAGCAGCGTGGTGCTCGTGCCGTTGCTGGGGCTTGACCCAGGTTGGACCGCTGGGCTGTGCGTCATACTCGGTGTGATCACGGCGCTGTATTCATCAACTGGCGGTCTGAAGGCGGTTGTGATGACGGACGCGATCCAGTCGATCACGATGCTGGCGGGAGCTGTCGTCACAGTGGCGGTGATCACCGTTCAGATGGGCGGCGTCAGCGAATGGTGGCCGACCGAGTGGCCGAGTCACTGGCAGGAACCGAATTGGGGCTTCGATCCCGACGCGCGCGTTTCGTTCGGCATGCTGATGATCTCAACGACGCTGTGGTACGTCTGCACGAACGGCTCGGACCAGATGTCGATCCAGCGATTCCTCTCGACGCGCGATGCATCGGCCGCGCGCAAGACGTTGTTGGTTTCGCAGGTCACGGATGTGTCGGCGTCATTGTTGCTGGGGCTGACGGGCGTCGCAGTTCTGGGGTTCTACCGTGTGCACCCGCCCGACCTCGCTGCAGGTCAGACACTGCATTCGATCGGCGATCAACTCTTTCCACGATTCATCATGGCGCACATGCCGGCGGGACTGTCGGGACTGGTGCTGGCCGCGATTCTGTCCGCCGCGCTGTCGAGCCTCTCGTCAGGAGTGAACTCGGCCTGTGCCGTGCTGGAGAAAGATTTTCTGTCGAGACGATCCTCGAACACGTCCTCGGACACGGCGACGGTGTCGCGACTGAAATGTCTGACGTGGCTGGTGGCCGTGGTCGCTGTGGCACTGAGCATGCTCAATCTGCTGTTCGTCGGAAACCTCGTCGAACGTTGCTTCAAGCTGATCAACCTGCTGACCGCTCCGCTGTTCGTGCTCTTCTTTCTGGCGTTGTTTGTCCGCTGGGCCAACGCGTTCGGAGCATGGCTGGGCTTGCTGTCCAGCATCGCGACCGCAGTGTGCATCGCGTACTCGAAAGATCTCGGCCTGCCGCTGACTGTCAGCTTTGTGTGGATCATTCCCTGCTCGCTGCTGGTCGGAATCACGGTGGGTGCTGTCGCCAGCGGCATCGCAGGACGAACTCGAAACCTCGGCCAAGGAGATGGTAAGGCCAACGTATGAGACGTTATCCCAGTTGCATCATGGCGACGTGCTGCGTCCCTTGGACCGACCAGCATCGCTTCGACGAGCCCGTGTTTCGTCGCGGTGTCCGGCAGGCGCTGCAAGGGACGCCGCACTTGTATGTCTTCGGCACTGCTGGTGAAGGCTATGCCGTGACGGACCGGCAGTTCGATGAGATCGTCTCGGCGTTTGCTGACGAGATGCAGCAAGCGGGGGCCGAGCCGATGGTCGGCGTGATTCACCTGTCGCTCGGCACGATCCTCGAACGCATTCAGCGCTGCATCGAACGGGGCATCCGGCAGTTTCAGATTTCGTTGCCGAGCTGGAGCGCATTGAACGACCGCGAATTGTTCGACTTCTTTGAGCGTGTGTGCGGCCCTTTCCCCGACTGCCGGTTCATGCACTACAACCTGCCGCGCGTCAAACGGCTCGTAACGGGCAAAGAATACGGTCGCCTGGCCGCCGCTCATCCGAACCTCGTCGCGACGAAGAACACGAGCGATTCGCTGTCACACATCCGCAGCCTGCTCGATGACGCTCCGCAGTTGCAGCATTTCCTGTCCGAAGCGGGTTACGTCTACGGATCGCAGTTCGGCGAGTGCGGTATTCTGGCCTCGTTCGTCATGAATTGGCCGAAGTTGCGGGCACTCTTCGCCGCCGGCAAATCAAACGACCGCGCCCGTCTGCCGCCGCTGCAACGGGAGCTGGACATCGTGCTCCAGACCCTGTTCGAAGCCATTCACGCCGGTCGCATCGATGGCGCGTACGACAAGCTGTTCGCCAAGTTGTACGACCCAGACTTTCCGCTCCGCTTGCTCCCGCCTTACGTCGGGGCGAGCGACGAAGAGTATCAAACATTCCATCGCTTGCTCGCTGAGCGACTGCCGGAATGGACTCCGAGCGAACCAGTCGCGAATTGACACCGAGATTCTTCCCTGACAATGCAGTGTCCCAGGAAAAGAACGTCAAATGATCTTCGACGCCGAAAAACAGCATTACGATCAACATGGATTTGTGATCGTGCGACAGTTACTGGGTCACCAGGACTTCGCGGAACTCAAAGAGAATCTCGACCGCTACATCCGGGACGTCGTGACGACGCTGCCCGACGGGGACGCCTTCTATCAGGATCGCTCCCGCCCCGAGACGCTCAAGCAGATGCAGCGAATGGGCGGCGACCCCTACTTTCGCGAGTACGTCCATCATCCCAAGTGGAAAACGCTGGCCGAAGCGCTGATCGGCGAGCCCGCCAGGGCCGACCAGCCGGAATGGTTCAACAAGCCGCCCGGCACGCGTCACGTCACACCTCCACACCAGGACAACTACTACTTCTGTCTGGAGCCCGCGAACGTCCTGACGATGTGGTTGGCTCTCGATCCGGTCGATGCAGAGAACGGCTGCCTGCGCTACGTGGATGGATCTCATACGCGCGGCTATCGCAAGCATGCCAAGTCGCAGATCCTGGGTTTTTCACAGGGGATCAATGACTTCACCACGGATGACTTCAATCGCGAGGTGGCTGCGATCATGCAACCGGGCGATGTGGCCGTGCATCATGGGATGACGATTCATCGGGCCGATGCGAATCTGTCAGAGACTCGACATCGGCGTTCCTTCGCGATGGTGTTCACGGGCGTCTCGTGTCAGCGGGACGAAGAAGCCTTCGCTCGATACTCGGCGTCAGCGCGTGAGCAGCATAGCGCGATGGGGCTCAAGACATGAGGAGCAACGACGATGATTGACCTTTCGAAATGTTCGGCGGCCTCTCCGCTGGTCCATACGGCCAATGCGGACCCCGGAACGTTGTGGTCGAAAGATTCGGCGGTGGCGATCGACGCACCGCCGGACTCCGACGCCAATCCTCGTCCCGAAGCCACATGGCCCCGCGAAGATCTTCGTACCGGCCTGTGCGGTGTCGTGTCACCGCGAGTGTTAGCGCTGCCCGGCGGAGGCTTCCGCATGTACTACTCGCAGATACTTCCACGTCCCGGCTTCCCGGCCGGAGCGAACGACTATGACAACGCTTCGACCCGCATCCTGAGCGCATTTTCTTCGGACGGCACGAAGTGGGTTCCCGAACCTGGTGTGAGGCTCTCGCCGCAAGAAGGCGGAGCGGGCGATTTCCGCGTCGTGTCGTCGGAAGTCGTCCCCATCGGTGATGGACGCCGGTTGCGCATGTACTTCGAATGCTGCGCGGGATCTCAGGCGGTGACGAATTCGATCCGCAGCGCGACCTCTTCGGACGGGCTGAAATGGACCATGGATCCAGGAGTCCGTGTCGAGTCCGATGGTCACAACTACGCTTCTCCACGGATCGTCTTTCTGGACCACTCACGCTGCCGGATGTATCTGTTCGATCGAGGGCGGGGAATCATCAGCCTCCTTTCGCATGACGGACTCGAATTCCATCAGGAGCCCGGCCTGAGAGTCGCTCAGGATGGAGCCTATGACTCCCTCTGTGCGTTCGCCCCGGAGATTGTCCGCGTGACGGGTGCCGGCTACGTGATGTACTACGCGGGATACAGCCAGGTGCCAGAGAGTCAATCGTCCCGCGCGGACATCCTGCGAGCGGTCTCGTCAGACGCACTGAATTGGAAGAAGGATGCCGAACCCGTGATCGCTCCGGGGCCCGGCGCCTGGGACGCCGCAAAGTCGTCGGAGATGTGCCTCATTCGTCTTCCCCACACCAAGGACGAGGCGCCTCGCTATCGAATGTTCTACGAGGCCTGCGATGGAACTGCTCCCAACTCTCGCGGAGTCTGGCGGATCGCGGCGGCCGCCAGTGCGACTGGATGATCCGCGTCGTCTCCCGGATAGTCGCCTCAGTCCTCGACGAAGAACAGCAAGAACCAACAGGAGCCCACCATGGCAACCAATCCAGACGCTCGTTCCACTCTCCGGCGTACCCTCAGCCGCCGCCGGTTTCTGCAGCAGGTCTCGCAGGCATCCGCGCTCGTGGCGGCCGCATCGTCGCTCGGCGACGTTACGCTGCTGGCTGACGATCTGCCAAAACCCGCCTGGGAGATGACGAAAACCGTTGCGCTCGGGGGGCTCGATGTTTCACTTTCGAGACCGCGGCTGGTGGCCCGCAGCAGCGGTTACTTGTGGTTTCCCACGATGACGCGGCTCTCGGGCGGCGAGCTGTTCGCGAACTTTTCGACGAACCTGGATGCCATCGTCGCCGATCGGACATCTTCCGTCAGTTGGTCTGCGGACGATGGTCTGACGTGGAGCGAACCCTCTTCCATCATTCCCAAAGGTGACCTCTATGCCGAAACCATGTTGCGGCTGAAAAATGGCGATGAGATGTTGCTGCCGTTCAACCTCTACCCCGATGGCGAGGCGATGCGCGGCTGGCATCAGATCGTCTCCGGAAAGAAGGGCCAGCGGAAAGTCACCTTCACCGACAAGAGCCTCACTGTCGCCGGTTGGCCCAGGCCCGACCGGAGCTTCAACGAGAAGCTGGGCCTATCGGGTTTCGGTTTCAACGGCCACGGTCTCACGGGCAAGTCGGACGAGTACCTGGCGACGATGTACGGCTATTTCAAAGACGAGCGTCGTTACAGCCTGGTGATGGTGGAATCCACCGATGGCCTCGCCTGGAAATTCCGGTCGCTGATCGCCGGTTTCGATTGCCCGCTCGCCGGCGGTGAAGGACAGTGCGAATCCCAGACGATCCGCCTCAAAGACGGACGCTTGATGAACGTCTTTCGGCTGGCCTCCAACGTTCCCTACGGCCAGACCTTCAGCGACGACGATGGCCGTACCTGGTCGGTGCCAGTGGCCATGAAGGAGGCTCATTCGGTGCAGCCGAGCATAGCGCTGATGAAAGACGGCGCCCTCGTGCTGACCGGCGGCCGACCGGGAATCTTCGCCTGGATCAACCGCGACGGCACAGGCCGGGACTGGCTGCAGGTGGATCTGCAGAGCCATCACAACGAGCATCATCCGCAAGACGCCATCACCCGCGCCGATCGGACGACTTCATACACCGAAGTTGTGGCATTGGATGAGCAGTCGGTGCTGGTGATGTATGACCGCATTCCCCACGGCTGGAACGCCATCCCCCAGGCTTCTCAGGACACGAACAGCATTTGGGTTGTCAAACTCGCGTGGAATGCAATGTGATTGAAATGACCGTGTTGAGAGACGAAGTCATGATGAAACGAGTTTCTTCGCTGCTGGTCTTTGTGGCGCTGTGGAGCCTGAGTTGTTACCTGGCGGACGCACAGGATGCAGTGCCTGTGCGCGAGATCGGCTCGCGGCGCGAGCTGTTCATCGACAAGTACCTCGTCGAGCGGCTCGACAACGCGTCGCTCAAGCTGCACGAACCCACGAAGACGCTGCGTCCCCAGAGCCCGCTGATCGGCGCCTATGTGACGGTCATCAAAGACGGCGATCTCTTTCGGGCCGTCTATCGCAGCTACGATCCTGCTTACAAGGGTGAGCAATACGACGGCAATCCGGGCGAGATGACTTGCTACGTCGAGAGTCGCGACGGGCATGAGTGGACGCAGCCGAAGCTCGGAGTCGTCGAGATTAACGGCAGTCGCGAGAACAACGTGATTCTGCGAGCGTCACCGTTCTCGACCAATTTCTCTCCGTTCCTCGACAACCGGGCGAACGTCCCGGCCGAGCAGCGATTCAAGGCGACGGCCGGGCTATCAGACCATGCGGTGAAGCATGCCCAGAATACGAAACCGAGCGAGGCGGCTGGGATCAAAGGGGGGCTTTACACGTTTGCGTCCCTCGATTGCATCCACTGGAAGCAGTTGTCGCAGGAGCCGGCCATCACCCTGACCGAGTTTGGTTTCGATTCGCAGAACGTGACGTTCTGGTCGCCGGTCGAAAAACTTTTCGTCTGCTACTTTCGATCGTGGCAGAACGGTCTGCGGTCGATCAGCAGATCGACGTCGCCGGACTTCGTGACTTGGTCCAAGCCTGTGCCTCTGTCCCCAAACCTTCCCGGCGAGCACGTCTATACCAGCCAGACGCATCCCTATTTTCGTGCTCCGCACCTTTATGTGGCGCTGCCAACGCGGTTTCATCCCGGTCGCGGCGACAGCACGGACATTCTCTTGATGACGGCTCGCGGTGATGCCCCCTACGACCGCACATTCCGCGAAGCCTTCATCCGACCAGGACTCGATCCCGCACGCTGGGGCAATCGCTCCAATTACGCCGCGCTCAACGTCGTCCCGACGAGTCCCAATGAGATGTCGATTTATCACGTCGGCAGCGGCGACCGCTTTGTGCTGCGAACCGACGGCTTCGCCTCGGTGCATGTCGGAGCCGATGTCGGTGAGCTGTTGACTCGACCGCTGCGTTTCACCGGCAAGGAACTGGTCATCAACTACTCGACCAGCGCCGGCGGCAGCGTGCGCTTCGAAGTGCAAGATGAGTCCGGCCAACCAATTCCCGGCTTCACACTGGCCGACAGTCGCAACCTCGTCGGCGACGCGATCGAACAACCCGTCAGTTGGAAGCAAGGGAGCGATGTCTCGTCGCTCTCCAGTCAGACGGTACGCCTGCGGTTCGTGATGCAGGAAGCGGATTTGTTCTCGTTGCAGTTCCGGCAGTAGGTCGTGGCACACCGCGGAGATCTCCCGTAAGCTCAGAAACTGTTCAAAGACGCCCGCGACCAGCGCCATTGGCTCGCAGAGAAACTTCGTCAAGGACGCTCTCAATGCTCAACCGCTTCTCGTTCCTTCGTCAATTCGTCATCACGTTTGTGTTGTTGTGGTGCGGGTCGCTGTCAGGGGCGGATGATCTGACTCAGTGGCAAGTGCTGCCTGCGACATGGAAGCCGGCGGCGGTCGTGGCGGAGAAGGCGACTCTGCAGAACGGCGGCGGTTGGGTGTATCTCGTTGCGCCGGATGAGCACTCGAATGCCGAGGTCTCCGCGACGGTTACGATCGACAGCACGGCGACTCAGTTCGGGTTCTTTGGCTCGTCGTGGTCGGCTTGGCCTGATCCGACATTCGGTGATCAAGGCTTTGAAGCCAGCTTGCTGCTGCGAGCGGACGAGAAAGGTTCGCGTGGCTATCGCGTGCAGGTTTCGCACAAGCATCAGCAGGTCGCGCTCGTGCGATTTCCGGACGGCGGTTATCTGCAGTCGGTCCCGTGCGAGGTGACGATCAACACGCCGATCAAGCTGCGAGCCAAAGTCGCCGGTGGCGTGTTACGAGTTAGCGTCGATGGCAAAGAGTTGATTCACTACGTCGATCGTCTGGAACCGCCGATCGCGGCGGGACGCATCGGACTCGGCGTGTCGAGCAATGCGAAGATCACCGTCACCGAGCCGAACGTCACGAAGGTCGAAGCCGAATCAACTCCCGCGTCGCAGCCGCATGTGGTGCGACTCAGTGCGCGAGCGTGGCTCGGCGGACGAACGTGGGTTTTTGACGGTGATGAACCGATTCTCGAACTGCACTCGACACAAGACCCAAGTTGCTTCGCGAAGCTCAAGCCCGGTTACAAGCCGCAACTGACGTTTGATTCGCATTGGGGTTTGGAGAATCAAGGGGCGTTCCCTGAGGCTGCGAGCAAATGGACCGCCCCGGTCGTGAGCGGTGGCGGCGAGACGCTCAAGGCCACCTGGTCGGCTCGCAGCGTGAAGGATCGCTTCACCACCAACAGCACAATGACGGTCGGCTTCGACGCGCACCGAGGCACCTTCACCTACGGCATTGAAAGCGAACTCGAAGTGCTCCCTGGCGAACCGTTTCATTTTCGCTACGGCTTCGACTTCGAGCACCACACGCCGCTCGATCCGTTCAACTGGCAGTACCTCGTCGCACGCAAACGGGGTGGCGAGCTTTATCATCGGCCGGTCACGCCGAATGATCCCGGTCCGCAATACGACCTCGAGATGTATCGCGGTCAGCGCGTCTGGTACGGGCGGCACAACGGCGATCTGCAAGTCGCTCCCACCGTCGAGTACGAGACTGATCCCAGTTGGAACGAACTGAAGCAGGCCGACGGCAAGACGAGCACTCGGCAATGCAATACAGCGGTCTGCGCGGCGTTCTATGACACCGGCGTCGCGTTCGATGCGGAAACCGCGAAGCCCGGCACGAAGGTCCGCGTGAAGTATCGCTACACCGGCTATCCGGCTGCCGAAGCGGAGTCGCTCTTCAAGTCGTCGAAGACTTACTCCAGCGCGACGCTCGATCCGAACCATCATTACATCTTCGCCGACGAGTGGCCGAAGCTGACCTTCAGCCAATTCGTGCCGCTGAGCCAGACATGGATTTATGGCCGCTCACCCTTCATGACCGGCCACAACCAGCGACCGACCTATGAACTCGAAAAGAACTGCGGAGCAGGCAGCGGCTTTGCGATGAAGCTCGGGCCGGCATCGTTCGGCAAAGCGGCGTTGTCAAAAGCCGGACCACTCGCGAAGGGGCGTTACGTCGTCACCATGCTGGTGAAGTCGGTCCACACGTTCGGCCCCGGCGGTCGCATGGAATTGGAAGTGACTCAAGCGAAGACCAACAAAGTGCTCGCGGCGGCTAAGCACTTTGTCGGCAACGGCTCGTTCGATTGGCAGAAGCAGGGCTTTGCTTTCGATCTGCCCGAAGATGCCGGAGCACTCTCGGTCGCCTTCGGCAATGAGGGGACCGGCGAGTTCCTCGTGACCGACGTTGAGTTCCGCAAGCGGGCCGATGGCGAGTCGCTCCCAACTGGAGTGCTTGCGCAAGCCAACGATCAACCGGCAACGCTGCCGCCTGCTCCGACGGGAGCGATCGCTGACTATCGGATGGAAGAAGGCAAAGGGCTCTTCGTGTTGAACTATGCCCAAGGCCCGCTCGGGCATCTCAATCTCGCCAACATGGATTGGGTGAGTGACTCGGGACGTCGAGCCATTCGATTCGCCGAGAACACGACGGGACGCAAGGACTATCGACTCGATAGCGGGCTCGGTCAGTACTTGGGACATCCCAGCTATGCCGGCAAAGAGACGTTGCCAATCGCACTGACGGGCCATCATGGCGGCGGCAGCGTGATGAAGGGGCTCACTCTTGCAGCATGGATCAAGCCGGACGCCGAAATGGGGAAGAGTCATCACGGCGGCAAAGGCGATGTGGTCGGATACGGAGGCCGTCGATTCATCCTCGGGCTGCATGGCCAGAAGGCCCCATACAAACTCGCCGCGCGGATCAACGTGAACGACGTCATCGAGTCGCCCACTCCGATCGAAGCCAATCGTTGGTCGCACATCGCGATGACCGCAGAACCCACTGACGACAAGTGGCGCGTGAGAACTTTTCTCGACGGTCAGCCGATTGGTGAGGGACTCGCCAAACTCCCGCCGAGCCAGACCATACCGCCATCGCTGATCCTCGGTGCCGAGATCTTCTACTTCCACGACGCCTACTACCGAGGACTCATCGGCCACACGCTGATCTTCGACCGAAGCCTGTCGGCCGAAGAAATTGCCAAACTCGCGAAGTAGTCCGAATCTGCAACGCATTGGCCGATTGAACCCAAGAACGGCCATCGCCAAGTCCGCCTCTTCGTCAACGGCCAGCCGGTCGCCGAAGGCATCACGAAGAAATGCTCCGAGTGAAACAAGTCGCGAGATCACGCCGCCACGATCGTTTCGGCCAGAGGACTCTACCGTAGCTGAATACCGAGCTGCCGCACTCAAGTTCTCAAGACGCAGGCAGACGGCAATTGTGTGCGTACGTGTGCGTCGAACCGCAGGACGAGTCTAGCAAACCGATCCCCGGCTTCGCTTTGGCTGACAGTCGCAATCTCGTCAACGCCGCCAAATAATTTGCTTCTGGCGACAATGGCAAGTACCTTTTGGGGCATGTTAATCAAGAACTTCATCAAAGATGATCTCGCCGCCCGACTTAGATCTGGTCAGCAGTTGCCGGCGAAGTTGACGATCGATGCGTTGGCGGAACATTACAACGTCAGCTTCACGCCGGTACGGACGGCTGTGACGGAGTTGATTAATGAAGGGTTGCTGGAGAAGCAGCCGAATCGTCGGCTGGCGGCGCGAGTGACTCGCACGGTGGGACGAAGAGCAACGCGGGAATGGAAGCTTCCCGAGCAACCACGCGATGCGTTTCAAATTGTCGCAAGTGACCTCGTCCGGCTTAGCCTGAAAGGCGAGGCGGTTTACCTACGCGAAGAGGGGACCGCCGAGAAGTACAACATGAGCCGCTCGGCGATTCGCAATATCTTGCACCGGCTCGCGGGTGAAGGAGTGCTCGATCATGTGCCTCGTCGCGGATGGCGGCTGCGTCCATTCCGACAAGATGACCTGCAAGCCTTCGTTGAAGTCCGTGAAGTGCTGGAACTGAAGGCGCTTGATCTCGTTTGGCCCAGGCTCGATTCCATCGAACTGCAGCGCATGTTGGACGCCAACGTGCTGCCTGGATCGTCGCATGATCTGCCTCGTGTTGACGAGACGTTGCACGAGTACCTCATCAAGTATTCCGGCAATGCCTACATCTGCGAGTTCTTCGAGCGTCAGGGGCGGTACTATCGAATGTTGTTTGAATGGGAAGATCATGACCGTGCGACGGCGATGGAAACAGTTCGGCAGCATCAAGCCATTCTGACGGCCTTGCTGGAGAAGAACTGGTCTGCGGCGTGTAAGTTGTTGTCGCATCACATTCTCAACAACCACCCGATTCTGTCAGTGATTGGGAGTGTGGGAGATGGGGAGAACTGAAATGAGCAAGCCTGCAATGAAGATGAAACGAAACATGAATGGCCAACAGTTGCAGACATCACTCGGCAGGACGTTGATCCGCACCCTGCTGCTCACCCTCTCCCTGTCGTCCGTTCTCTCGCTCTCGGTGTCTGCCGACGAACGCGTCGACTACTTGAAGCAGATCAAGCCCGTGTTGCGTGAGCGTTGCTTTGCATGTCATGGGGCGCTGAAGCAAGAAGCTAAACTGCGGCTCGATACGGCCGCTTTGGCCATTAAAGGCGGTGAATCGGGAGCAGCGATCAAGCCGGGTGAAGTCGAGGGCAGCTTGTTGCTCAAGAGAATCACCGCCACTGACGAAGCCGAACGTATGCCGCCGGAAGGTGAGCCGCTCAAGCCCGAGCAGATTGCCGCTCTCAAACAGTGGATTGCTCAAAAGGCGGAAGCTCCAAACGACGAGCAGCCCGAGCGTGACCCACGCGACCATTGGGCATTCAAAGCTCCGGTACGACCGCCAGTCCCGAACGTCACTCCTCAAATCGAACATCAAAAGTCGAAGATCAAGAATCCCATCGACTCCTTCATCGCTGCCGAACATCTCAAACGAAATCTTGTTTCTCAACCCGAGGCGGATCAGCGCGTTTGGTTGCGGCGTGTGTCGATCGATTTGATCGGCCTGCCGCCGACGGTTGCGGAACTGGACGCCTTCGTCGCCGATACTTCGCCAGAGGCACATGACAAAGTGGTGACTCGATTGCTGGAGAGTCCGCAGTACGGCCAACGCTGGGGTCGGCATTGGATGGATATCTGGCGCTATAGCGATTGGTGGGGGCTGGGTGCCGAGGTCCGCAATTCTCAGAAGCACATGTGGCATTGGCGCGATTGGATCGTCGAGTCAGTGAACTCGGACAAGCCTTACGACCAGATGCTGCGTGAGATGCTTGCTGCCGATGAACTGTATCCCAACGATCTCGATCGCCTGCGCGCGACCGGGTATCTGGCGCGGCAGTACTTCATCTTCAATCGCACGGCGTGGCTCGACGAAACCATCGAACACACGGCTAAAGGGATGCTCGGACTGACCTTCAATTGCGCGAAGTGTCACGACCACAAGTACGATCCGCTCACTCATGCCGAGTACTACAAACTCCGCGCGATCTTCGAGCCCTATCAGATTCGTACCGAGATGGTCCCCGGTCAGACGGACTTCGAGATAGACGGCATCCCGCGCGCCTTTGATGCGCATCTTGATGTTGCGACTCATCTGCACCTTCGCGGCGACGATCGCAACCCGGACAAGACCCGCTCGATGGAGCCGACCGTGCCCGGCTTCTTATCCAACTGGATTTTTGAGATTGAACCCATCTCATTGCCGCGCGAAGCCACTCATCCGGGCTTGCGTGAGTTCGTCCCGAAGACGCATCGCCAGGCTGCCGAACAGCAGATTGCAGCAGCTCGAACGGTGGTTGATGCAACGAAGAAGAAACTGGTTGAATCAGAGACGGCCGCGAAGGAACTTGCTGCCAAGACTGTGGCCGCGAAGCCTGAAACGCCAGTCAAAAAAGACGACGCGACGCCTGCTGAATCGAAGCCCGCAGAGAGTCTTCCTGATGTCCTTGTTCGTGATGATTTCGCCGCAGCGAAACCTGATGTCTGGGAACAACTCACAGGCAAATGGAGTTACGAGAACGGCAAACTCATTCAATCTCAGGCCGGAGCGAGCCGCGCGACGTTTCGCCTGAAGCAACAACCGCCGACTGACTTTGAGGCGAAGCTAAAATACATCCCCACCGGCGGTGATATGTGGAAGTCAGTCGGCATTTCGTTCGATGTGACCGCAGCGGGGTACGACGTGCTGGCCTATGTCAGCGCCGTTGCGAACGGGCCGCGATCACAGATTGCTTACAAACAAAACGACAACTACGTCTATCCGCCGACCGCCGCTCAGGCCCGCAAGGTCGAACTCAATCAGCCTCACGAGATCGTGCTGAGAGCGCGCGGTTCGTTGATCAATCTGCACGTCGACGGCGAGCACTCGGTCGCGTTTCGATTGCCAAGCAGCGTCGATCGGCAGCGCGGCTTTCTTGAACTGGTCGCGTTCGATGCCAAGGTCGAGTTCACGAACTTCGAACTGCGAGCACTCCCGACTGACTTCAAGCTCGTCGATGCTGAAGTTCCAAAAACAACACCGACCCCAACTGCTACCGTTGCTGCCGCGCCGTTGCCAGTTGACCAAGCGCAACTCGCAGTGATGATCGCTGAGAAATCCTTGAGGACGGCGGAGGCTCAGCTTGCCTCTATTGAAGCGCGAGCGGCTGCCGACCGCGCCAAAGCGGGACAGGATTCCAACTTGTCCGATCTGGCGAAAGCCGCCTCGAAAACCGAACGCCTTGTGGCTGCATCCAAAGCCGAAGAAGAACTCAGCAAATCAGAACTCACGCTGCTGCAAGCCGTAACCGACAAGAAGCCCGAAGCCGAAACGAAACTCGCTGCCGCCAAGACCACGTTCGAAGCCGCTGTCATAGCGATCGACACTCCGAGCGAAACTTTCACGCCTCTGCCCGGTGCGAAGAAGACTCAAGAGGACTATCAGAACCGCAACGCCAACGCGCCCTATCCGACGCAGAGCACCGGTCGTCGTACGGCGTTCGCGAAGTGGCTAACCGACCCACGTAACCCACTGCCCGCGCGAGTCGCCATCAATCACATCTGGACTCGGCACATGGGCCAGCCCCTGGTACCGACCGTCTTCGACTTTGGTCGCAAAGGGACGCCGCCGACGCATCCCGAGCTGCTCGATTGGCTCGCTCTCGAGCTCATCGAAAACGGCTGGAGCATGAAACACATCCATCGGCTGATCGTGACGTCGGGGGTGTATCGGTTGAGTTCTTCAGCCCGAGTGGAGAACGCAGAGGGGGAGAAAAATGGGGCTGAGCTTGCATCATCTTCCACTCTCCTTGCTTCCCCTTCTTCCAATCTTCTTCACGATCCTGACAACCGCTTCTACTGGCGAATGAACCCCGTCCGCATGGAAGCTCAGATCGTGCGCGACAGCTTGCTGTCGTTGGCCGGTGAGCTCGACGTGACACTCGGTGGCCCGTCGATTGCAATCAATGACGAAAACTCGCGCCGCCGCAGTCTGTACTTCGTCCATTCACATAACGATCACAATAAGTTCCTCTCGACCTTCGACGACGCCAGCGTGCTCGACTGTTATCGACGAGCCGAGAGCATCGTCCCGCAACAAGCTCTGGCGCTGGAAAACAGCCCACTCGCGATGACGATGGCGGGAAAGATCGCCACTCGCATTGCAGCGACTCATCCCAATGCTGCGGACTCTGAGTTCGTTCGCACCGCCTTCGTGACAATCTTGTCCGTCGAACCAACTGCCGACGAACAAACCACAATGATCGAGCTACTGAAACGCATGACAGAACTTGCCAAAGAGAAGAAGCGACCCAACCCAGAATCCGTTGCGCGAACGAACCTCGTCCAGACGATTCTCAACCACAACGACTTCATCACCGTGAGATGAGTGCAACTTCAATCACGCCGAAGTTTGGAGCCAATAATAATGACTCACCCCCGCCCCTTTCCCACCTCGCCGAGCGTTCCTCTCTCGCAACCTCGTCGCACATTTCTTGCTGATATTGGTCTTGGTTTCACGGGACTGGCATTGGGCGCGATGCTCGCGCAAGACGGTGTCCTCAGAGGTAATGAGCCTGAAGCTTGGCAGCCGCCGAGTGGAAAACCGCACCTCACTCCGAAGGCGAAGTCTGTGGTGTGGCTCTTTATGAACGGAGGAGTTTCGCATGCGGAGTCGTTCGATCCAAAACCGGAGATGACCAAGTACGCGGGCAAGTCCATCAGCGAGACTCCGTATGCGGACTCTCAAGATCCAAAGCGACTCAACCGGCGCGAAGTGGCGTTCAATGTCGAACTGCGGCAGAAGATCTATCCGCTGCAAGTCGGCTTTCGGAAGTACGGCGACAGCGGCATCGAACTGAGCGACTGGGTGCCGCACATGGGAAGTTGCATCGACGACATCGCTGTCGTGCGGTCGATGTGGACCACCGACGACAACCACGGAGCGCAGACTCAATTCCACTCGGGCCGACACATGCTCGATGGCGAGTTCCCAACGCTCGGCGCTTGGGTGCATTACGGATTGGGTTCGCTGAATGACAACTTGCCGCAGTTCATCTCGATGGGCAATCGCGAGTACTGGAACGCCAAAGACGGTCACTATCTCGGCCCCGCTTACGATGCCGTGCCGATCCGCATCGATCCCAATAACCCGCTTGATTACGGCAAACCTTCGAACGGCCAGTCGGTCGACGAGCAACAACTCAGCTTCGAATTAGCTGGTCGGCTCAATCGCCTGAAGGCGGTCGAATACCCGAACGATCCCGCATTGTTGGCTCGCATCAAAGCGTATGAACTCGCCTTTCGCATGCAGACGTCGGTGCCGGAAGCACTCGGCTTTCAGACCGAGACTCAGTCGACTCAAGAGATGTACGGCCTCAACGAACCCGCCACTCAGGCATTCGGTTCACAGATGCTGGCGACTCGTCGGTTGATCGAACGCGGAGTGCGATTCATCCAAGTTCAACACGGAGCCGGTGGCGCTGGAGCCTGGGATGCTCACGGCGGCTTGAAGGGCAATCACACCGCGAACTTCAAAGCGGTCGATAAGCCCATCGCCGGACTGCTCAAGGATCTAAAACAGCGCGGTCTGCTCGACTCGACGATCGTGATCTTTGCGACTGAGTTCGGTCGTACGCCCGCCTCACAAGGAACCGACGGACGCGACCATCATCCTTATGGCTTCTCGGTATGGATGGCCGGCGGCGGAATCAAAGGCGGCATCGCTCACGGAGCCACCGACGGCATCGGCTTCCACGCCGTCGAGAACCGCCACTATGTGACCGACATCCACGCGACAATTTTGAAGCAACTCGGCCTCGACTCACGCAAACTGGAGATTCCTGGCCGTAAGCGACTCGACATCGATCACGGCAAGCCAATCGACGAGATCATCGCGTAATAACAAAGCGAAGCGATCCCTACGAATGAAGAGCGACGCCGAATGAAAAATCTGCAAATCGACGCCTTTGACTTTGACGCTGTAAATTGGCTGTCATGACGGAGATATCTGTTGATGCCACGGTGCTTGCTGTCAATCGATTGGAGTTTTGTCGTGCGACGTTTGCTGCTGATTTCGTTCATTGTCGTTTCGGCGGCTTCTGGCTCCAAGCTGCTCGCGGCGGACGACGCGGCGAAGTTCGTTGAGGACGTGCTGCCGTTGCTCGAAGCGAAGTGCGTTTCGTGTCACGGGCCGGAGAAGCAGGAAGGGAATTTAAGGCTCGATTCGTGGGCGGCGGCGAAGGGGGGTGGGGATCGAGGTGCGGCGATTGTGCCGGGGGATGTCGAGAAGAGTTTGCTCATGCAGGCGGTCTCGTTTCGCGATCCCGACTTTCAGATGCCGCCCAAACAGAAGCTGTCGGACAAAGAGATCGCGACGCTCACGAGCTGGGTCCAATCCGGAGCCGCATGGCCCGAGCCGGTGACCGTCTTGTTTGAGGATCAACCGCAATTCCTCGCGGCGCTCGCGAACGGCAACGGCAAGAGCCGACTGCTCGCGAAAGGAGCGTTCGGCGGCCAAGCGGCGCTGGGGATCACTCCGCTGCAACGAGACGGCGTGAAGATACCCGGCTGGAATTTTGCGATTCGCCAGCAGCCTCAGCCGGGCGAGTACCGCTATCTGCGCCTGGCGTGGAAGAAGCGTGGCGAGGGGAGTGTGATGATCGAGTTGGCGGCGAACGGAGCTTGGCCTGATGCGAAGGTTGCGAAGGGGCGCTACGTCGCCGGTCCCAACACGACCGGCTGGGCGGCCATCTCGGTCAGCGAGACGGCTCCCAGCGAATGGTCCGTCGCGACGTTTGATCTGTGGAAAGACATCGGCAGCTTCACGCTGACGGGCATCGCGCCGACCTGCGATCGCGGTGAGGAAGCGTTTTTCGATTCCATCATTCTGGGGCCGACGATCGCGTCGCTCGATGCGTATCGTCCCGGCGCCGGAACCGCGAACGATGCGACGGACAGCACTGCCTTCGGCGATGCGCTGACCGACAAACGCAATCCGATTCGCAAACTGTTCCGCGGCGAGCGGCTGGATCTGTGGTCGTTGAAAAAGCCGAGTAGCCACGCTCGCCAGAGCGTGGGCGATCCGCAATCGGGACGTCCTCGTGAAGTTGCCCCACGCTCTGGCGAGCGTGGCTACGGCAGTCACACCATCGACGACTTCATCCGCGAGCGGCTCGCGAAAGACAATCTCCAACTCGCGCCCGAAGCCGATCGTCGCACGTTGATCCGCCGGCTGACCTTTGATCTGATCGGTCTGCCGCCGACGCCGGACGAGGTCGCGGCGTTTGTGGCGGACCAAGCTCCCGACGCGTATCACAAACTCGTGAATCGGCTGCTCGATTCACCGCGATACGGCGAACGACAGGCCCGGCTCTGGCTGGATGTCGTGCGCTATGCCGACACCAATGGGTACGAGCGCGACGAATTCCGTCCGCTGGCCTGGCAGTATCGCGACTACGTCATTCGCTCGTTTAATCAGGACAAGCCGTTCGATCAATTCATCGTCGAGCAGCTTGCGGGAGACGAACTCGTCAACGGCGTGCCGCAGAACTCCGCCGAAGCCGACATGCTGATCGCGACCGGTTTTCTGCGTCTCGGCCAGTGGGACAGCACGGCCACGATCTTTCAGGAAGAACCGCGACTGCGCGCCGAGATGTTGGCCGACCTGACCAACACCACCGCGTCGGCGTTTCTGGGTTTGACGATGTCGTGCTGCCAGTGTCACGACCACAAATACGACCCGCTCTCGCAGGCCGACCATTTTCGATTCCGAGCCTTCTTTGCCGGTGTGACTTCGCGCGACGATCTGCCGGTTTCCGTCGCCGAGGAGCAGGCCGAGATCGGCAAGCACAACGCGGAACTCGATCAACAAGCCGCGCCGTTGAAGGCCGAGCAGGCCAAACTCGACAAGGCGAACAAGCAGCGGCACGAAGAACTCAAGGCGAAGCTCGCTGAGATCGAAGCGAAAAAACGCCAGCCGCGCCGCGCGATGGGCGTGACCGAATCCGCATCACCGGCAGCGACTCACATCTTCTATCAGGGCGACTTCTCATCGCCGCGTGAAGAAGTGCAACCGGGGATTCCGACGGTGTTGGGGACGCTCGATCGTCGTGGTTCGCTCCACGAACCAACGCGATTCAACTCATCGAACGGGCAGTCGGAAGTCGGACGTTTGATCGCGGAGCGATCAACGACAATCGACAGCCGCCGCCTCAAACTGGCGAACTGGATCGCTTCGGCCCACAACCCGTGGACTGCGCGAGTCATTGTCAATCGTGTCTGGCAGCAGCACTTCGGCACGGGCCTCGTCGCGACGCCGAATGATTTCGGATACAGCGGTGCGCGGCCCACGCATCCCGAACTGCTCGATTGGCTGGCCGTCGAATTCATGCAACGCGGCTGGTCGATCAAGGAGTTGCATCGGCTGATCGTGAAGTCGGCGACGTACCGTAGGACGGCTCTCCAGGGCCGCCCGGCCGGGCCTGGAGACCCGACCTACAACACACAGAACGTCCGCCGTCTCGATGCCGAGATGCTGCGAGACAGTCTGCTGGCGGTGTCGGGCCTGTTGAAGCCGCATGACACTGGCAAGCCGCTTTGGCCATCGGTGCCGGATGAGTTGCTCAACGCTCAACCCGCGATCCTGGAAGCGATCGAAGGCAAGGACGGCGGTCGCATGCAAGGCTGGTACTCCGACCCGATTGAGCAGACCGACGTCCGCAGCGTGTTTCTCGTCCGCAAACGCTGCTTGCCGATTCCGTTCCTGCAAGCGTTCGATTTGCCGGACACGACCGTCTCGTGTGCTCGCCGAGACACAACCGTCGTTGCCCCACAGGCGCTGATGTTGCTCAACAGTCCTGAAGTCGTTCGCTTCGCGCAAGCGTTCGCCGAACGACTTCGAGGACCGCAGCCGAACGTGCGGTTTGATGACGCGGCTCAAATCGGCAAGTTGATCGACACGATCTTCCAGCAAGCGTTGCAGCGCAGTGCGAGCACCGACGAAGTCACGCTGGCCACCGAGTTCCTGCGACGTCATCGCGACCAACACGCCGCGAAGGAGCCAACTGATCGTGCGGCAACGCTGTCTCTCATCGATCTCTGTCGCGCGGTGTTGAATCTCAATGAGTTCGCGTATGTGGACTGAATGAAGGAACGTGGATCATGAATCAGAGCACGCTCTCGAATTCTGCGGTGCCGACACCAATCGTAAGTTCGTCGCCGAAGGGCAGAGCTGCGTTGGTTTGCCGTTGGTTGCGTGGTCGGTTGGTGGCGGCGGCGGTCACGGGATTTCTGGTGGCTTTTGTGACGGCATTGGTCATTGACGACGGAAGTCTGACGTCGCTCCTGAAAAAACGAGTCTTGGTTCAGGGAGGTTGGCTGCTGAATTTTGATTTGACGATCCGTTGGGGGCGAGTTTGGGGATTTGGCATATTGCTGGGACTATGCCTTCCAAATGTCCAACTTCCCGAATGGCTGAAGCGAGTCTTGTTGAGTAGTTTGATCGGAATGCCTGTCGCAATTGCCGGTCTTGGAATGATGGATTCCGTGTTGGCTGCCAATGCGGTTGATCTCGCGTATGCACCCTTCCCGGACGCCAAACTGAATCCTGAGTACGCTCGTCCTCAGCCAGGCTACCCGTTTTATCCGTCGGTTTATCGAGAGTGGTTTGCTCGCACCTTGATTGCTGGCTGCGGTTGTGGGTCGATCGTTGGTTGCGTTTGGGCGGCGTCTGGAATCAAACAGAAAGTGTTGGCGGTCATCGCTGCGATGGCTGTAGTTGGAGTAACGGTTGAGGCGTGGTCACAGGCAAGTGTTGAATTTGATTCGTATGTTCAAAGCCAGCAGAAAGCGATTCGCGATCGAATTGGAGGAGCACATGCTGAATAACACACGTCGCGAGTTTCTCACTCAAACCGGCAGCGGCTTTGCGAGCGTCGCGTTGAGCGCGTTGCTCGCTGACGAGCTACGGGCGGCGACACCGAAGCCGGCGGCAATTGATCCGCTGCTGCCGCTGGCCGAGCGGGTTTCGCATTTCGCTCCGAAGGCCAAACAGGTGATCTTCCTGTTTCAATACGGAGGACCATCGACCTTCGACTTGCTCGATTACAAGCCGGAATTGCTCAAGCTGCATGGCAAGCCGGTGCCGGAGTCGTTCAAGAAGAATCCGGACAAAGTTGGTGGCGTCTTCAATCACTGCAAAGACGAGCTGATGGCCGGGCCGTGGAAGTGGGCTCAGCATGGTGCGACGGGGCAGTGGGTTTCGGAGCTGCTGCCGCACACCGCCAAACACATCGACGAGCTGTGTCAGGTGCGGTCGATGTTCAGCGAAAGCTCCAATCACGCGCCAGCGACCTACTTGATGAACACCGGAGCGATCCTCGGCGGCAAGCCGAGCCTCGGTTCTTGGGTGACGTATGGGCTGGGGTCGCTCAATCAGAATCTGCCGGGGTATGTGCTGCTCTACAAGGTCGGCGGACTCGGCGGCTCGGCCAATTGGAGCAATGCGTTTCTCCCGGCCGCGTTTCAGGGGACGCAGTTTCGGCACGAAGGCTCGCCGGTGCTCAACCTGCAACCGCCCGCCGAGTTCGCAGACGTGCAACGCTCGACGTTGGATTTTGCTCAAACGCTCAATCGTCAGCATGCGGCCGAGCGACCGGGAGTGCTCGATCTCGATGGCCGCATTGCCTCGTACGAGCTGGCATATCGCATGCAATCGGCGGCGCTCGATATTGGCGAGGTGTCATTAGAGACGAAGGAGACTCAGGACGCTTACGGCCTGCATGACTCAAATGGTGCGAAGGCGTTGTTCGGCCGAATGTGTTTGCTGTCGCGGCGGCTGGTCGAGAAGGGAGTCCGCTTCGTGCAGCTCTACAACGCCGTCGACAAGCTGGGCTGGGACGGGCACGACAACAACACCGAATACCACAACCGCAACGCCGCTCAGACCGATCAGCCGATCGCCGCCTTGTTGGCCGACCTCAAGCAGCGCGGCCTGCTCGACACGACGCTCGTGATCTGGGCCGGTGAATTCGGTCGCACTCCGATGATGCAAGGCAACAACGGCCGCAATCATAACCCGTACGGTTTCACGATCTGGCTCGCCGGAGGCGGCGTTCGCGCGGGGAGTGTCATCGGTTCAACCGACGACATCGGTCTGCGAGCCGCCGATCAGCCGCAAGCGGTGAAGAATCTCCATGCGACGATCCTCACCGCTCTCGGCCTGAATCCAGACGACCTTTTCTTCGAGCACGCCGGTCGGCAAGAACGCCTGACGGGAGTCGCTCAAAGCTGGAAGACAATTCCGGGAGTATTGGGTTGATGCACAGCCGCAGACTCAAGACTCTCAGCCGCGAAAGAAGACGAGCGTCACAGCGACAAAAGTCGGCAACAGGATCAGTCCCGAATAAATCATGTAGCCGAAGAAGCTCGGCATTTTCACGCCGTTTTCTTCGGCGATGGCTTTGACCATGAAGTTCGGGCCGTTGCCGATGTAGGTGTTCGCTCCCATGAAGACAGAACCGCACGAAACGGCAGCGAGCAAACTCGGACCGCCGGGAGTTGCGAGTAAATCCTTCAGGTACAGCCCTTCGGCGGGAATGTGTTGCTGGCCAGCGGCGGTCGCGGCGAATGTCAGATAAGTCGGGGCATTGTCGAGGCAACTTGAAAGCACCCCCGACGCCCAGAAGTATTGCCACGGTTGGCTCAAGCCAAGGGCCATACCGAGGACTTGTCGATCACCATTGCCCCACGCGTTAAGAATCAACAGCGCGGGAGCCATTGTGATGAAGATGCCGGCAAACAACACGGCGACTTCGATGATCGGGCCGAACGAAAAACGGTTCTTTTCGCGATTGGACTTCGGGGTCAGGGTGTAACCGAGAACTCCCATCAGGAGCATCGCGACCTCTTTGATCCCTTTGGGCCATGGCTGACCATCATTGAAGATCCCCTGCCCCTCTCCGTAGATCGCAGCGACAACACCGAGTAAGAACAATACGTTGCGGCGTCCGAGGACTCGTAGCGGTGCGTGATGCTGAACCGCTTCCAGTAAGGCTCCTGGCTTAGCGAGTTCTTCTTTGTCGAGCACCACTTGATCCCAAACGTTAAACACAATCAACAGGATCAAGTTGACCATGAGCCATTGAGGCCACAACGCCGCCGTCCACAGAAACGGAACGCCGCGCTGAAAGCCCATGAACAACGGAGGGTCGCCGAGCGGTGTCAGCAAGCCACCACAGTTTGAAACGATGAAGATAAAGAACAAGACGATGTGCGACTTCCGCGTGCGTGGCGCGTTCGCTCGCAACAGCGGCCGGATCAGCAACACGGATGCTCCAGTCGTACCAATCAGATTCGCGATGACCGCCCCCAATCCCATGATCCCCGTGTTGAGCAACGGCGTCCCCGACAGAGAGCCTTCAACAACGATGCCGCCGGTGATCACAAACAACGCACCAAGCAGCAGAATGAACGGGATGTATTCCAGCACCGCTTCAAGCAGGACATGCCCGCCTGCGGACCCAAATGCTCCGAACAGATAGACCGCCACGGGCACCGCGAAGATTGCTGCGACAACTCCCTTATTGCGATTGTGTTCCCACCAATGTCCGGCAAACAGCGGCAACAACGCGATACAGAGCAACGTACCTGCGAATGGTAACATCGTCCACAACCCGAGATCTTTACCGAGGTGCGGATGATCGGCAACTGCTTGCGGGGCTTGGGAATCCCGCACAACTGTGGTTGTCGCCGACGTTTGAGGTTGACTGTTCTCCGCAGTCGTCGTTGAGGCGTTCGGTCTGTCGTTTGTATCTTGAGTTTCTTGAAACGCTTGAGCCTGCGATCGCAGAGCGGATAACGACAGAACAATGGTGATCAAACCCAAGAACACGATTCGCCAGTTTCGTTCGGTCGAATGGCATGAAAAAGTCGTCATGAATCCTCACTCACACTGGAGCATTGCCTCGCGATGATACCGACGAGCCTGCGGCAACCGCACTTTCAAGTCGGACTATAAGGCGACTCCTGAAGCCGAATCAAACCGCTCGGTCGGACGAGCATTCGATACGCATCAGAGAACCGGCCTTGCAAAACCAGTCCGATTTCTCTCTCTTACGGTTCGCCGTCCATGTCAGTAGGGTTAGCAAAGACAAGCGATTTCAAATTCGCAATCGAGACTGTTCAACAAGGTAAGTGTTCCAGCATGAGTGAATCGTCAGCCAAGCGAGTGGTCGTCACGGGGTTGGGCATTGTGAGCCCGTTGGGCATCGGCATTGAGTCATTTGAAGCCGGGCTGAAAGCGGGCCGTAGCGGCATCGCGCCGATCTCGTTGATTTCTTACAGCGCGTTGCCGGGCGGTATTGGCGCTGAAGTGAAAGAGTTGACTGATGAAACAGCGAAGGCGAAGTGGCTCAAGAGCCAACGTCGCAACCTCAAGGTCATGAGCCGCGACATTCAACTCGGCGTCGCGTCGGCGATCATTGCGCTGGAAAACGCCGGTCTGAACACCGAGCAACTCGACCACGAGCGGATCGGTGTCGAGTTCGGTTCCAACCAGATGTATAGCCCACCGGAAAATCTCATGGACGGCGCGTTCGCCACTCGTGGCGATCATCCGGATTTCCGCTTGGAGGAGTGGGGACCGAACGGGCTCGGCAAGATGGAACCGCTCTGGCTGCTCCGATACTTGCCGAACATGCCGTCATGTCACATCAGCATTTTGGCCGATGCCCGTGGGCCAAGTAATTCACTCACGCTGGCTGAAGCATCTGGCAATGCATCGATCGGTGAGGCGCTGCGGATTATGCGTCGAGGGCAAGCCGATGTGATGATCACCGGAGCGACTGGTACTAAGACTGGTTCAGTCAAAGCCATTCATGCGGCGCTGCAAGTGCCACTCGCTCAATACGAAGGCGAGGCTCCTGAAACTTGGAGTCGTCCTTTCGACGCGACTCGCAATGGCCAAGTCTTGGGCGAAGGGGCTTGTGCTCTGATCCTCGAAACTGCGGAACACGCTGCTGCTCGTGGTGCGAAGGTTTATGGGGCGATTCTCGGAACCGGCTCGTCATGCGTGCTCGATAAAGAAGGTCGACCGAATACACGGCAAGCACTCGTCAATGCCGCTCGTGCCGCGTTCCGCGATGCAGGGCTTACGCCTACTGACATCGGCCACGTGAATGCGCTCGGCTTGAGCACGGCGTACTCGGATGCCGAAGAGGCTGCCGCAATTCACGAACTCTTCGGTGCTCGCGGCGCGGACGTTCCCGTCACCGCATTTAAGAGTTACTTGGGAAATTCCGGAGCCGGTTCTGGCCCGCTGGAAATCGCCGCCTCATTGTTGGGATGTACTCAAGGAGTCGTCTTCCCAACGCTCAACTATCGCACTCCCGATCCTGCCTGCCGACTGAACGTCATCCACGGTTCGCCCGCCACGTTGAGCAACAAGGTCTTCCTGAAGCTCAGCGCGACCGATTTCGGCCAGGCTACGGCATTGATAGCCGTCGGAGAATAACCGGATCTGGCAACGCTATCTCAAGACAGAACCATCACGTCGGCCGGCGGAGTTCAAACAACTGATACCGAAACCCCGGCTGGTTGATTTCGTTTCCTTCGTGATCGCGCATTGTGACGGCGTAACCGCGTTCGCGTGCAAGATACCAAAACTGGTGCGCAACGCTGCGACCACCGTCAGCCAACCAACAAATGCCGCCTGGTTCGAGCATCTTTTCCAACAGGTCGAGGATCGGCACATGATTGCGTTGCTCATAGAGTAAATCGCAACCGAGGATCACCGGATAAGTCGCCGAAGGGGGCGTGCGCCAGTCGAGTTGAGCCGTTTCAAAGTTCTGGAAGTTGTTGATCAACGCATTGTGCCGAGCAACCTCGACAGACATTGCTTCGTAGTCCGTCATCGTGACATGATGCCCGCATGCTAAGGCAGCTACACCGACTAGGCCGACACCGCAACCGAGCTCCAAAATCTGCGTCCCAGCCGGCCAATCAGCTTTCATGACCGACTTCGACATGTGAATCGCCGCTGGCCACAGATAGGCCCAATAAGGCATATAGTCATCTCGTTCGTTCGCTGCCAGGACCTCGCGATCTTCAAGCAACGCATCCGGTCGATCAGGGACGGTCAGTTTCAAAACACGATGACCAAAAGCGTATTCACGAACAATCCAACCGCAGGGCAACTGCGGCAAGTCGGCAAATTCGACTTTCATTCCCGCGAGGCCATCATGGGCCGGATTGATTTCGTGTTGAGTGTCGTCGGCGTTGTTCATAAAGAGTCGGCATACAAGGTCGTGGTTCACGTTGCGTTCAGATTCAGTATGAATAGTTTGCCTTGAGTGCGATCCTGGCATTTCTGCGGACTCTCTCAGATGGATCACGAAGAGCTTTCGTCAGAGTTGGCACCACGTCTGATAACGATGGTTTTAAGTCAAAGAGGTAGTACGTTGCGGTTCGGCTCATAGACCCTTCTGGGGCACCGAGGAATTGCATCAGCACAGGCAATCCCGCGTCAGGTTTTTGTTCAATCTTGCAAATTGCCCACGCCGCGATGATTCGCTCCTTGGCATCTTCGTGAGTGAGTAAAAGCCGTAAGCTCGCGATCGAGACGGCAGCTTTTGGACCGATCGCGACCAACGCATTCACGGCGGTCTGTCGAACAATGACATCAGGGTCAGCTAAATGCTCAATCAACATCGGAACGGCTGCGTGTGCAGCCGCTCCGATTGTGGCGCAGGCTGAGGAGGCCCCGTAACGGTGGCTCGCAGTTTTGCTCTTCAAGCCTTCGAGGATGACCGGGAAAACATCTTCTGTCTGCTGACTGATTTTGGCAATTGCAGAAACCACCGACAGTCGTACGGTGAGGTCGTCATCCCGGAGAATCGTACGTAACGCAGGCAGAGAAGCACTGGCCGCAGGCCCGATCTGAGTCAAACTCCAGACAACTTGCGAGCGAACCATGGCGTCGGTGTCGGCCAAGAGCTCGGCCAGTGCCGGTGCGGCAGCTTGCGCGTTTGGACCGATTGACCAGCAGACGCTAGTTGCCGCAAGACGGTGGCTGGCATTTTTACTCCTCAAGCCTTCAAGCACGACTGGTAGGACGTCATCCATCCGTTGGCTGATCTTGGCAATTGCCGGAACGACTTCGAGTCGTACCGAGAAGTCTGCTTCTTCCTGAAGGTACGCAAGCAACGCGGGTAGAGCGGCGTTCCCCTCTGGACCGATCTCATTCAATAGGCTTAAGACCTCGTACCGCAAAGTGACACGTCGCTCTTTGAGTTCGCGGACCATGACTGGCACGATTCGATCGACGGGACCACCGATTTTGAAAAGCGTCTTGGCGGCAGCGACTCGCAAACTCGGATCAGGACTTTGCAACCGCCGAGCGATCACCTCAGAAACAGACTTCGCCTGATGCCCCATGTCTTCCAAAGTTGCCATCACTTGCGGAGCGGCTTTGTCCACATTGAGACAACTCAAGAGTATCGGGATCAGCGGTTCCGCCTGGCGTTCAATCTTCCAAAGCGCGTGGGCTGCCGCCGCGCGCACCATAACATCCTCATCTTCGAGCAACGCGCGTAAGGCAGGCGTGGTATCAAGCGCTTGTTCTTCGAGAGTGGCCAAGGACAGTGCGATCACTTTACGAACATCGCGCTTGGGATGCTTGAGATGATGCACCAATGCCGGGATCGTGGCTGGCCCGGCCGCTTGCACGATTTCGGGAAGTGAGTCATATCCATCGCCATAAACCTGCACTGCTGGTGGGTCGGTGAGGCTGTTGAGGATTAGCGGAAGATACGGTACGGAGGACTCACCGAGGCTGATCCAAAGCCCCTTTTCCAAGCCGTGAAAATTTATTTGACGCGATTCGAGCAAGTTCTTGACCAAGACTTCTAGCACGACATTGGGGGAATGATTCAGTCCCGATAGCGCGGAAGCGGCAGACATTCGGACGTTCGGGTCGGAATCACGCGCAGCCACGAGCAGGGCCGAAACCGCTGGCTGTGTCAGAAGTCCCATCGACTGACTTCCGACCGACTGCAAGGCACTGGCTGCTGATTGTCGTTCAGAGGCGTCGGAAGATTTCAGGCTGTCGATCCAAACGGGAAGGGAGCCGGACGCATCTTGCGTTAGATTCCAGATCGTCGAAGCGGCAGCCAAACGGACTTTGAAATCCTTGTCCTGAAGGGCGGCACGGAGCTGAGGCAAAGCGACTTTTGCAGCGTCCCCAAATTGACCGAACGACCGTATCGCTCGCTCGCGAATGCGTGGGTTTCCAGCCTCTTGCATCGCTGACATGAGCGGAGCAATCGCCGATTCGCCAAATTGTGATAACAAGTAAGTCGCCGACTCGGATTCACCGAAGTATTCCATCATGAGTGGGAGGATTAGTTTTGAATCGGTTTTACGCCCAATTTCTACGAGAAGTTGGCAGATCGAATAGCGATCAGAAGATTCCGCCGTCCCATTTCGAAACATCGCGATCAAACCAGGAAGTACCAATTCCGAATTGTGGTCAATGTTCCATATTCCCCTGGCCGCAGACAGCCGAGTGTTTGCATCCGAACTGTTGAAGGCCTCGATCAACACGGGAATCGCCTCTTTCCCTTCCGGGCCAAATTCGGCGAGGAGCTGTGCGGACTGCTGACGCAGGCTGACGTCGTCGTATTTCAGTCCCGCGATCAACGCGGGAAGCAACAGGCTTTGGGGGTGCTCCAATCTCAAAAGCGTATTTGCTGCGGCGACTCGGAATTTGACGCTTGGCGATTCCAGCGACTTGGTTAATTCCGATATGGCAGCAGTCGCTCGCCAACCTTGGCCTTGCAGGGACTGTGCGGCCCTCACACGCAAATCTTCGGACGGATTTTCCAACAAACGAATCAGCGGGGCGATGCCCGCGTCACCCAGCGTTCCCAAACTTTGTATGCATTGAGATCGGACAGAGTCTTGCTGCGACACCGGCACCACTGGTTTGTCAAAGACGGCTTCCAGAGTTGGCACAGCGGCTTGCGCATCAAGCCCCAGACCCTGAAAAGAGGACAGCAAATATTTTTGAAGGTTGCCTTGCGATTCCGTGATTGCCGAAAACGCACGGATCAATTCCGGGACAGCGCGTGCCCCCACTGCAACGGAAATGCTTAGTACGCCTTGGACGCCCGATTCACGATCGGGATTCTTCTTGGCCTCCTCCACACACACGGAGACCAGCGGCAACGCAGCGGATCCCAAACGGACCGCCACTTGAATCGCCGCTTTGCGGATATGCTCCTTGGGTGACGCGATCGCTTTCGACAATACGGGGATTGCCTCGTCCGGTCTCCAATCGACGAGACTGAGCGCTGCAACCGCTGCGAGTTGAACTTCGAGGTCTCTGTCTTTCAGCCCCTGACGCAAGGCATCAACTTGGCTAACCGCATGATGTCGCAATTGTCCCAAAATGTTCATCGCGTCACGCCGCACCGAATCGTCGTGATCTTGCAGGGCCGCTCGGGCGAGTCCGCGTGCGAGAGATTCTCGGTCTGTCTGCTTCCAAAACGACCAGGGACTGACCCGCCACAACGAAACGGCTGCTGGTCCGAAAAACGAACCATTCGCTTGTGGATCACGTTCCAAGACTTTCAACAAATCGGCAGTGGCCGCATCAGACTTTCCGGTAAAGATAGAGGCTTCCGCTCGCAGAAAATGGGCCTCGGTCAGGTTGGGTGAAAATCCCGTGAATTGAACCCAGCGAGTTTTCGCCGCCCCGATCTTTCCAGAAGACGGCTCGTTGCGTGTGCCATGAATGGCCTGAGTGCAATCGGCGATGACTGGCTCGTAGTACTTGCGAGCCAGTCGCAGTCGAGCGCGATGCAAATACATTTCCGGTGTTGGGTACTCGTCGATCGCACGTTCCAAGTGAGTCAGCGCAATGTCGGCCTGACTGGCTTCCAGTTGTGACGCGATGTGTTGCTCCGCTCTCGCGCTCACTGCGGGGAGTGCTGATGAGGCTTTGAGGAATCCCAACACCGGCAGCACCGTGAGCATTCCCAGTAAGAGCATCAACATCACGGGGCGCAGGCCGAACGCCCACGCTCGCCGCCAGGGCAACCACAGGCCATATAAAGTCACGCGACGGACAAACACAATTCCGGTGACCAATGCCACAATCGCCGCAAAGCTGAGGGGACCGGCCAACTCCACCAAGGCTGTGCCGACCAGCTCCCCTTCCGCGGCCGCATGTCGAGTCAAGTAGACTCCAACCAGAGTGAGTACGACTAAGGCGCTCTGTAGCAGCGGCCAAAGGACAAAAACCGTTCCACTCATCCGACGTGCGAACTTCTGCAAACACGCTTTTCGCAACATCTCCATCGAACGCGAATCGGCATCTGCGGGAGTCGTCCCCAGCAACATGGCCATCAAGCTGAAGAATCCGGGGAGGTCCGCATTCTTGCGACCGAATGCCTGCCATCGTCCCGCTTGCTCAATCAATGCAATGCGTGCGCGGCCACGAAATGTTTGTCGGTCCTTCTGCGTCAGCCAAAGCCGCAGAGGGCCGACCAAGTAGTCGTGAGTCAGTTGGTAATAGCGAGCGTCAGGAACACTGCTCTCGGTACGTGTTGACGCCGCGATACTTTCAGTCGTTGAATTTGCCTGTTGGGTCAATTCGCCGATTGGAGACTCGGTCGGAGTGATGATGCGGAGTTCCGAGTCGAGGATGCCCATGACTCGTTGAAAGAACTGAGGCTCGCTGCTCAACCCCGAAAGTTTCAACAACTCTTCTCGTGATCGCATTCGGCCTTTGATGTCGGTTCCGGCATCTGGCAACAGCGCGGCCAACACCGCGCGAATTGGTTTTTCAAACGCTCGATGTTCGGGACTGGCGCTGCGGCTTGAAAACGTTTCTTCGAGAAATGCCACACCGACTCCTTCGGTTCCCCCCAAACGTCCGAGTGCTGCTGGCGTCCAGTCGTGCCCTTTCATCATGTCGGCAAACAAACTGAGTCGTACCGAAACTACCTTCTCTTGGTCGCTCAAGTCGGCAACCGCTTGATCGAGAAACGCACGTTGATCCGCTGTGAAAGTCGCAGGGTCTTCTGGTAAGCGGTCGTAGGCTTGCCCGTAAAGTTGCAAGACACGGCGTGCATGACGTTGGTCGAACAAATCGACGAGTCGCAGGTTGTGCCCTTCGATCAGCGGAATTTCCATGTCTTGAAACAGTCTCGCCGCTGCCAACCAAAAGTCGTCACGAATCATGAGCAGAAACTGCACATCGCGTCCGTTTGCCTGACGCAATGCGGCGACAAGTTCGGCGTGCGAACCGCCGTGTCCGCGCGTCTGCAACCACTGCTCGAACTGGTCGATAACGATCAGAACTTTTCGACCTTGAGCCCAAGAGTGATCGCGCCGCAACTGAGCAATCATGCGTGAAACATCGGGCCGGCCAGTTGCGACACGGTTGGCAAGTGGCCCTGAGCCAGATTCGTCGTGTGAGGTCTGCGCCGTACGTAACCCTGGAAAGAGCCGTTCTAACCGCAGAGCCAGTTTCAATTCGGTGTCATCAGGGGTCGCTTCTATGTAAAGCGTTGTCGATTGCGAGACGACGCGTGGTAACAAGCCCGCTTTGACGAGCGAACTCTTGCCGCAGCCTGATGGTCCGTAGATCAAGCCGACGCTGAAAGTCTGATCGAGATCTCGCTGCTCGATACGAGATTTCCAGAAACGGATCGAATCCGGAAGTCCATCACGATCGCGCGAACCTGGTAGCAACTGCTGAAAAAAGTCGGCATCACTCGCATCGAACGACCGCAGCCCTTTCGGGACCACTCGGACTACCGAACGGTTGGAATCAATAGGAGTGATCTGGCGACCGCTGGAATGGGTTTCTGAATCGGTATCCGCTCCGATGCCATGTGATGTTGGCAATGGCGTTGGAGGTCCAATTGGAGTTGGACTGCCTGCTGTAACAACTCGTTCTGCCGCTATCGAAGCATTTGTCACTTCAGGTAGTGGAGAAAAATCGGTGACCGCGCCTCGAAGTTCTTCTGCGAAATCGCCAGCAGTCAGATAGCGGTCGCCGATCCGCTTCGACATTGCTTTGAGGCAAATGCGTTCGAGTTCACGCGGAACGGTCGGTTCGATCAATCTTGGCGGTCGTGGTTCGCGATCGTTGATTTGTGTGGCAAGTTCCTGAGTGGTGCGTCCATCAAAGGGACGGCGTCCACAGAGCGCTTGATATAGAACGACTCCCAAGCTGTAGATGTCAGTTCGACTATCAATTCGATGCCCTTCGCCACGAATTTGCTCCGGCGACATGTAAGCCGGTGTTCCGGAAATCGCGGCGTTTGGCACCAGTAGCGACTCTTCTTCAAGAACCGCCAATCCAAAGTCCGCGACGTATGGCCGATCTTGTTCGTCGAGCAAAATGTTGGCTGGCTTAATGTCGCGATGGACCAACCCCTGCTGATGAGCATGGTGTAATGCGTCTGCAACTTGAGCCAATATCTGCGAGACTTGTAGCGGTGAGAGTTTGCGCTGCTTCAACACCTCCGCGAGATTCGTTCCGGAAATGTATTCGTAAACAATAAACCAACGCCCGTCGGTATGTTGCCCGAAGTCAAACACAGTCACGATCCGCTCATGACGCAGTTTTGCGGTGCAGCGAGCCTCACGCTGAAATTCGTCTCGTGCTCGACTTGTCGCCAGCAATTTTGAATTGGGAAACTTCAACGCAACGAGACGGTCCATGTCAGTGTCTCTTGCGAGATAGACAGTACCAAAGCCACCGCCTCCCAAACGCCGCTGAACTTGAAATCGCCCAACCTGAACTCCCGCGACTAATTCGGAACTCGCTTCAGAGCGACTAGAAAATCCAGGAGGCTCAAGCAGAGTTGGAGGCAGTTGGTCGTCGTCCGGTGACACGTCCGAATCAGGCTTGGGTAACACAACTGCCCCTTGTGTAAACATCTTGCAGAAATTGCTTCACGAATCGTGACCAACGATAGCTGATCATGCCAAAGATTTCAGGTGAGAGATATCTAGCTGGAGCTTAAGGGAAGAGTTGCGATGCTGGCCGAAGTCGATCGACGAAACGCCCCTTCGCGGACATTCTGGTGGCCACTACACTATGACCTCTAGCTCGCTGCGGTTGCTTGCACGGCGGTGAGGTTAAGGAGTTGAACTGAGAACGGAGTCACGATGAATCGGCAGTTTGGTCGGTTGGGTTTCTGCCCGGCTTTGTTCTGTGGGCTGGCGACTCTCGTTGCGATGTTCGCAGATGCCGCGGCTGCGGCGGACCCGGTAGCGGTCCCGGCAGTTGTGGCACCTGCGGGTCCGAAGATGATGAGCCTTGGCCAACTGTTCGAGGCAGGTGGGGCGATTGGTTACGTCATCACGGGGTTGAGCGTGTTGATGGTCTCGTTGATCGTCGAGCACATCTTCAGCTTGCGACGCAACGCGCTGATGCCGCCGGGGCTTGCTGAAGCCGTGCATCATCATCTCGCGCTGCGACATTTTGAGGAGGCTCGACAACAATGTCATTTTCAACCGAGCTTTCTGGCGTACGTTCTCTCCGCCGGCTTGCGTGATGCAGACATCAACTACGGCGCTGTCGAGAAAGGGCTGGAGGATTCTGCGACGGAGCAAGCGGCTCGGCTTTACCGCAAGATCGAATACCTCTCCGTGATCGGCACGATCGCGCCAATGCTGGGATTGCTCGGAACAGTGTGGGGGATGATCCTCGCGTTCATGGAGTTCGAGCAGAAAGCGAACCCGCAGGTCTCTGAATTGGCTCCCGGAATCTACAAAGCACTCGTCACAACGTTGCAGGGATTATGTGTGGCGATCCCGGCACTCGCGGCGTTTGCACACTTTCGCAATCGCATCGACCAACTTGTTGCCGACGGAGCGCTAACAGCCGAGGCAGTTTTCGCAGACTACAAAAGGGCACAACTTGTTGAGCAACGTGCCGACTCACCAAAGACGGTATCCAGCACTCGTAGCAAACCGACGTCTGATTTGCCGATCCTCAATCCGACCGGCGGAGCAATCCCCGCAAAGGGAACGCCACGTCCTGACCGAGATCGCCCCGAAAGAGATCGCCCCTCTCCGGAACGAGGGCCAACGCCATGAAGATTCCGACTCGCGGACGCCAGATGGGGTTGAGCTTCGATATCACGCCTTTGATTGACGTCGTCTTTCAGTTGATCATTTTTTTCTTGGCCGCAACATACATCATTCGCAGCGATGCGAGTGAAAAGGTGCAACTTCCGAAAGCGACTCAGGCCAAAGATTTTCCCCCGACGTCTCCTCGCCGCTGGGTCGTGACGATTAATGCGGAACGTGTTTGGTTTTCGGCAAACCAACCAACCCATCGAGCAGTGATCGAGCAACAGCTCGTCGAAGCCGCGCGAACAGCTGACGAAGCTGCCGAGATCGAAGTCCGTATGCGGGCGGACGCAAGCGTCCCTTTCAGCGAGGTTGAACCGTTGATGATCACATGCGCGAAGCTCGGCATTCGAAAGATCGGCTTTGCTGTTCTGCACGAAGCAAAGCCATAAAAAACAACATCGAAATCAACCATGCGCATTCCCACCCGTCGCCGTGAAGTAAACGTTGAGAACACGTCGATGACTTCGATGATTGACGTCATCTTTCTGCTGTTGATTTTCTTCGTCTGCGCGTCAGCCGGTCAGGTTCAAGAGGGACACCTCCCGACAGAATTGGCTCCCGGTTCTGTCGAATCAGTCAATCCGATCGTGGTTGAACGTCCCTTTGGCGAAGTCTGGCTGAAGCTGCATCAACGAATGGAAGCGGAACCGGGCAGCAAACAAACGATCGTGGAACTCAACGACCGTGAGTACTCTGATGACGCGACCTTGCGGCAGACGCTCGCGGTCCTTGCGGAGACAACACCAGAGATTCCAGTCATCTTGGACATTGACGGTCCCGTCCCTCTGGGTGATGTCGTTCGAGTTTACGACGCTTGCCAGGCGGCCCATTTTCAACAGATTTCTTTCGCAACGAAGTTGACTGCGAATTGAAGAATTCTCTGATTTGGCAAGTCAGCATCGCCGCCTGGCACTGAGGATTTGAAAACCAGTGCGATTCCAAATCGGGAGCAGTGAAACTCGCCAGACGTCCGAACTGAAGTCTTACGACTTCAGCGACAATTTGACGCAACCGCGCTCCGTAACCAATCTAGTACCACGACCGAGAATTGATCCTCCATAAAAAGCGAGTTTGTGTCATTACTGCATCACCTTTAACGGAGGGTGGTGCGATGCCAAGGAAGGCAGTGCGGATTGAGGCGACGGAGCGGCAACTGGAAATCCT
>JAPLNX010000178.1 GCA_026400935.1 Planctomycetia bacterium | reverse complement strand
TGAAACGCAAGGTCCCACACACCGCCCCCGCCCTGCTGGCCGGTCTGTGGGTCCTGCTGTCGATGACCGAATACCTCGAAACGCATGATATGAATGACCTCAAACAACTCGTCCGCGACGTCCAACTACCATTCCCAGTTCTCAGATGCGGATAATTGGGTAGAGACCAATGAGACAAGCTCGGTGGTTAGCGGGCTTTTGCACTACGACGGTCATGATGTCGAATGAATCGCGACGTAGTGCAGAAGCCCGATTCCACCGAGGCAAGCTCGGTGGGGTTTGCGAGCATCGGAGGCAAGCTCGCTGCGGAGCCAATCCACGTCACTTCACTTGCGTTCGCGCGACTTGCGGTTGATCAGCGAGCGAATCAGTTTCAGTTCCTCATCGTCGATCTCGGACGTTTCGAGCAGATGCTGCATGACCGCCGTCGTTGAACCACCGAAGACGCGGTCGATGACGTCTTGCAAGATGTTGCGGCTGGCTTTGTGCTCGCGATAGATTGCTTCGTAGACGAAGCTGCGACCATCTTTCTTTCGCTTGAGATAGCCCTTGTCGGCCATGATTGACATTATGGTCATCACCGTCGTGTAGGCCAGATCACGCACACTGGCGAGCGTGTCGCGGACTTGTCGGACCGTGGCAGGTTCGGTCTGCCACACGACTTTGAGAATTTCCAGTTCCAGTTCTGTCGGATGCTTCGACGCTGAACGAGCCATGATTCCTTCTCCACACAAAATCAAATGCCGCGAACTACTACTGATTTAGTAATTTAATCGGATCGGCCGATTTCACAATACTAAATCGTTAGTAATTCTGAAAACAACAACGCTCAGCGGCAATGTTTTGTGGGGGCGCTCTCAGCGAACCTAGCTACTCGAACTGCTTATCACCCGGTTCAATGGGGATATTGTTGGCTTTATAGAGCCGAATCTTTTCCCCTTTATCTTCCAGTAGCACGAGTCCGCCGGTCTTGGCGTCATATCCATACATTTGCCACGGCGGCAGTGACGCAACTTCAACTTTCAATTGTTTCATCAACTGCACCGCTTCTTTGTAAGGCGGATAGTCCTTTCCGCCGTTGATCTCCCTCATTAAATCCATCTGATGCTTGAAGCTCAGCACGCTCGTCTTCGTAGTGATTGAGACGTAGGCGTTGAATGATGTCGTTAGCGGATCATTGCCCGTGATCTTGCTATCAACTTCGACGACCTTTGGGTTCTTCTTGGCTTCGATCAGATCGACAATTTTGCCGTCAGTCTTGCCAATGATTGAGCCGTTCGGCTTGGCAGGTTCTGCAGGCTGGACTGCTGGAACACCGGCCGGTTGTCCTAGTTGACCATTCGCCGGAACAGCGACAGGCACACCACCGCCTGCGTTTTGCGCTGGCGCGACATCACCCTTCGCCTCCGGTGGCGGTGCTTCCATTGCTTTTTGAAACTCACCACATCCAAACAAACTTGTCGCCAGCAAACAAAAAACGAACCGTCGCATGAGAGGACTCCTCAAAGGGGAAGCGGTAGGAAAGCAGAGATCGGGAGGCCGCAAGTCACCCGATGCGTGAACGAGGGCCGACGCTAGAGACAACACTGGAATCTTCGCGTCATAACAGTCCGCTCTCGCTCACGTTTCAGTTTACTGAGTACGCAACGTTGCAGATTGTCCGAGCGATCTGCGTCAGAAACAAGCGAACCGTTACGTCACAGCGTTGCTGGCGCAGAGCGTGTCTCGTCCAAATGAAAGACCGCATTCATCGTCACGAGCGAATTCTTGCCTGCGTGATGCTGAATGATATTTACGCAACAGTTTCCCTGAGCCAGTTCTTTGGCGCGGCGCATTTCCAGTCCGAGCAAGTGTGCGACGAAGGCTCGATTCACAATATTGTGAGCGACAACGACGATTGTTTCGCCGAGATGTTGTTGCAACAGTCGCTCGAAGATTGGCAGCGAGCGGCGGAGAACATCGGAGTACGACTCGCCGCCGAGATATGGTTGCGTACCCGGGTCTGCATGAAACAAGCGACAGTCTTCGGGATGCTCTTGAGCGATCGTGTCCCAATCTTTGCCTTCCCAGTGACCAACGTTGCACTCGACGAGTTCGGCAATTTGCGTCACTGACAACGAATGATGCTGCGCAATCATGCCGGCCGTTTCAGACGCGCGCTTCAACGTGCTGGCATAAACGTGCCGCACAGGGAATTTGGCCAAGAATTTCGCCACGAGTGCCGCTTGCCGACGACCGTTCTCGTTGAGCGATAAATCAATGCCGCTTCCTTGGAGGATATAAGGAATTCGAACATTCGCGTCTGTCGTGCCATGGCGGACGAGGATCAGTTGGGTCATGAGATTTTGATGATATGAGGAGGAAGAAGTTTGGGGTCAGGGCAGATCAACTCTGGTCGTTGAGAATTTGTCCAATCACAATGCCGTAGCCCAGTTTTCTAAACCGGGTGTTTCACTTCGCCCAGTTTGGAAAACCGGACTACATGATCACGGAGTTGTTTTTGGGCGAGTCGTTCTGTGTCGGTGGCAAGCTCACGGTTTTGTGTGAAGATGTCAACTCGATGATTGGATTGAGCGTGGTGTCATGTCACCGGATTGCGGGAACCGTTGAAAGAGCCTCTCGCTCCTAACTGCGTCAGCGTTTCGATTCGCAGTTTTTTGAACGGCCTCCGCGCATCTCTGATGGCAGCATGTGGCAGACGCGGCCCGCGTGCGTCAAATCAATTGCACCGTGCCAGTACGCGCGCCGGCACGCTGTCGGTGTCAAACCGCATCACCACCACGAGGTGCTCGTGATGGAATGGCCGCAACCGTAACAGGCATGCGCCTGCGACCTGGCGTTGCTTTCGATGTTGCATCTACGACGTTGATTGCTCGCGTGCGGAAGCACCGATATCGTTCAAGCCGCACCAGATCTCATTTATTGCCGTTTCAATTGTCTTCTTGAATTACTCAACAAGGTCTCGTCATGGCTGGCCGTCGCAAAGAATCGTCTGCTCGCTCGATTCAGAAACCGGAAACGACTCGTCGTCATTTCTTGCAGGCAGCCGGAGCCGCTGCGGCTACTGCCAGCGTGGCGCCGTTGATTCTGCACGCCTCGGATAAAGCTGGATCGAAAAAACCGGTATTAGGCGAAGGAGCCTATCGGTACGAAATTGTCTCGCACAGTTGGGGCGAAGTTCCTAGCCACATTCCATGGGGTGAGACTCACGGAGTCGCCGTGGATGAAGAGGGACTCGTGTATGTGACACATCGATCACACGCCCCTGAACCGCTCGACGCTGTCGTGGTCTTCGATCCGCAAGGCAAGTTCGTTCGCTCGTTCGGTAAGGAGTATCACACTGGCGGGCACGGCATTGATATTCGCAAAGAGGGTCATGAAGAGTTCCTTTATCTTTGCTCGACCCGCACGAGCCTCGTCACGAAGACGACTTTGAAAGGCGAGATTGTCTGGAAGAAAGAACGCTTACTCGAAACCGGGAAATACTCGGACTCGAACACGCCGTACAGTCCAACGAACATCGCCTTCTCGCCCGATGGTGGTTTCTACATCGGTGATGGATACGGATCACATTGGATTCATCAGTTCGACAAAGAGGCGAAGTGGGTGCGCACTTTTGGCGGAGCCGGTTCAGCGCCCGGTCAGTTTCAAACACCGCATGGCCAGTGGCTGGATAATCGCCCCGGTCGCGATCCATCTCTTATTGTGGCCGATCGAGCGAACTTCCGTTTGCAGTACCTCACGCTCGAAGGCAAACATCTCGGCTTCGTGACTCAGGACAGCGCGGGCAATCCCGGTTTGACTTCCGATGTCGCGGCACTGAAGTCACCGGTGAGCTTTCCAGCTGGCTTCGACATTCGTGGCGACGTGTTGTTGGTTCCCGATCTCCATGCTCGCGTGACGCTCTTCGACAAGAACAACAAAGTCCTCACACACTTGGGCTACGATCCCGACTGGACCAAGCAAGTTCTCGGTGACGGAAAGTTTCCCGTTCGCAGCGATCGTTCGCTGTGGAAGCCCGGCAAGTTCATTCATCCGCACGACGCGTGCTTCGATCACGTAGGCAATCTGTTCGTTGTCGAATGGGTCATCGGCGGTCGAGTCAATTTCTTGCGTCACGTCAGTTGAGATAGCATTCAAACACGCACCCACCGAGACGAGCTCCTTGGGGCTTAAGTCTGCCAAAGAAGTTTGTAAAGATGGATCACGACGAAGTCCTCAATGACGCCGACGCTGATGCGTTGTTGATCGCCGCTTTGCGAGCGGGTGAGGACTCAGCATTCGAGACGCTCGTGCGACGTTACGGCGGAAGAATGTTGTCGGTCGCTCGCAGGCTGATCGGAGACGACGACCATGCTCAGGACGCTCTTCAAGATGCCTTCTTGAGTGCCTTCAATGCGTTGGCAACTTTTGATGGTCGATCAAAAATCTCGACGTGGCTGCATCGGATTGTCGTCAACGCAGCGTTGATGAGATTGCGCAGTCAGAAGCGGCACCCCGAACAGTCAATCGACGATTTGCTCCCGGCATTCAAGGCAGACGGACACCAGGAAGCGCCAGTCGCTCGTTGGAAGGATTCTGGAGAGTCAACTTCCGATCGTGCCGAAGCGCAGGCTCTTGTTCGCCAACAAATTGAAAAATTACCGGAAACATACCGTACCGTTTTACTCCTGCGTGACATCGAAGAACATGACACGGAAACCGTTGCCCAAATGCTAGAAATCAGCGTTGCCGCAGTGAAGGTGCGCCTGCACCGAGCGAGACAGGCTCTCCGAACGTTGCTCGATCCTGTGTTTGGAGAACAGTACTCATGACTTGCCAGCAGTTGATCGAATTTCTGACGGAGTACATCGAAGGCCAGTTGCCGCTATCGCAACGCGCGGCATTCGAACTTCATCTCGCACTGTGCGGTCAATGTCGCGCCTACCTGCACAACTTCAGAACAACGATCGAGGCCGCTCAGAACGCCTTTGACGATCCGACTGTGGCAACCCCCGCCAGCATTCCAGAAGAACTCGTTCAGGCAATCTTAAGGGCTCGCCGATCGAATTGAGTTTACGATAGGGATAGGAACGACCGATTGAGTTCGGTCGCTCCTCTCTCCAAGTCGGACGGGCGGGTTTCCCGCATCCGGCTTTCCCGGTGATGGCTTACCTGAGACAGGATTGACGGGCCAACTAATGGGCATGGCTCTGGGAATACAGCCCATGTTGGTGGAAGAACTTGTTCGGCCAACGGTGATGATCGTTTCCTCGACCGCGACGGCCTGAGCATCGTCGAAGGATGCTCCGCAGACGGCCACGGACCCAGCTATCGAGTTCGGGGAAGGTCGTGCGATATGCCTGTTGGAAGTAACCAAACCAGCCACGCAACGTCGAGTTGAGTTCGCGAATGATCATTGGCAGACTCGTGCCGTTGGTGCGTTTCGTTTTCTCGCGGATCGCGTCTTTGAATTTCGTCAGGCTCTTCTTCCGCACGAAGCGACGATGCTTCGCGAAGCGGTAGCCCAGGAAGTCAAAGCCGGCGACGCGCACGTCGACGATTTTGGTTTTGGTCGGGTGCAGCGTCAGGCCGATTGCGGCCGTCCATTGCACGTCTAACGCCAAGGCTTGTTCGGCCGCTTCTGGCGTGCGGAGCAGGATCACGAAGTCGTCTGCGTAGCGCACCATTTCGATCTCCCACTGAACCAGCACGTGGTCCAGCGGGTTGAGAGAGATGTGGCTCAGCAGAGGATTGAGCACCGCTCTTTGCGGCGCACCCGCTTCCGGAGTCCATTCCTTCAGACCGTCGAGAATGCCGACTTTCAGGGACGACTCGATCAGCGACAGCACGCAGCCATCGGCGATGCGTTCCCGCACGAGAGCCATTAGCGGCTCATACGGAATCGTGTCGAAGTAGCCCTTCGGATCGGCATCCACCAGGATTCCATAGCCCTCCTTCAGGAGTTGGTCCACACACTCGGCAATCGTGAGTTTTCTACCGCGGAGTGGCTGGCTTGTTGGGCCGCCCAACGGCGGATCCCCGACGACACGTTAAGAATTTAACGAAACGGGTCTTCCTATCACGTGGTGTCGCGTTATATTCTTAGCGCAATGGAATGCCATTCATGCTGATTGCCGAACGAGAACGCTGTCGCGGGAGGAGTTGGTCATGCCTGATTCGTTTGATCTGAGTCGACGCGAGCGGCAGATCATGGATGCCGTCTTTGCGCTTGGCGAAGCGACCGTGAACCAAGTTGTCGAAACCATTCCCTCACCGCCGACGCCGATGGCGGTTCGCAGGATGATGCACATTCTGGAAGAGAAGGGGCATCTCCGACGGCGCGAGAGCGGGCGCGAGGTGGTCTATCTGCCTCGTCAGACCAAGGGCAAAGCGGGACGTCTCGCGTTCGAGCAAGTGCTGGAGACGTTTTTTGGTGGCTCCTTGGAGGAGGCGCTGGCGGCTCATTTGCATTCGCGCAAGGACCAGGTGTCGGCCGACGAACGCGAGCGGCTGATTGCGTTGATCGAACAAGCTCAGCAGGAGGGCCGGTGAGATGAATCGCACGATATTTACCGTGGCTGGGGTGCTGAGCGCGTCGAGCCTGTTGTTGGTGGATTCGGCCGTCAAAGGGACGGTGCTGCTCGCGCTGGCGGCTGTTGTGGCCTTGATCCTGAGACATGACTCGGCGGCGACTCGGCATCTGGTGTGGCTGCTGGCGATTGTCGCGATGCTGGTGGTGCCGCTGTTGTCGGCGATGTTGCCGCAATGGCGCGTGCTGCCGGCTTGGATGAGTTCATCGAGACCGGTTGTTGCGGATATCAGTCCGCCGTCAATCTCCAAGTCCCCAGGTGGAGTGATTGAATCGCCTGAGAGAGCGGCACCCGTCGAAGTCGAGCGGCCATCGGCAACGGTCGTTCAGCCAGTTCCTGCGCTGTCGAATTCACAGCCCGCATCAGTGACACCGACAGCGGTTCCCGCGCCGACGGTGTGGATTTGGAATTGGATCAACGCGCTGCCGCTAGTGTGGGCGATCGGCTTTGCCGTGCTCATGCTGCGGCTGTCGGCCGCGCGATGGATGCTCTGGAATTCCGAACGGCTCGCGACGGTCATTGGTGGGCGAGTTGCTCCGCAACTCGCATTCGAGTCCCGGAGCGACACGGCTACGGTGCCTGACCCCATCGTCATGGCGATGGAAGCCATCTGCTCGCAGCTTGGGATCGGTCGCCCTGTCAATTTGCTCATTCACCCGGACAAGACAATTCCCGTTGTTTGGGGCATTCTGCGTTGTCGGCTGATGCTCCCCGCAGCAGCGCGACAGTGGAGCGACGAACAACTGCAATCGGTGCTGCTGCACGAACTGGCACATATCAAGCGCCGTGACACCGTCGTGCAACTGCTGGCACAGGTCGCGTGTGCTTTGCACTGGTTCAATCCGTTGGTGTGGTTCGCCGCCTGGCGACTGGATGTGGAACGTGAGCGGTCCTGCGACGATCTGGTGTTGGCGAGCGGCATCAGACCGTCCGCCTACGCGGGGCATTTGCTCGACGTCGTCACGGGGCTTTCGCCGGCTCGTTGGACGCAATCCTGCGGGTTGGCGATGGCTCGCAAGTCGTCGCTCGAAGGCCGTCTGACCGCCGTGCTCGGCAAGGATCTCAATCGTCGCGACGTGTCCATGGCTCTCGCGGGACTCGCGCTGGCCATTGCGGCGGGTATCGCGGTCCCCATCGCGATGCTCCGTGCGGCGGATGGGAAGTGGAATCCGCCACGCGGCGCGCACATCGGCGGCAATGACTTCAGCACCTACTGCGTTCACGACGGGAAGGAGACTTCGTTCGTCATCGTGTATCACGGCGACTTCGACTCGGCGACCGAGAGTGTCACGAATCCCAAGACGCGCACTTGGACCGACTCTGGCAAGATTACCGCGAAGAAACCCGGCATAGCGTTCAGATTCCACCGGACGCACACCTCACCCGGCAAACTCAGCATCACCACCGCACCTGCCGAGGGGTTCTACCTCAGCAAGCCAGCGCCGCAGCGCGGCTTTGGGCAAAGAGAATACGACCTCGCGCGGGGCCGCGTCTTTCTTCTCATGGATACCGGCATCGTCCGCCAGTTCGCCATCAACACGCCGCTCGTCACCGACCGCGAAGGCGCGGACAAACTCGCCAAGCTCATCGCCGCGATCCCGCCGCAGGATCGCGAGGATGTGGCGCTGACGCCGAACCACACCGGCAAACTCGCGCCGGAGACGATCGCGAAACTGAAGTGGGGCGAGCCGGTGAACGGCCTCCGCATGGCGCTCGCGTATCCGCCAGCACTCGGTGACGCGCTGCTCGGCAAGGAGCCGCATTTCGAACTCGTTGTGCAAAACGTGTCGGAGAAAGAGATTCATTTCCTTGCGAGCGACGACGCACCGAATCCACGCGAACTCAACTTCCGCGCAGACAACCGCACGGTGCTCGTGATCGCCGACAAGGAAACGGCGAAGGTCGAGTGGCACCTCCAGCCGGGTCACTGCGGCGTGCTGCGGATGTTCACAAAGGAAGAACGCGATGATGACGGGAAGACCGTTAGCGCCGGCATCGAAGGCGATTTGAGCAAGATTGACCGCAATCATGCCGTCGCGGAAATGGAGATCGTAAAGGCCCCCGAAGGCGCGTGGACAGGCAAGCTCGTCACCGGCCAGACGCGCGGCTCGGCGGATGTGGCAGCCGCGCCGGCTCCGATGCACAAGGACGCCCGCTCGCTTTACGAAATCTGGCAGCGCCACACGCGAGGGAACGGCGACATCCCCGGCGCGCTGGTCGGCGAACTGGCGGGAGGCGTGCGGCGTTTCATGCGGTACAACCCGACTTGGAAAACCGTGCCGACGCTCAACGCCCTGCTCCCGCGCCTCGACGCGACTCGCGACTGGAAGCCGGCCAATGCGATCGCGCTGCTTGATGAGATCGCGGCGATTCAGGACTCGCCGCTCAGCATGATCACGGGTGACGAGTCCGACCGCGTCATCGTCACGGGCAAGCCCCTGCCGAAAGAACTCGCGGACAAGGAATGGCTGTGGGGCTGGGGCAAGGCCGACGCGAGCGGCCTGCACATCGCGTGGGATCTGCAGCCGCGCGCCCCCGCTTGGCACTATCGATCGAAGAGGGGACTGAATCAGAGTGCGGAGCCGATAGCGGCAGTGCTGGTTGCTTTTCGGCCTTCGGCTGCGTGGGTGATGCTTTGATCGCCGCGAGCAGCTTCGCTCGGACATCGTCTAACGCCGAGAGAAGAAGGTTGACCTGCTCCTGCCCAACGACAGTGACTGCTTCCGAGATCTCGGAAATGAGTTCATCAAACACATCGGGGGCGAGTCCCGACGAATTGGCTGACGCGACCGTGGACGTGATGACTTCAAGCAACTCATTCGCGTTCGATGCGAGCGGATCGCGAGCCATGCGGACGATCTGCCTGTGCTCTCCGTGACGGCCGGGAATGCCATTTCGTGTCAGCCATCCCAAATCCTCGCGAGTTTCATCGAGAACATCACGAACAACGCGGACTTCATCGGCGAGCCGATTCACGGCGTCGGTCAGCCGCTCCAGCCATTGCGATCGCTGTGACTCCGGGGCCGATGCTCTGGCGGACTTCTTCATACGGTCAGTGAGGGGACGCAGCGTGCCGCAAAAAAACCATTCTGTCAAATTGCTGTGGCGACGTCGGCGGGCGATCTTTTCATGCCACAAAGAAACCCCGAACGTCCTGTTCGGGGCCGTTGAGCGTCAGGCGCTCTTTCGCTTCGCACGTTTCCGGGCTTGGCGAACATCGGCCAGCACGAGGTGGCAAACGAAGTAGGCCACCGCGTGATGCCATTTCGGGCCGAGCTTGGGATCGCCGATCGTGTGTGGCGGGAAGCCTCGGCGTTGCATCCAATTCAACAGGGCGTTCGCCAGTTCTTCGGCTTGATCCCAATCACAATTCAGACGTGCCTCCAAGAGTTCTTGCCATGTGGC
>JAPLNX010000070.1 GCA_026400935.1 Planctomycetia bacterium | reverse complement strand
GATTTCCAGTTGCCGCTCCGTCGCCTCAATCCGCACTGCCTTCCTTGGCATCGCACCACCCTCCGTTAAAGGTGATGCAGTAATGACACAAACTCGCTTTTTATGGAGGATCAATTCTCGGTCGTGGTACTAGCGCCTTGCCGCTCACTGGCATCAATACGAATGGCGGAGAGCCCGTTTTCTCAACCACACGCGGCCCGCCATTCTGATCTTATTGCACGAGAATCGAAATGGGCGGAGGCATCGCGAAGTCGCAGTGAGCCACATGTTTTTCGTGGGATAGGCTTCCAGGCTGTCGAGTTCTCAGGTTGAAAGCGCTCGGGCGGGGCTACGGGACCACTTTGGGCGATTCAATCAACACATCGCAGAACGTCAGCGCGGCGATGCCGTTCGTTCCGTAGAGCAGTTTATTCGCGAGGCCATCCCAGTGTTTGCCGGAGAGGTAAGCGATCTTCTTCGCTTCAGTGGGAGCGGTGAGCTGCAGCGTGATCGAGTTGCCTGAGGCTTTGCCCGAGAAAATCAGGGCAGCCGCACCGTTGAGCTCGATCCAGGCTTTGCACTCGTCCTTCCAAGTCATCGGCTGGTCGAACTCCAGAGTGATCTCGGTGCGAGTGTTGTTGGTGAAGGACGCTCGGCGTAGGTTTGGTGCGCTGAGGATTGTTGAGCGGTCGAGGCCGTAGTGGTCTTGCTCGATCAGCGGACGAAGTTGGTGAGCGATCAGGGCGTAACCTTCGAGATCGAAGTGACACAGGCCGCGACCGCTCGACCCGCTGACGATGCCCAGCGTCGACATGATTCGCATGTTCGAATAGAGCGACGGCAAAGTGCGTTGCACGTCCAGCAGCATGTCTCCCGCGTGTGTGCCGCCCATGTTGCAGCCGCTCGGCCAGACCTGATGCACGTAGTAGTTTTGGATGTTGGGATAGTCCTGCTTCCACGCCGCCGAAAGGTCGACGAAGTATGTGTGATAGGACTTCCAATCGAAGTCGCCGGTCGGTGAGGCCGAGCCTTGATTGTTCTCGTCCTGATGCCACAGCACGCCGCGAATGCCGTGCGTCAGCCGCGCGGCTTCGATGCGTCGCAGAAGCCGGCCGTAGATCGTCGAGCTGTCGTGCGGATCGGCTTCGTTGCGTTGATGCTGGTCAATGCGCGTGCCGCCGACGGCTCCGTTCATGATGCAGATCGGGATGCGATGCTTCTGGACCAAGTCGGTCGCGAGCACCATGCCCCACGCTCCGATCTGAGCGTGTCCGTAATCGGGCTTGCCCCAAATGCGAGTCCGGATCGCGTTGCTCCAGCCCCCTTTGGGCTCGCCGCTATACGAATTGCCGTAGCTGCGAATCCACTCGCTCGAGGGCGTCTCGGCGTCGAGCGTCGGGCCGTTGTTCGGGCCGGTCGCTTCGGCGTTTGACTGACCTTGAATGATGTAAGCGTCGCCGCAGACGAGATTCTTCACTGTTCGCAGCACCGTCTCGGTGTCGCCGGTCTGCGAGCCGAAGTCGACTCGGTACTTGATCATGCCTGGCTTGAGTTTGGTGGTCAGTGCAAAGCTTTTGTCAGCACCGATCTTCTGCGTCTCGGTCTTGAGCAGCTTGTCGTCGGCATACAGCTTGAGGAACACCCCGTCCGCCGCTTGATCGAGCACGCCGTTGTAAAACAGCGTCCCTTCGTTCTTGTCGTCGCGAGCGAAGAATTGGTTGTCTTCAGGCTGCTCATCCTTGGCCGGAAGACGTTTCACCCAGGCGTCATGCTTCGGTTCCTTCACGACGATCGAAGCGGTCGAGATCGAGTCGGCTCCACCGTTGTTGACCGCTGCCTTCACGACGATCGTGCCGGTGAACTGTGACCGCTTGAGGATGAGTTTGTCTTGTCGAGCTACCTTGATGACCGCACCGCCGGAGACGGTCCAGGTGGTCTTCAACTCGCCCGCGCCCTTGGCCTGCATCGCGGCGAGATTCGTGATTTGCGGGATGACTTCGATCGTCTCTCGCCCGTCCCATTTGCCGGGAGCAGCGAGCGTAAAGACGGGCTCGGGAATGTCGTCGCTGATCGTGATCGCGATGTCTTTGGTCTTCACGTTGCCGGGATAGATCGCTTTGAAGGTGAGCGTGATTTGATCGTCGTTGATCGCTCCGCGATCAGACGCGTTTGATCGCGGAGCGATCAACGACACTGGAACTCGCCCCGCGTTGAACGTGTAGGCAAACCGATCTGTCGCCACGATCGACTCGTCGCCGTCTCGCTTCAGAATCCAAAGCACCTTCTGAGCCCCGTCAGCCTTCGCAGTGATCGTCTTGCTCTGACCTTCACCGATCGCGAGCTGCGATTGCGAAACACCGAACTCCGAGCCCTCCGGCACGATCGGCCCAACCAACGATTGCTGCGGCTTCTGATTCTCATACTGCAAGCGTAACCAATCGGCGGAACGAGCAACCTTCGAGACGCGCACTTCGTCGACATCGCCGACGTACCGATAGTTGCTGCCGCGCATGCCGCCGACATTCACGACGATGTCCTGCACGATCGACATCGCGGACTTGTGAAACCGACTGCCCGCCAGCTTGCCATTCACATAGATGCGACTGGTGCCGTTCTCGTAAGTCGCAGCCACGTGATTCCACTGGCCGAGCACCGGAGCCGCATCAGCATGAGCCCCACCGGGACCGTCGGACGCCCAATTCAAGCTCGCTGGCGATCCGATATTGAGCGACACCTCATTGCCGTCGCCCGTCTTGCCGTTAAGCCGAGTCGCATAGCGTCCCCAATAGAAGATCGTGGAGTCGGTGCCTGTCGGTCGAAACCAAACTTCGGACGTGAAGGCGTTGTCGCTGAAGGGATAGGTCGCGATGTGATCGCCCCCATGTATGCCTTTGCCGGAAGTGAAATGCCGACCTTGTCCAATCAGTCCGCTCGCCGCCGTCGTCCCCTGATCCTTGAGCGAGAGTGCCCCGAGCTCATCGCTCAACGCCGCGTCCAGATGCAGCACACTGACGAAGCCGTTGTCGGCATTGAAGACCGCCTTGCCGTTGGACTCGCTCGCCGCGTTCGGCCTGGTCGTTCCCCGCTTTGATCGGGCGGTCCTTGATCGGCAGCTCGTTGCTGTCGACGCGAACCAGCGCCCAGACTTTGCCCGATCGCGCCTGCCACAGCCACGTCTCGCCGCCGAAGAAGCCGTACTGGCTTTTGAAGTCTTTCGGCTCGCACTTCTGTGACTTGTCCCAGGTTTGGCCACCGTCAGTTGATCGCCAGACGAAATACGGTCCGCCGCCTCCGTCGTAGTCGACGCCCAGCAGCAGCGAACCGTCGGACAGTTCCAACACATTGCGGGTCGTGTGATTGCTGGCCTTCGGTTTGACCTGCTCCGATTTGACTCGCGCCGATTGCCAAGTTCGGCCACCGTCGGTCGAGCGATGCAGGAAGCCAGTCGTGTAGCCCCATTCGTTGTGCACGTCCTGCGCGAGCAAGTGACCGGTGATGAAGACCGTGCCGTTCTTGAGCACCGTCAGATACGGTTCGCGACCGAGTAAGTCGAGCGGCTGCGGACCGGTCCAGGTGCGACCACCATCCGGCGAGCGAAACAGCAGAGTCTGCTCCATGACCTTATTGCCGTCGCGCTTGTGTTGATGAAACGCGGTCAGCAGCAGTTCGCCGCCGGGCAACCTCGCGATGCAGGGCTTGTAGTCGTCCGGTTCTCCCAACGGGATTCGCTCGGCGACGAGTTTGGCCGTCGTCAGTGACTTTTGATCGGTGACGGCGATGTCGGCCGCGGCCAGTCGGAACGAGTCCATCACGATCGACTGATCGGCCTTGCCATAGGCGTCGTCGCCGCCAACGTGGCCGAAAACGAAAATCCGGCCGTCTTGCGTTTGCACCGAGCGGGGATAATAGGCTGTGCCCGGAACGTTGAGCTTGTTCCAAGTCTGACCCGCGTCGCTCGTCCAATGAATGCCGCTGGTCGCGACATGCAGGATCGGTCCTTCGCGCGTCGCCAGCAATTCCGGTTGTCCACTGTGTGGCAACACCGATGGGACGGCCTGCTGTGCGATCCAGGTGTCGTCTGATTTCTTCAGCGTACTCTGCCAGCGTTTCGTGTCGCTTGCGCGGCGGTAGATCGCCAACAAGTCGCCGTTCGTCAGTTCCGCAATGTCGAACTCCTCGGTCCAGCCCACACGCTGCTCGGCGACAGTCGCTGGCACGGGGCCTTTCCAGGTACGGCCCTGATCGGACGAGATCAACAGCGCCGGTGCGACCATCGCACTGAACTCCGCCCGCGTCTGGCTGCCGGCCGGTGCGGATGCAACACCAGCCAGCAACACGATCCGTCCGTCTCGCAACACGCGGATGCGCCGCGGCCATGTTGAGAACTTTGCCGGGTCGATCGGCACTTCTGATTTGCTCCATGTCTTCGAGCCGTCACGCGACCGCTGCAAGAAGCCGGTCTGCGGCAAGTCCGGATCGTAGGGCAGATAGAAGCCGAACACGCCGCGGAGAATCGAGCCATCGGCCAGCGCCGTTTGAGCTTCATTCGTGACGCCGTTCATGCACGACTTGAACCCGTCGGCACTCACTTGCTGCCACGTCTTCCCCGCGTCAGTGGAAACGAGATGGACGTTGCGCAGATCAAGTCCCGTCATGTCGTAACCGGGATGTCCCGGAGGTGGCCACGTCAGTTTGTGCTGAACTTCTTTCGGTGCTTTCGGACGCCCCTCAACCGGTCCTGTCGCCTGCGTGAAGCTGACCATCAGACTGCCGTCCGGCATCGTCCAAGCCCCGACCCAACTCGTAAATCCCGGCTTTTGCGGCGAGCGATAAATCGTCTGCCGTTGGTGTTCGACAGCGGAGAATTCGTCGGCGCGGGCCGGGGTCTCGATTGCAAACCATGAGAACGCGGCCAGCAGTATTGCCGACGATAAGAACGATTGCATGATGATCTCCAATGTAAGCGCCGCCGCCCCGGAAGCGGATGATTTATTCCGAGCGTCGTTCCGTTTCGCGTGTTCTCCCGGGTCAGTTCTGCTTAGGCGAGGAGTCTCCGGCCGGGAAGGCCAAAGGTGCGAAGGAACCAAATACAGCCTTTTTACTCATAAACGGTTCCTGACACCTTTTCTGGCTTCGATCGTGTGGTGGAGGATTTCAAAGCCGGCGGTGCGGCGGCGGATCGCGCGGCAAAACTCCAAGTGACTTCGCAATCGGATGTCAGTCTCACGTTCTCGATTGCGGTGCCGGGCATTGCCGTTGCCTATCTCCGTCGCGACTTTGCCGCGATCAATCCGTCAGATTCGCTCGTCGATTGTGATGCGCCGAATTTGGTGAAGCGTCTGGCGGCAATGCCTGCCACAACCACCAACCGCGCGGGAACTCGTACCGGCGATCCGGTGAATCTCGTGGTGATCGGCGAAT
>JAPLNX010000143.1 GCA_026400935.1 Planctomycetia bacterium | reverse complement strand
TCCGAGATTAATCGTCACCGCACCGTCGGCTGTCGGAGTGACATCGAACGAATAACTCGAACCGGTGCCGGTTAGGTTGCTCGCCGTGCCGTTGCCGATCACGAGATCGCTCAGCGAGAGTCCGCCGATCGCCTCGCTGAAATTGAGCGTGACTGGAATGCTCGCCGCGTTTGTCGGATTCGCCAGCGAGATGCTCGTAGACAACGAGGCCGTCGGCGCGGTCTTGTCGATCGTCACCGCCAGCGTCGATGCTGGTCCGTCGCCATCGCTCGCTTGAAAGGTGTAACTCCCTTCGGCCAAGTTCGTCTGAGCGAACCGCCAATGTCCGTCCGGATTGACCAGGATTGCTCCGGCAAAGCCACCGTTACGAGTAATCTGCAACACCGAGTTCCCGTTCGCCGTGCCGTAGATGTCGATCGTGCCATCGTTCGTGATCGCATCCGAGTCGTCAGTCCCGTGATCTTGATTAACCCCGGCGATCACTGCTGACAACACTTGGCGAGTTTCCAAGACTTCCGTTGTGACCAGTGCCGTCTGATGTGCCGAACGTTTCGGCTGATTGAGCTTGACGCGTCGAGCCGGACGGACTTGCTGACGGGGATTCATCAACGAACTCAACCACTTGCGCAAAACCATAGCGGTCTCCATGCCTGTTGGTGGGAAATTTGGGACGTGATTCGAAGTGAGTCGGAAACAGAAGCGACGAATGTCGCGGGGAAGTGCGATGGAGCGACTCGCGAGACGAGTGTGCTCGAAGGGAACGGGGGAATAACTCCCCGTGACTGGCTGCAGTAAGCCCGGAAGCGCCATTTTCGACGCACTTTGAGCCGCGACGCGGGAAAACCATTTTGCAAAAGCAAAAACTGCCGATTTAAACCAACCCGCCTCGTCGAACAGGCGGCTCGCCTGTTTTTTATTCGCCAGAAAGCTGGCTGGCGAACCGCTCGTCACCGGACATCTTCTCGCCCAAAAACGTTCAACGTTTACTGTGCTGCGAGGAAACGCGACGACCACACTTGCGGTCGCGCATGAAGGCTCTCGGTATTGGAATACGTTTCAGGCAATGTAAAAGAGTCTCACTCGACCCAATGACTCAGCACTTTCTCGGCAGCACATTCTCCACTGCCGATGCTGTCTGGGATGCCGACTCCACGCAGGTAACTCCCTGCCAACGCGAGCCCTCGGCAGGCTGACAGCGTCGCTTCAATGCGGGCAACGATCTCGAGATGTCCAACGTGATATTGCGGCATCGCAAGCGTATGTCGCAGCGCAACTGCGAAATCCGGATTCCAACGGACTCCCAACATCACACTGAGTTCATCACGCACGATGTCCAAGATGCCGCTGTCATCCAATCCATTCAACTCGGACTGCAATGCGCCACCAACGAATGTCCGCAACAGCACGTGACCATCGGGTGCGCGTCCCGGAAACTTCCGGCTCGTGAATGAGACGGCCAACACTTTGCGGCGCTCGATGTGCGGAATCACCATACCGAACGCATTCAACGGATGCCGAATGTCTGCCAGTTTGTGGCCACTGGCGATGACCACCGTCGATGCATACTCGATTCGGCTCAACTCGTCGGCCAACAACTGTTGATCAGCTCGCAACAGTCGCGACGCGACGTATGCAGGAACGGCGAGTACGACGGCGTCAAATTCCTCACGCAATGTTTCGCCGCTTGTTGACGAACTCCCGGACTCCGACGTGACGACAAATCGACCGAGTTCATCACGACGCACACTCTGCACAGCAGTTTGCAATCGGATCGTCGTGTGATTTTTCACCTGTTCGATCAACGCGTTCATCAGCTCCTGGATGCCATTCGGGAGAGAGACGAACAATCCATATCGCGCTCCGCTTGTGCCTACTTCCTTAGCTTGGCGGTGACGTCGTTCCGTGATCGCCGCACGAATCAAACTGCCGTGAGTTCGTTCCATGTCGATGAAGCGCGGCAGCGTTGCCTTCAGGCTCAGCTTTTCGGGGTCAGCCGTGTAAATCCCTCCGACCAACGGCTGCACGAGTCGTTCAAAGGCTTCGCGTCCAAAACGGCGGCAGACAAAATCGGCCAAACTCTCGTCAGCCCCATCACGTCGCGCCGGGACGAAGTACTCGGCCAACATCCGCAACTTCCCGCGCCAACTGAGCAGCGGCGAACGCAGCAGGGGCCACGCCTGCTCCGGCACCATTAACTGAAATCCTTCCGGCACCGCATGCGGAATTCCATTTCGTAGTACGAACGACCGACGAAACTCGGTGTCCGTTGGGATCAATCGCTCTGCCAAACCAAGCCGCTCACACAAACGAACTCCTTCAGGCTTGTTGGTAATCCACATGTCAGCGGCATGTTCGACGAGATACTCGCCAATCCGCTCCGTTTGCAGCACGCCCCCCAAGCGGTCAGAGTTCTCCAGCAGCGTCACATCAATCGCGAGTCCACGTTCGTGAGCAATGTCACTCAGGCGAAGCGCTGCCGACAGGCCGGTGATGCCGCCGCCGACAATCGCAATTCGTCGTGGTACGTTCGGAGTGGTCATTTTGCTTTCAACCTCGTGACTGATTTCAACTCGCCAGTCTTCGCGTGGTACAAGTAAATGTGACGGTCTGGAAATTCTGCGACGATTCGCTCGATCGGCCAATCCGTGACAGAATATCGACCTCGAATGATCTCCGCCGACAGACTTGGTTCATTCACCACATAGTCGATATGCCGATCACTCGGATCTGCTTCAACCAACACAAGCGCCGGACGCTGACGCACCTCACGCTTCAACAATTCATCGAACGCTTGATACTTCAGCCGCGAAAACGCGACTTGTTCCACACCCGCTTGCAGCTTCGAGGAATACCAAAATGGGATCGCCTCAATGTGATTCACCAAGACGACAGAGCCAATCAGCAGCCCCCACCACACCGGCATTCGAGGCCGATCCGCAGCCAGCCAACTTTGCCCCAGCGTGTTAGTGATCGCCGCGAGTAACAAACACCACAACGGTCCCGATTCGAACACGTAATGCCAATCAAATATCCCCGTGAACCAATACGGCACGTGCGCCGCGAACAATGAAACGACGCTCGCGAAGACGAGCCACCAACGCCGATCGCGAGTGTGGCCAGTCAGCACGAAGATCACGCTCGCCACCAGCAGCGGTACGACTCCTAACGTCCATTGCCACGACGCCAGCAAACGCTTCCATGAATTCTCCGCCGCCAATGCCGGATTTAGGTTCACTGCCATCCGATCGTAGTTCTCAAGCACTCGCGGTCCAACACGCTGCTTGCCTCGAACGACGTTGTTGAATCCGTAGATGTGACTCGGTGTGTAAATCTCATTGAACAGTTCATAAGGCGAATTTGTTACGCTTCCGGTAATCGCCTTGTTTTGAACCGCCAGCAAGGCAAATCCAACAATCAACGGCACAGCCATCGCGAGGAATAACTTCACCGGCGAGCGTTGTTGTTGTCGAAACAACTGCATCAAAAAAACAACGCCAAATGGCAATGCGAATCCCGCCGCAGTCATCGGTCGACACAGCATGGCACAGCTCAAACCGATCCCCGCCAACGTCACGTCAACCAATGACTCGCGCGTTTGCCAACGCAGAAACGACCAGGCAAAGAAGCCCAGGCTCAGCAACGTCGGATGATGTGCCAGTAACAAGCCGCCAAAGATCGCTATCCCCGGTGAGAGCGCCGTCAGCATCCCCGCCACGAAGCCCGTCCCATTGTTCGACAATTCAAAACCGATGCCGAACACGAACAAGCACGTCGCCGCTCCTGCAAGCCAATGTCCCACAATTGGCCACTCCAACCACAGCCACGGTGCGATGAACAAACCGGTCGCCGGGAAATATCGACTCGCAAATCGCCCTTCGTTGACCACGTGCATCTGATCGAATAACCGAGCGGCTGTCGGATGGCTCGGAAACGACAATCGCCCGGCAAGATACGTCTTCGCTTGAAACAGATAGCTGTACTCATCGTGGTAGGCGGGAGGAAGTTCGCCAAAGCGATACTCGTCTCGATCAAATCGCACGTTTTCAAACGCCTTGAGCGATCGCGGCCGCAGCGTCTGTTCGGAGACTCGCCAACTCACAGCGAGCGAAGTCAGGGCAACGGCGCTTGCTGCAATAATCGTCAGGCCGCGCGAAACGACATGGTCGAGTTTGCGTTCGTTTTCATTTGGTCCTTCGCACCACCACGATTTTAGGCTGTGCCACCAACGACCGCTCGGCACCCAAAATGGTCGCCGAACAAACCAAAAATAAGGGAGGAGACACAACAACAACACGGGCAACGTTGAATCGCCGTGAAACTCAAACGCCTCGACCCAATTCGGCCCCCACATTTTTTGTAGGACTTCAAATCGGTGATCGAACTCCACCGGCAGCACGATCACCAATGCGGCGAGCAACGCCAGCGATTGAGCGACGACGATTTGACGAGATAATTTTCCCACCGTGCGAACCCTATCACGCGGCGAAGCCGCAAGCACATCGCCATCATCGCTCCGCGTGACCAGCCGGTCGCTTCACAGAGCGCTGGCGAGCGGTGCGGCCCGTCACACGAAGCGATGACGGCTACATAAAATCTCATCACAAAAACTACGTCTTCGGTGAACACGACCTAACGCCGTCCCCTCGCCAAAGTTAATTACTCAAACTGTGCGTTTCCTAGAGAGGAAATTTCACCGCAAAGAACGCGAAGAGCCACAAGACTTGGTATGAGGACGATTTCCAAAGTCTACTCGCACAATGATCTTGAGAAATGATTTCGTTGCGTTACTTCGCGTTCTTTGCGTCTTGGCGATGGAAACTGCTCAGTTTGAGTAATCACGACTACGCAGAACCACCATCTTGTCTTAGCAGTCCCATATCGAGCGCATATCTCACGATTTCAGCACGTGTTCGAAGCTGCAATTTGGAAGCAATACGTGAGCGGTAGGTCTCGATCGTCTTCACGCTCAGTTCCAAACGCTCGCCAATTTCTTTGTTCGTGTGACCTTCGGCCAAAAAGATCAACACTTGCTGTTCACGATCGCTGAGAGCGCTCCCGGTTGTCCCCGATTGTGCATGCAACAATTCGTCTGGCTTGCCACCGGGCATACTGACAAACAACCGCCCGTCATGAACCGCTCGAATGGCCGTCAGCAATTCGTTATCCGCAGCCGTCTTCACAACATATCCCAACGCACCCGCCGAAATCGCTGACCGAAAATAGGCTGGGTCATCGTGCATCGTCAGTACCACCGTGCGAGCTTTGAATCCTTCCGTTCGCGCCTGCTCCAAGAACTTCAGACCGCCGCCACCGGGCAACGATAGATCGAGCGTCACGATGTCTGGTTGGAGTTGCCTCGTTGTCTCCAGCGCTTCAACCGTTGCTGGTGCCTCACCGACAACTTCCATATCCGTCTGCGCGTTGATCAACATCCGCAGGCCCGACCGAAGTACGGCGTGATCATCGACAATCAAAACACGAATCTTGCTCATCTCGGCCTCTTCCCAATGATCTCACCCTCAACCGAGACATGCTCGGTGGGGTTATTTGCTCGAAACAAAATCAATCAAACCGGTCGCGAATTTGATTTCGACCTCAGTTCATAAGAGGCAATGTCGCCATCACCTTCGTCCCTTGTCCGGGTTTAGACTCAATCACCAGTGTCCCACCCAACAGCGCGGCTCGTTCTTGCATTCCCGTCAACCCCATGTGCCCTTCGGACATCAACTGTTTGATGGGAACCGCTGCGAACCCACGTCCATCGTCTTGTACTTCAACACGCAGTTGTTCTCCATGCCGCTGGATCGAAACGTGTGCATTTTGAGCCTCCGCATGTTTCGCGATGTTTGTCAGCGACTCCTGCACCAGACGATAAACCGTCACTTCAATCGTCTCGACAAAACGTGTTCCCGCCAACCCATGCGTATCGAGCGACACTTCAATGCCGTGCGTGCGACTGAAATCTTGAACGAGTCGCTCAAGCGCCGGAGTCAATCCAATGTCATCGAGCACACTCGGTCGCAGTCCACGAGCCAAGCGTTTGATGTCGTCCAACACATTGGCGGTGACCTCACGCAGTTCTTCCGCACGAGACCGCGACGATTCGAGCGTCTGAGAGTCAACTACCGTCCGTAAGCCAATGAGCAATGAAGTCAGCGATTGCCCAACTTCATCATGCAGGTCGCGAGCAATTCGTCGCCGCTCGTTTTCCTGCGCGGCAATCGTCTGTGCGAGCATCTCAGTCCGAAACTCCGCGAGCACCCTTAGCGGGCGGACGAGCAAAACCCAAAAGATGGGAGCCACGGTCAACGTTAACAACCATGCGTCGAGCACTGATTCGGTGAACCAATTCACGTCTTCTGGCAGCACTCGTGGCAACATGAGCATGATCAACGTTTCGCTGACGAAGATCACAGCCAACATGACGACAAACACTCGCCACGGTTGTCCGACTCGCAGAGTTCGTGTGGTCATGACTCATTCCGAAAATGTTGGCGTCTCGTTCGGGATCAGATGTTGGATTGAGTGGCACAAAGCGCCGAGCGTGATGAGTTCAAAGGCATGATTGCCAAAAAGTACTGGAAAACAAACCGCGTCAATCCACAAAGATTTAACGAAAAAACGCTCGCAACTCAGACTGCCATGCCCAGCCGTCGTGAATTGCGAGCGTACTGACTTGATTGTGAACGTCTCTAGTTTGTCGTTGTCAAAGATTATTGGCCGAAGAACGTCTGACGAAGCCAAGCGTTCTTACGGCGTTCCATGTCGACCAAACCGCCGAGGAAACTCTGTCGTTGTTCTTGTTCGTAATAGCCTTGTTGCGGCTGAGCGTACTCTACCGGCTGTTGATTGTAGTAGCTGCGGCTCACACGTTGTGACCGGAGCGAAAACATTCGGTCACGCGCCTGTGCGGAATCCGAAATCGCTACGACCGCAGCCAACGCCACCAAACCCAAAACGATCTTTCTCATACTCTCCCTTTCTTGATGTTCGGCGAACCCGCCGTTGTCCAACTCAGGCCACCTGACCTGAGATCCAAGGACGATCTGAGCGGCCAATGCCACTTTCGACCCTTCGAGGATCGGCAGAATCTGCCGCTGCACCAAACTTCCAGATTCGGTCGAGCAAGAATCGCCGGAAACCAAATGCAGATCTGCCGGTCGTAGCGATTACCACATGGCACAACCGAGCAAAGAAAAAGCCCGCGAATGAAACTGAAATCAGCTTCATTCGCGGGCTTTTTTGACTTAAGACAATGCCAAAAGCGAGCCTGATTGGTTCCTCACGGAACAATTACAGGCTCATCGCTGTTCTCTTGAGCCTGCTGCTGCTGCATCTGCTGTTGTTGATTCTGTTTCTGCTGCGGAGGTTTCGGCGTCTTGAAGATTTTGGCCAGTCGCTTTTGCAACTCGGCGGAGTTCACTTGGCGGCTGTTGATCTGCACGACCTGCACCGTGTTCGTCGGACGAGCTGCTTTTTCGAGACGTTCGATGAGTTCAGCGACATTTTCCAACATTTCTTCGGGAGCTGAGATGATGATCGTGTTGGAAACCTCATCAACACCCACCGAGAGCAAACCTTTGAATTTGACCGGCGTCTGCTGGGTCTTGCCTCCTTTGTCGTCGCTGCCACCACCGCCGTAAACGAAAGTGTAATTCTTCTCTGGCGGCTTTTGACCGTCCTTCCCCTTTTGGTTTTGATATGCCTTGTCATTCGCAGAGAGCAGATCGCGATAAACGTCTTTGATCGCCTCAGCAACGACTGGTGCTTTCGCATACTTGAGTGTGTAGGTCTCGGTCATTCGGACCTGTTTGCCGTCTGTCGATGGCGGGCGATCGTAAATCTCGATCAGTTCTTGAATCGTCTTGAGTTGCGCTGCATCGGCCCCTTGAACGATGATCGTGCCGCTATCGGAATCGGAGATGAACTTCAACGGCTTGCGTTTCGAAAGCCGCCGAGTAGCGTCTTTTTCTTCATTACCACCCATGCGGAAACCGAAGTACGGATTGTAATTGCTTCCTGATTTCTTCTTCTCTTCATCGAAGAAGTCTTTCAAGCTCAGTTCGACCGAGTAGGCCCATGTCGTCGAGTACTTCAAATAGAAGATCTTGTAGTCCCGCTTGGGAGGGGCAGCTTCGTGAAGCAAATCCTCCAGTTGGTCGAGTGCCGCAGTGTCGTCCGATTCGAGCATCAGCCGCCCGTCCGGTCCACGTCGAATGCGAACAGGGGCAGGCAGTGGCGATTGTTTTTGAGGCCGCCGAGCTTGCGGTGTCGCGAGGGACTTACTGTCTGGTTTGTTGGCCGAGTTGCCTGAGTCATCGTCGGCTTTTTCTTCAGGAGTGTCGGTAGTAACGGCTTGAACCTCGTCAGAAAGCGCGAGTTGATTTGACACTAGTAGAGTTCGATTTGTAGCAAGTGAAATCAATCCTGAACGATTCGGTTGACCGACATCGGCTTTCAAATCTTTTGCTGGTGGCGGAGTTTTCTTTTTGGGTGTACTCGTCTTTTTGGTTGCATCACTTTTCAACGATTCAGATGCAGACTTAGATGGGTCTTTCTTTGGAGCCTTCTTTTTCGGAGCGACTTCTTGCTCTTCCACGTCTTCCGGCTTCTTTGCAGGATGAGTTGGTTCAGATTCATCAATGATCAATTCGTTTGGAGCCATCCCCGGCCAGACCCGACGGATGCGTTCAAGCAATTGTTCTGCGGCTTCGGGGTCGAGGTTGTCGATGTACCGCTGCGTGTTTCGATTACCACCGGCAGGCGGCAATTCACCGAGCTTCATCAGCAGGTTCTCGATCTCGCGAATTTCGATCTCGTTCGCAAACAGCAAGAGGCGATTGTTTTCGACATCCGCATCAACCTTGAACTTGTCCCCGCCGTCGTCCTTCGAGGAGTTCCGTCCCGAACCATACGGATTGTAATAATCGAAGTAATACGGATTACTGCGACCAGAATTCTTGTCCTTTTCTTGGCCGCCCATCATGAACTCAATTGTTCCCGCAACATAATCAGCACCGAGCTTTCGTAGTGGGATCACCTGAAACCTGCGATTCGTTCCGTCGAGCTTTTCAACCAACATGCGAATCGTCATGTGATCGGCAAGCGACGCGTAAGCGACGATCGACTTGTTCTTCGTGTCGGCTTGCAGCTTCGTGGTTGGATCGAGATTCCCTACTTCATCGAGTAACTGCATCAGCGAGTCAGGATCAATGCCGGTCAGCCGATAGACCTGCATCCGCTGGACATTTTGCAAAAGATTTTCACCGTGTGACGCAACGACGTCCAATGTTTTGACCGCTTGCGTGATGATTGCCATCTTGTCCGGCGGCGCGTTAGCAAGGATGCTATTCTCGCGATCATTCGCCAGTAACCGGACCTCCGCCGGTTTCGCTTTCGCAGCACCTCCCTGGCCTTGCTGAGCCTGCTGCTGCATCTGCTGCATCTGCTGCTGGAACTGCTGCTGGAACTGCTGCTGGAACTGCCCCATCATGTTAGGGTCCATACCGCCGCCGCCACTGCCGCCGCCTCGTTTGGCTTTGGGGTTCGGTTTGTTCATTCCCAACAGAATATGTAGTTGGTCGAGCACCTCGACCGCCTTCGTATGCTTCAGCTTGAACTCGCGAACGAGTTGCGCCTGCTTGCCGCCAGATTGCTCTTCTTGCAACACCGTCCAAATCTGTCGCAAGTTGGTCACAGAGTCCATCGCTTCCAAACGATTGGTCGCGGTCAGGTGAGTCAGCTTGCCGTTTGGGCTGAGCATCGGCTTGAGTTCAGTCTCCGCCTGATCCGACAACAACCAGTCGAGTGGGAACGAGGTCTTCACATAATCGTGATCAGGCAACCGTTCGAGTTCCGACGGTTCAACGCGCGGAACTATGCCAGGATTGATCTTTGCGACGTTGACGACCGAAATCGTTTCGCCATGAGTAAGCATCGTGAAGCCACGAGCCAACAAATGTCGGTTCAATAAGCCGCGAGCTTCATCAATCGAGTAAGTCTGTTGTGTCACAAGATTCAAATAGTCCGGAGGCAATTCTTGCCAATCGAGACTCTTATGTGAGGCCTCTGCCAGCCATTCCAAAACGTCACCCCACGGTTGGCCTTTGAGGTTGAACTTCACTCGCCCCAATTCATCGGGCTTTAGGTTCTTGATCTCATCTGGATTTGGCGGAGCCGGTGGCTTCGTCGGTCGAGCGGTTGGAGCGGAGTCCGTCTTTTCTCCCGGCTTACTCGGATCGGCTGGCTTCGCACCATCCGGCGGTTGACCAGGGGCTGCATTCGGCTGTCCCGGTTGGTCTGGTTGAACAACGGCTCCTGCGGGCACTCCTTGAGGAACCACGCCGGACTTCCGAATCATTGGCTGAGCAATCGCTGGCAGCGGTTCAATTCCCGCCCCACCAATTAGAGAGGCCAGGAACGAAAGGCTAAACGTTTTCAGTTTTCGAGAGGCGAAAGTCATAGGCTTGATCCGTCGATTGAGCCGCAGAAACGACGTTTTGAGAAGCACCAACTCACGAACAGACAAGACACATTGTCTGTCAGATTGCGAGATTATGCGGAGGCGGGCAATGAGAACGCAACAACCTGTTGAAAAAGTGGTTTCCACGAACCACTTCTTCGGCAACAAACGTCAAAGATTCGACGATGTGGCGGAATGGCAACGAAGATGGCTCCGTGGTCGTCAGGCTCTAAGCGACTCGCTTTGGTGTCAGGCCGGGTAAACCTCACTGTTGACGGATTATTGGCAGCTTGCGGCGAGTTGGCGAGTTGATCGTTGA
>JAPLNX010000619.1 GCA_026400935.1 Planctomycetia bacterium | reverse complement strand
TCTGGTGCGCGCTGGAATCTCGACAACGCCGAATACGTCTCAGCCCTGACCAACCTCCGCGACAGCAATCAATGGCAACCCTACTGGGCAAACTGCGACACCACAAAAACTTAACACCGCCAAAATCTCTGGGCACACCCGCGAGTTCAAATGCCTGGCCATACTCTTTACCCGCCGCCGCTTTGTCGCTACGTAATTTCAGTGTCTGAGCTGTCGCAACAGCTTCACCGGGACTGCTCGGCTTCCCTGTTTGCGACGCAGGCTTTGTCTTGTTTTCCGCTGCACCACTTCCACTCCGTCGCCCATCACGAGTGCCTTCGCCTTCACTGGAACCTTGTTGTCCCCCATCAGAACCACCGGAAGACTTTTGCGGTGCCGACGAGCGATTCGATTCTGCGCCCGCAGCTTTCGAGTCTCCTCCCGAAGACTTCGTTTCGCCTTCAGCCGATGAAGTTGCATCTGAATCGGCATCAGCAGGCTCACCGCCCGTGGCCTTAGCATCGATTGCCGATTCATCCTGTTTGTTACTCTGCTCAGCAGTATCACTTCGCTTTTCTGCGGGAGTCTGCTCTGACGCAGGCGACGAGTTTGATTGACTTACTGTCGGAGATGTTCTCGACTCGCACCCGGAACACCCAGACAACAAAACTAAGCTGACCATTGCCAGTAAGCACCATATCGACGCCACTCGCTGTCCTCCGCGCAAGGTCGGCCCCGAGGACTTTTGCGTGACATGAGAGCAATCGAACATTTAGCTTCTTTGACTGGCAGTTATCAACTGAACTTAAGAAACGATGAACTAAAGAAACTCAAGTATCTAATCGCCACAGAATAGGACATTCAAGCGAGTCGCTGTTATTTGTTTGACCGGTCAATTGGATACCGACGTGACCGAACAATTAGTCGTCACCAGCATCAACGGCCTCGGCGTGTTTCTGTCGCCAGTCGTTGCCACCGCCTCATTCAATCACTGCAGCGATTCTGGATTGGTTGGCATCGCGGAAGATGCCAAAACCGGCGGTTTCGATGGCGAAAGCGGCAATGACATCTCGCTTCTTATATCGCGGACGTACCCCGGTCTTCACTCAGTTTTCTACCTTTGAACAAGTGAAATGAATTGGTGCGAACGGCTTACTCACACCCGCGAGAGGTTTCGCGTGCGCCGATATGGATCAGCGCGGCGGACTTCTCGTTTCCAATTCGAGACGCCAGATCGTTCGCGAGTCGGCCGCGAGAATCTGTTTGCCGTTCGCCAGCAGTTCCAGGCCGATGTGCGGATAGAAGTTCTCCGGTCCATTGTCCGGCGGAGGAAACGTGGTGTGTTCATGCTTGTCCAACGAGAGTCGAGCGAACGGGCTTCCCGACCAGAGGAATCCATCGACTACGAGCTGTGACGACGTCATCGGGAAGACGCCGTGATCCGGTGAATGGAGCAGCTTGGCCTGATCTCGCGACAGGTCGATTTCGATGGAGCGTGTCATGTCCGAAATCAAAACGCGATCACTTCGCAGCGGGCTTGTCCTAATGATGCTTTCGCTCGTGAGCTTCGGCCCCGAGCGTCCTTGGTCCACCGCGACGATGTTGAGAAGTTGAGTGAAGCGCCCGTCGGCGGGAGTCAGTTGCCACAAGTGTTCGTCGATCACAAACACGATTCGTTTCCGTGCCGAGTCCGCGATCAGCATCGGCACGCGAAACGGTTTCCGATCGTCAAACGGTGACAGCTTCTGTTTGCGTCGGCTGGAGGCGATCACGTCGCACCGTTTCTCAGCCAGGTCATAGGCAATCAAATAGCCTTCGCTGACTCCGGCATAGATCTTCCCATCCAGCACCGCGACCGACCGGATGTTGTTCGTCGGCAGTCCTTCGTCCACGCCGATGCGACGCGGAGCGCCGTTCCCCCAGCGCGAACATGACAATCCCCGCTCCATCGGTGGCGACATAGAGCGTCTCCCGATCAACGCACATCGACGTGACGAATCGGGTCGCGAAGAACGTCGGAGGACTCGCGGCTTGAAGTTTCAATTCCGTTTTCGCCAACAGCGACGTAGCGCCGCCAGAGAGCGGCACACGGAGAAGCTTCAACTCGCGGTGCGGTCCTTCGAGCTGCGTGGCCAGACAGAACGCGTCGTCCTTGATCACCGTCAGTCCATCGAGTTCCAGCAGTTGCCGAAACCGACCGATGTCGAACACCTTCGTCGCCTTCGACCACGGCAGTTTGGGTGCGCTCGTCAGTTCGGGATGTTTCCGCAGCCACTCCTGAAGCGATGCCTGATACTGATTCTTCAATCGCTCCTTGCGATTGTACGGATCGCGGAATTTCGGCGAGTCCATCACCAGCAGAACCTTCTGCAACAAGTCCACGCGCTGCTGGCCCTTCGCGTTTTGTACCGCCAGGCCAAAGGTTTTTTCATGCAAGTCGAAGCGAGCCAGCATGAACTCACCAAATGCCGTCGCTTCCCGTTCGACGAATTCTTTTCGAGCCACCTTACCCGGCATCATGTCGAGCGATTCAGTCCACGACTCGTAAACCATGTATCGAGTCCGCTCCGCATCCCACGGTTCGGGCGATGCGATGATCTCCTGAGCCAGCTTCCGGAACTCGGAGCCGAAGCGGCGATACCCCTCTTCTTCCGAGATCGTCCCCAGCACCACCTCGCCCCGAAGCTGGGCGAGCATTCCGTACAACCGCACGATCGGCCGCACATGCTTCCGCATCGCTTCGTGTTGTCCGGCCATCACACGCGCAAACGCCGGTTCGTCGAACTTGCCGGTCCACGTATTCGGCCCGACGAAATACGACAGCAACATGTTCAAGCCCGCGCCACCATCCGACGTGTTGAACTGCGGCGACCAATCCTTCGTGACCATCAGCCAACGTTCGGCGATCTGGCTCATCACGCGAGCGTATTGCTCGGTGTTGACCGAACTGGTTCGGAGGACATTGAACTCTTGCAGGATCAACAGCCCGTAATTGTCGAGCAGTTTCGGATCGGCTTCCGCCTTCGTCGCCAAGCCCGCGATGTAATTGAGGCTTCGCTGACGGCACGCCTGCAACACGTCGTCGAGCCGCTCTTTCCTCGGCGATTCCGACGCATTGCGTAACCCTTTCAGTCGATCGGTGAGATAACTCAGCGGCTGATTGAACGTGATCCAATGCGCCGACGGCCGAGTCAACCGTGCGTTGACCTCCAACGCGCGGCTCGTGTGCGTCAGCAGCGTTTCAAGCACCGCGTCTTCGACCCGCGCGTCCATCCAAAAGCGCTCGCTGCTGTGCGAGCCGATGTTGAGCCGCTCCGGCCAGAACAAATACGTCGCGTAGCGGACCAGGTACAGACAGAGCCGCTCGCCCACATCTTCGTTCGTCGGGTCGAGCGCCCAAGCCGCCTCCGCCGCACGCACCGCGTCACCCCAGCGATGATGGCCGTAATGATGGATCGCCTCGCCATTAAAGCGACGAGCCTCCAATTTCGCATCGGCCCCCTTCTCCGCCGGCGCGGCTCGCAGTTCTTCAATCAACTTTCGCAGCAACGCCTCCGACAACAACACCCCATTCATTTCGGGGATCGTCACCGTCACTGTCACGGTATGAGCATCTTCGCTTCCCGCTTTCGTGAGCGGAATGGCGCTAGCGCCCAATGGCACTTACTTTAAAAGACACTTGAGTTTGGCACGGCGTTTGCGCCCGGGAGAAAGACCTCTTGGAAGGGAGTCATTCTGGGATGGCGGCGAGAAAAAAGGTTGAGGTTGCGGTCGATCCTGCGCGGGATGCGGAGTTTGATCGGGCGTTTGAATTGTTGCGTGATCTCGTGGATTGGTCGGCGGTCGATCAACAGTTCCCCGTGCGCGGGAATGCGGTCTA
>JAPLNX010000481.1 GCA_026400935.1 Planctomycetia bacterium | reverse complement strand
GGATGCTCACCGAGGGAATTCGTCGAACCGATGACTTGCCCGGTTCGCAAACCGCCGCCAGAGACCAAGAGCGACATGGCCTGCGGCCAGTGGTCGCGCCCCGGTTGCATGACTCCGGTACCGGTTCCTTTTTGGTAAGTGACTCGCGGTGTGTGACCGAACTCGCCGGTCACAATCACCATCACCTTGCGGTCGAGCCCCCGCGTGTAAACGTCTTCAATCAACGCCGAAACGGCTTGATCGAAGTACGGCAGTCGCCAGCGGGCATCATCGAAGACGTGGCAGTTCACGGCGTGACAGTCCCAGTTGTAAACGGCGTTCTTGGGTTCCTTGTTTCCGCCGGGATGTTCCATCACGACATTTGCAAAACTGGTTCCGGCCTCCACCAGGCGCCGCGCCAAGAGCGCCTGCTGACCGTAGGGATTACGGCCATAACGGTCTCGCAACGCGGGGGCCTCCTGCGTCAGATCGAACGCTTTGCGAACCGCATCGCTCGTAAGCAGTGAAATTGCCTTTTGCTGAAACCGGTTACTCGCTTCCATCGCGCCACTTTGGTCCAGCTCCTGTCGGATACGATCGAAGCTACGCAGCAAAGCCCGACGATCGTCCAGTCGCGGACTGATTTCCGGAATGACCGAGAGATTCGGAATCGAGAACTTCGGATCACTGGGATCACCAGGCACGAGAAACGGAGCATGCGATGGTCCGAGATAGCCGGCGCCTTGCGAATACGAATCCACATCGGTCCCGGCTCGTTGCCCCGACGTGAAGTTCAACGCCGCGGGACGCAGCCGTTCGCGCAGCTTGCCGACGATGCAGCCGACCGACGGGGCATCGTTCACGAATCCAACCGGCGACTTGGGAACGCGGCCGGTAAGGACTCGCTTGTGAGCGCCGTCGTGGTCGCCGGCGATCTTCGCGTGCAGCGGCAAGTGTTCGCAGACTTCGATCCCCGGCACATTCGTGTTGATCGGCCGAAAGTCGCCACGATATTCGAGCGGCGCATGCGGCTTCATGTCGTACGTGTCCATGTGCGATAAGCCACCGGTGAGCCAGACGAGAATTACGGCCGTATCGTGGTTCGCAGCGTGGGATTCACCAGCCAGAGTCCGTCGGCGCAACAGTTCGGCAAGACCGAACCCCATCGAGGCCATTGCGCCAGCACACAGAAATCGCCGGCGCGTCAATCGGTTCGAGTGTTGTCGATCCAAACTCATCAGCTTCCTCCGGACGCCAATCAATCTCTCCCCCCAAGTCTTACACCAGTTCGCGAATCGGTTCGCGGCGATCGAGGAGGTACTGCGGGCGGCCGTTGGGATCGGTGATGGTCGCGGTGTTCACGTCGATGCCGAGTTGTCGGTAGAGCGTCGCGAACACATCTTGATAATGGATCGGCCGATCTTGTGGGACTTCTCCCAGACGATTGGTCGAGCCGATCACCTGCCCCATTCGCATGCCGCTGCCGGCGAGCAACGCACACGACGCTTGCGGCCAATGGTCGCGGCCTCCGCCCGGATTGATGCGCGGCGTGCGACCAAACTCGCCCCAGGCAACGACGCTGACATCTTGATCGAGTCCGCGCGCGTGCAAGTCTTCCACCAGCGCGGTCACTCCCTGGTCGAGCTTGCCGAGTTGCTCGGGCAACCGTTCAAAGTTCGCGCCGTGACGATCCCAACTGCCGAACGACAGCGTCACACAACGAACGCCCGCTTCGACCAACCGCCGAGCCATCAAGAACTGATCCATCCAGTGCGGCCCCGCGTCCTCACCGAACGCAGGGGACGAAGCACCGCGGCCGTAGCGGTCTCGCAACGCGGGGTCTTCCTTGTCGAGATCCATCGCTTCGACCAGCTTGCTCGACGTCAGCACATCGAACGCTTTCTGCGTGAAGGTATCGACCCCTTGCAGCTTCGAGCTGATTTCAACCTGCTGGCGGAAGCGGTCGAAGCTCGACAACAACGACTGCCGATTCCGAAGCTGATCCAACGTGACTCCATTGAGCCGCATGTTGGCCATCCCGTCGCTGTCCGGTTGGAACGGTGCGTAGGCGTGCCCCAGGAATCCCGGAAAACCAGGGTTTGAATACGGAGCGTGCCCAGTCTTCGTCGTCAGCCCGACGAACGGCGGCACGGCCTGATCGACCGCACCTTGAATCTTTGCGACGGCGGCACCCAACGACGGATGATCGTCCTGACGCCCTTTCGGACCGATCGGATAGCCGCTCAGACACATGTCCGACGCGTGCTGATCCGGGCCACCATACAACGACCGAATGATGGCGAACTTGTCCATCATCTTCGCCAACCGAGGCATGTGCTCGCAGATTTCAATGCCCGGCACGTTCGTGTTGATCGGACGGAACGAGCCGCGAATCTCCTTGGGCGCATCCATTTTCAAATCGTACATGTCCTGATGTGAAGGCCCACCGGACAAGTAGATCATGATGATCGCTTTGTGCGACAACTTCTTCCCGCGCGTCACTGGCGATGTCTCTTCCGCTTGAAGAATCTGCGGCAACGACAGCCCGCCCAACGCCAATCCACCGAGCTTCAAAAACTGTCGCCGAGACCCATCGCAAGTCGCCGCGCGTCGTTCGCCAAGGATCGAGAGCATTCCGAAGTTCTCCAAGTGTTTGTTGCCGTCACCACAATACATCGGCTGCCTTTGATGCACCAATGCAGAACCGAATTTCTCACCGTCTGCGTGTGGTCCGCCGAGCCTCCGGCGGGTTGTGCGATTTCCAACGGTCATCGCCGCGTCAAGCGACATCCGGCAAGCCAAACGGCGGACGATACTTCTTGCTCAGCAGTTGATTGGCTTCGTCGCAATCGGTGAATCGCTCGGTCTTCGGATCGAAGTCGAACCGGCCGCGTGTTCGAAACGCGATCTCCGCCAGATGCACCAAAGCGCAACTGCGATGAGCGACCTCGGCCGACGCGCGGGTCGGAGTTCGCTTCCGCACTGCGCTGAGGAACTCGGCCATGTGCTCCTCGTATCCGCGCAGTTCTTTCCCTTCGGTCGGACCCGGTGTCCCCTTCGGACCTTGAAACACACTGAACGCTCCTCAGCGGGAGAAGACCATGTAGCCCTCGGTGCCGTTGAACACATTGCCGTTGTCGAAGCCAGCAGACCGTAAGCCGCAGGGCTTCCAGGGTGTGTTATTTGGACTTTCTGAGTGCGAGGATTTTGGCCGTCGAGGCGTGACCGCCGTTGTGGTATTGGGTGCGAGGTGTGGCGGGCTTTTTCGGGCCACGGCGTCGTTTGCGATAGCGAGTCAGGGGGCCTGTCTGGAATTATGTGTCAGGCGGAATTTGCTGAAGTGTTTGTGTTCAGTTGAGGATTTTTGGCATTCGTCCTTCGAAGAGGATGGCGAAGTGGTTGAGAGCCTCTTTCCACTTCGGGATGGGCATCGTCCATT
>JAPLNX010000347.1 GCA_026400935.1 Planctomycetia bacterium | reverse complement strand
CAATCGCTTCACACTCTCGCTACTCCACCAACACAAAGGCCCCGGAAGTATTGCCATGAAACGCCGAAGCTGCGGATGGGATTTTGATTACCTGTCGCAAGTCCTAACCGGCAAACGAAGTTAGTGGACGCTGGCCCTGACTGGAACCGGAACGAGCACTTCTTTACGACGTCGAAGTCCCAGTCCAGTCAGTGCTGCGGCCGCGAGACCTCCCAGAACCAGCGACAGCGTCCCCCAACCGAACGCGGAATTTGTCCGCTCTTCAGTTTTCCGCACGGTATTGTTCAACTCGTTGTTACCCTCAGACGTTTGCTGAATTTCGATTTGATCATCGAGCGGCATCAATCGTGGTCCATTGACGGCGGATGTTGGCGTGGAATCAGTCACTTCATTGCTGCCGAAATAACTGACAGCGTCGCTGTCATTCCCTAATGGCATCAGGAGTGGCAACAGACCTTCTCCCGCTTCTGCGGACGATGATTGCTCATAGACCGCTTGCTCAGCTTGTGACGTTTCTTCGTCGTGGTCCGACAAAGATTGCAACATGATCTGTCCCGATGGACGACTTCTGTTCTGGGTTGAACCCGGAACGATGTCGATGCTCGCGCCTGAGTTAGGCCGAGTTCGGCTATTCGAATCGCTTGCGTTGCTGCGTGAAGTGTTGTTGCCTGATCCTGACGACTCCGTCCGCTGAAACCGCGTGGGGACATTCGTCGTGTCGAGAATCAAATCGCCATTGAGCACCGCTCCTTGTGATTTCTTGTTCGGAGCAAACTCATCAAGCGTGGTCTGGCTGATGTGGCCTGAATTTTGTGAGGGCTGAGAACGTTCTGGCGTCGGAGCTGCAGTATTCATGACGGGTGTCTCATCGTCAGTCGCCGCGGCTTGGTCTAATTCACGTCGCCAGTCATTGAGCGTCTCCTGAGTCTGCTGGCGATTCTTTGAAACGGAGTTGTCGATATTGCCGCGGGCTTTGTTTGCCGAGCGAGCCATCTGTTGTGTCGAGCGAGTGACTGGCTCTGCAACTTGTTCTGCCCTGCGACGCGTGGCTACTGCCGATGACTTCATATTATCAACGTCGTCCTCGGGGAGAAATTTGCGTTTCGCTTCAGTCGCCGCTGCTGCTGACTGTTGATCGACAGTTTTCTTAGCTGCCTGAATGTTGCTCTTCACGGCACGAGCGGGTATTTCGAGTTCGTCGTCATCGTCGCTCTCATCATCGTCGTCATCTTCGAGTTCGTTGAAGTTGACTGTTGCGACTTTGTCGGCCGCACGCTTGTTCTCGAACGGATTGACAACCGAGTTTTTGAATGGGTCTTCGTCAATATTTCGGTTCTTTGCGGCGAAGGACGATTTGATTGGCGGTCGAGTGATCGTTTTTTTCTCTGGCAACGGCTCATCAAACAACGAGTCAGCAACCTCTTTCGAGGCAGGCCGCCGGATTGCGTCTCGTCGCGCCACATCTGATTTGGTCGACTCTTTGTCGGTGAGTTGTTTGCTCGCAGTAGACTTTGCGGCAGGAGCTTTCTCGTCATCAGTATCATTGGAGCGCTTGCGGGCCGCGACGGAGCGATCAAGCTCGTCAGCGTTCTGAAAGCGATCGGAATTACTGCTCTTCGATTTAATCTTACCGTCGTTTTTGGCGATACGTTCTTCGGAGAGACCGTCGTTCTTGAGATAGTCCGATTCGGGCCGGACCTTCTTCTTGTTGATGAATTTGCCTTTGTCAGCAAATTCTTTCTTGGCGGTTCGCTCATCTCGATCCTTCTTCGCGAAGAATCGCGGGCCAGCATGGCAGCCCAAGAACGAAGCACCCATCAACAAGGCCAAGCCGACAACAGCAGCTCGGCATCTCAACGTTTTGCGACCGTTCACGGCAGACTTCCTGGAGCGCGTTGAACGTAACTGACCTCTCCGAATCCATCCGGAAAGCTGTGATCTCGTCGGCATCATCGACCTTATGGAAGATGCCGCCTTAGACCGCTTTCCGGCCTACGGAAACTCCCGCCGAGCGACAATGACGTCCCAGATTGCCAAAGCTGCCAGTTTTAGTCTGCGATCTAAACGCCAGAAGCCCGGACTATTTAAAACGCCGGGCTTCATTACTGCGTCGTCGCGTCTCTGAATTTGAACGCGTTACGTGTTCAACATACTTTGCTCAACGTACTTCGTATGCACGGTTCCGGCGACGAAGTTCGGGTCAAGTAGAATCCGCTTCGCAAGCGGGATTGTGGTCTTCACACCTTCGATGACGAACTCGTCGAGCGCTCGGCGGCAGGTCGCGATCGCGTCTGCTCGCGTCGGGCGGTAAATGATCAACTTGCCGATCATCGAATCGTAGAACGGAGGAATGCGGTAGCCCTCGTAAACGTGCGAGTCGAACCGCACTCCCGGACCACCGGGGAGTCGCAGTTTCGTGATCGTGCCCGGAGAACCTCGGAAGTCGTGATCCGGGTCTTCCGCGTTGATGCGAACTTCAATCGCATGGCCGCGGCACTCAATGTCCTTCTGCTTGAAGGGAAGTTCTTCACCGGCGGCGACTCGAATTTGCAGTTGAATCAAGTCGGTGCCGGTGACCATTTCGGTGACGGGATGCTCGACCTGAATGCGGGCGTTGACCTCGATGAAATAGAAATTGTTTTGCGGATCGACGATGAACTCACACGTCCCGGCGTTCGTGTAATTCGCCGCCTTCGCCAAGCGAACGGCCGCTTTGCAAATGTCTTCGCGAACCGACTTCGGCAGATTTGGACTCGGAGATTCTTCGACGAGCTTTTGATGCTTACGCTGCATCGAGCAGTCCCGTTCCCACAAATGCACGACGTTGCCGTGATGGTCGCCGATGAACTGCACTTCGACGTGACGAGGGTTCTCGACGTACTTCTCCATGTAGACGCCGCCGTTCTTAAATGCCTTCTCGGCCTCCATCGACGCCTGCTTGAGTCCGCTGAGAAGCTCCGCCTCATCGCGAGCGACTCGCATCCCTTTGCCGCCGCCGCCAGCCGTCGCTTTGATGAGAATCGGATAACCGATTTCCTTCGCCGTCTTGAGCGCGGCTTTCTCGTCGGTGACCAGTCCCTCGGTGCCGGGCACGACGGGGACTTTGGCTTCGATCGCCGCATTGCGAGCGGAGACTTTGTCGCCGAGTCGTTGCATCGCCTCGTGACTCGGTCCGATGAACGTTATGTTGCAGTCCTTGCAAACTTCGGCGAAGTGCGAGTTCTCCGAGAGGAACCCGTAACCCGGATGAATGGCCTGCGCGCCGCCCACTTCGGCCGCACTGATGATCCGCTTGATTTGCAGATAACTTTCGCCGCTCGCCGCCGGGCCGATGCAATACGACTCGTCCGCCATCGACAGATAATGTGCCCCTCGATCTCCTTCGCTGAACACAGCGACGGTTTCGATCCCCATTTCCTTGCAGGCGCGAATCACACGAAGAGCAATTTCGCCTCGATTGGCGATCAAGATTCTTTGGAACATGATTTCTTTCAACGCAAAGGCGAGAAGAGACCAAAGACTTGAAATAGCCTTTGGTATTCCCTTCGCGACTTTGCGTCTTTGCGTTGAAGAGTAGTCCTAGTCCGGTGCCGCCATATTGATCCAGGTTTGGGACGGCAAGGCTTATATGATGCCGTCGCAGCCCTTTTAATCGAACAGAGTCACTAAGGCTTCACCTTGAAGAGTATCTGCCCGTATTCGACCGGGTCGCCGTTCGCGACGCAGATTTCGGTGATTGTACCGCTGACCTCGGAGGGGATTTGGTTGAAGACTTTCATCGCCTCAATGACGCAGACGACGGTGTCTGGCTTGACCGGATAGCCGACTTTCACGAACGGCGGATCACTGGGGGCCGGCGATTCGTAGTATGTGCCGACAGTGGGGCTCTTAATTGTGATTGTGTTGTCGGCGACTGCTGGAGCAGTTTGCGGCACAGGCGCGGGAGCCAAGGACGGCGCCTGATAGGCCGGGGTCGGCATCGTCGAGTAGGCTGGTTGGCCATATCCCGGCGGGAGCATGTTGATCGTTTCGCCGGGGCCGCGACGGACCATCCAGCGCTCGTCCCCTCGGCGAAGATTTACTTCGGAGACACCGTGTTTATCCATCATCTCGACTAACTCGCGGAGCTTATCGAGATCAAACGACGCCGTAGAGCGGGACGTTTCAGCCATTCGGGGTTTGCCTTGTTTCTTGATTGCCATTGCGGCGAGTTACTTTTGAGAGAATGTGGTAGTTAGCCACTGCATCTAAGTTGGAAACTTAATTCACAAGATGACGCTCTTGGTTATCCAATGACCGACTCTTCTAACATCTTCGGAACTGACGTCAAAACCTCATGGCCGTCGGACGTCACGAGTACATCGTCCTCAATCCGCACGCCGCCGAAGTTAGGCAAGTAAATGCCCGGTTCGACGGTGATGACATTCCCGGCTTCCAACTCGCCTTCGGCGATGCTGTTCATTCGGGGATCTTCGTGAATATGGAGGCCGATACTGTGTCCTAAACCGTGCCCGAAGAAGTCGCCGAAGCCCGCATCTTCGATCACCCGGCGAGCCGCGGAATCCACATCCGAAAGTTTCGCTCCGGGGTGAATTGCAGCGATGCCAGCGAGCTGTGCTTTCAGCACAACCCCATGAAGCTGCTGAAGTTTCGCGGGGAAATTATCGGTCACTAACACACGGGTCAAGTCACTGCGATAGCCACGCGATGTGGCTGCCCCCCAGTCGATTAGGACGAAAGAAGATTCTTCGATCTGCCGCTCACCTGGGCGATAGTGTGGCAGTGCGGATCGATCACCGACTGCAATGATTGGATCGAACGCGGCGCGATCTGCCCCGAACCGCCGCATCGCGTGCTCCAATTCGTGAGCCGCCTGCCGCTCGGTCATGTTTCCAGTCAGCATGGCCTTAAGCATCGCGAAGCCACGTTCTGCTTGGTAAATCGCCAGTTGAATCTCAGCAATCTCGTCGTCATCTTTGACTTGTCGCAACTTATCGACCGTGCTCGCAAGAGCTTTAATCTCAATCGACTTGCCGCCGTCCGAATTGCCGATTGCTTCCTTCAGTTTTGCGAACTCATCCGCTGTGCAAGTATGTGACTCAATCGCCAATTTCCTGGGGCAGATTTTCGCTACCACACTTGCGATCTGATCTTGTTGTCTCGTCCTTTGAGTTCGAATGTCTGCTTCTAGTCCAGGACACTCCTCAGCAATTTGTGTTTGGTATCGGCTGTCCGAAATCAAGACTCGGATACTCGGCCCAATGAGTAATGGGCTGCTGTCGCCAGAAAAGCCTGTCAAATAGCTGACGTTTGCAACGCCGACCACCAGTAATGCATCGACTTCCGCCTCTCGAATCAGTTTCAGTAAGTTTTCTTGCCGAGCCAAAAATCGTGCGGGTGTCATTCGCGTCCTTTCGTGCGAAAAAAGAGCAGATCGGTCGGGATCGTAAGCGGAACGGTTACGATCTCCAACAAACTGCGGTGCTCTCGAAATCAACTTCCTCAATTGCCAGGTGAATCCTGCGACTCCCCGTTATTCGCGGTGTTATCAACCGTCGGATCTTAGTCAACCTCCGAGTCGATTCCGTCATTGTAGTTCCAATGTTGCCGCCCCTTTTTCGGCCAAAACTGTAGAGTGGTGTTGCGCTTGTGGGCAGTTGTCCGATCTGTCTTGAATATGTTCGGCCAGCATCCCTGTCATCTTGGCTTTAGTGAGTGACGAAGGAGGATTACGGCCTAACGATCTCGCTGGTCTCTGAGGTGGTTTGTTTTCTCTCTCTTCTCTTTGGGAGGCATGCATCATGTCGAATTCCCGAACTTCTCAGGCAACGCTTAGTAACACGGTTCGACGACGATGTCGTTACGTGCGGATTGTCGAACGGTTGAGTCTCTGTTTAGACACCATGTTAGTCTTGTTGGTTGTTGCTTGTTGGGCTTCTCCCGCCACCGTCACCGCCACAGAGCCTTCTCGGCCCCCAAACTTCGTGCTGATTTTTGCGGATGATCTCGGTTACTCGGATGTGGGTTGCTTCGGTGCGAAAGATATTCGGACGCCTAACATTGACCGGTTGGCGACGGACGGGACACGGTTCACGAGCTTCTATGTCTCGCAACCGGTCTGCACCGCTTCGCGAGCTTCGTTGATGACGGGCTGTTACGCCAATCGTGTGGGTTTGGCAGGCGCGCTCAATCACACGAGCAAAGAGGGGATCAACTCTGCTGAAGTGCTTTTGCCAGAGTTGTTGCAACAACGTGGCTATGCGACCGGCATCTTTGGCAAATGGCATCTTGGTCACCGAGCGGAGTTCTCGCCGCTGCGACACGGCTTCCAGGAGTTCCTCGGCATTCCGTACTCGAACGACAACGGCCCGCTGCATCCGATTTTGAAGACGATTCCGTCGCTGCCTTGGGTTGAAGGGGAGAAGACGATTGAGCAAGACCCCGATCAATCGCAGTTCACACGTCGCTTGACTGAGCGGGCGATCGAATTCGTCACGCAGCAAAAAGACCGTCCATTCTTCTTGTATGTGCCGCACATCATGCCGCACGTGCCAATCTTTGTTTCAGAAAAATTCAAAGGCCGATCTGCACGCGGACTGTACGGCGATGTTGTTGAGGAACTCGATTGGTCGGTCGGTGAGATTGTTGCCACGCTCAGGCGACTTAACCTCGAAGAGAACACTCTCGTGATCTTTACTTCTGACAACGGTCCGTTCCTCTCGTATGGCAACCATGCGGGAAGTGCGAAGCCGTTTCGTGAAGGAAAGCTGACGACCTTTGACGGGGGCGTGCGGACTCCTTGCATCATGTGTTGGCCGAAAAAGATTCCCGCCGGACGAAGCTGCGAAGAGCCGGTCGCGTCGATCGACTTGCTACCAACTCTGGCGAAGCTCGCCGACGCACCGTTGCCGAAACAACGCATTGATGGCCTTGATGTTTGGCCGATCTTGGCTGGTGCATCAGGTGCCCGTTCGCCGCACGAAGCACTGCTGTTTTTCTCCGGCGCGGAGTTGCAGGCGATCCGTAGCGGCGAATGGAAGCTGCATTTCTCGCACGACTACCTGACCGTCGCCGGGCCGCCGGGTCAATCCGGCAAGCCCGCCAACTTCGATAAGATGCAGCCCAAGTCGATCGAAGAATCAGGTATTCGCGGGATCGCCAGTCGACATGGCTACGAAGTGCGTCGTTTGGAGCAATCGCTGTTCAATCTTAAAGACGATCCTGGCGAATCTCGCAACGTGGCCGAGCAGCATCGTGAAGTTGTCCGGCGTTTAGAAACACTCGCTGAGCAAGCCCGCAGCGACTTGGGCGATACACTGACTGGCCATCACGGTACCGGTCTCCGTCCTGCCGGGCGAGTCGAATAGGTAGCCGCAAACGAATTGAGTCCTGGCCAGTTTCTCAGCCTTACGCTCTTCGCAATCCACATGCAGAAATTGCTCTTCTCACGTTTCGCGGAAGTGAGATAGAAACCCGCATGTCACTGGAAGTGTTGAGATTGTTTGACGATTCATCGTTTGCAGAACTCAGCACACCACCCTCCTTTTTCCGGGTTCTCCGGCATCACACACCTCAATCAAACAGCAACATCCTTTGGCTGCGATACACGTCCCCGTTCTGTTGCGGGAAACACTGCAAGCTCTCGACTTGAGTCCGGGTTTGACAGTCGTTGATGGCACTGTCGGCGGAGGTGGGCACAGCCGAAAAATCTTTGATCGTATTCAGCCGACCGGAACCCTGATTGGACTCGACCGTGATCCGCTGATGCTGCAACACGCGGCGGCGGTGGTTTCGGGCGAACGGAGTCACTTGTGTCACGCCAGTTATCGCGACTTGCCGAAAGTGCTCAGCGAGTTGGGAATCCCAGCGGTCGATCGCATTGTCGTCGACTTGGGGCTGTCGTCGGATCAGTTGGCGGATCGGGAGCGCGGGTTTGGGTTCAGCACGTCGGGGCCGCTCGATATGCGGTTCGATGTGTCGTCGGGCGAACCGGCGACCGAGTTATTGATGCGAGCGTCGAGCGAAGAACTCGAAGCGATCTTTCGCGATTACGGCGAGGAACGATTCAGTCGGTCGATTGCCGAGCAGATCGTGCGGCAGCGTGCGACAAAACCGATTCAAACGGCTCCCGATTTAGTCAACGCGGTCGATGTGGCTCTGCCGGCATCGGTGCGGCGGGACGCTCGCAAGGAACCGGCGACGCGGGTGTTTCAGGCGTTGCGGATCGCGGTCAATCGCGAGTTGCAGCATTTGGAAGAAGCGTTGCAGAACAGCTTGTACGAATCACTTCTGCCGGGAGGCCGGTTGGTGGTGATCACGTTTCATTCGTTGGAAGACAGATTGGTCAAGAACGCGTTGCGGGATGAAACACGATGGCAGCAGCTTCACAAAAAACCGTTGTCCCCCAGTCCGCAGGAAATTCGGCTGAATCCGCGCTCGCGGTCAGCCAAGCTGCGAGCAGCATCGAAGCTGCCAACGTAACGGGCGACAATCCCACCGCCGCTGATGAGCAACTTGCGAAAGCCTGGGGCTTTTCTGGGCGACGACCGAAACTGTCTCGCGAAGCACTCATCGGCGTGACTGTGATTGTCGCACTGTTGGGGCTGTTCGCGGTCGTCATCGTCAAGAACTGGAAAAACCGCTCCAACGTGGTCGCCAAAGACGAGCCGAAGAAAGACAAAGAAGTGAAGCCGGCTGGTGGCACTGATGCGTTCGGATTGGAGACACCCGTCGAAAAAACGAGTTTCCAGAACTCAGAGTCAGACCAAGACTCGGTCAAGAACGAATCTGACGACCTCAGCCTTGAAGACGTTGGGCAAACTCAGAATGAGCCAACTCAGAAGAAGGTGGCTCGGACAATGAACGATATTGATCTCGACCAGGAGCAAGCGTCGTCCCCGTCGTTCGACGAACAGCCTCCCGCCAGAACATCACGAAAGAATTTGGCCGCGGAGTCCGATTTGGACCTCAATCAAGATGAACCGCATACCAAGAAAAGCCGTGTCACGGTTTCGCAAGACATTGATCTCGATGATGTGCCTGTTAGACAGAATATCGTCGTGCAGAACGAACCGAATATCGACGAACCGCTGACAAAGACTCGCGAGCCCAAGCGATTTGATGAGCCAATTCAGCGTGAGCAACCACGGGACGATCAATTCAAAGAGCCGATTCGCGTGAATGCAGGCAAGGTTGTTCAAGAAGAAATTGAAGACGTCCCGCAACGCACGGCGAAGAAGACTGCCCGTTCGCCGAAAGTTGATCGCTTTACCGAAGAACGAGTGGCGGTCGCTTCTGACATCACGGAGCGACGAGTTTCGCCGACGACAGACTTGGCTGGGCCAGCGATAGGCAAGAAGCACCATCCCCTGCTGAAAGAGAATGAATACCTCGTCGAGAAGGGAGACAATTTCTGCACGATCAGTAAAAGGGTTTATGGCAACGATAAGTATTACCGTGCGCTCGCCGAACATAATCGCGATCGAGTGGCTGACCCCTGCCGCATGTATCCAGGCTTGATTGTGGTCGCTCCGCCTCGTGAAACGTTGGAGCAACAGCACGCCGTATTGATCCCGAAGCCGAAAGCGCAAATGGAAGCGAAAGAAGAGAAGCCTCACGTGGCAAAGAAGGTCATTACGCTGCCAACGGGAATCTTTCTCGATGACAAAGGCAACACGTGGTATCGTGTCGGCAAAGGTGACACGATCAGCGAAATCGCGCAGGATTACTTGGGACGCGAATCACGTAGGGCCCAGATCGTCACTCTCAATCGCGAAAGTTTGACTGATCCCAACAATCTGCGACTTGGCCAAGAACTGCGTTTGCCGAACGATGCGAGCCGAGTTCGGATCGCTGGCAAAGAACCAGCCGCTCGCTAGGTCTGTGATGTGGTAGGTTGTTAGACCTCGCGCTAATGAGGTTAACACTTGCCCCGCTGAGCTTTTCTCAGTGGTTAAGGGTTTTTGTACTACGCAAAATTTCGATCACGACAAATCTGTCGTAGTGCAAAATCTCAGTTCCACCGAGACAAATTTGGGTGGGGTTTGTGTTGATCTGCGCGTGAGTGATTTCGCGTCTCATCAACCTTGGTTCTCGCGTTGAACGCGGAAACAACAGCGGATCTTCTCACCATGTATTTTCGGTTTGGTGCGGCGATTGTTTTGGTCGTTGCGATTTCTGTGGTCGGTGTGGCCTTGGAAAAACAAAGCCTGTCGTACCGACGTCAGATTGCTCAGCAGCGTTATCGCATGGACGCGTTAGTCGAGCAGTACGCTCAATTACGTTTGCAGGCGCAGCGATTGGGAGCACCGCTGAAGACGATCAAGTCGCTGGAAGCGAACGGCGAATTCAAGCTTCCCAAACGAGCGGCACAATCGGGACCACGCACGTCGTTGGCGATTCCAAGGATGGCTGGCGGGACATATCGGTTTCATGAATTTTATATTCCGGGCGGTCACGAACATGAATGAGACGTTCTTTGCGAGCCGGGATAATTCCGGCTGATCAGCATGACCTTGTTCTTGGGCCAGAGTTAAGTCTTATCAAGACCAGCAACATGATTTCTCACCACCGCACAACGCCGTCAAACGAGGCCATTACGAATGGTTCTGTGGAATGGCGGGTGCGTTTACTGATGTTGGTAGTCTGCGGGTTTTGGTTACTGCTCGGTGGTCGGTTGGTGCAGTTGCAATGGTTCAGCCGACATCGTTTCTCGGATCAAGTCGAGCAGCAAAGTGCGTTTATTGAAGAGCTTCCCGCTCGGCCAGGTGAGATCCTAGATCGCGATGGGCGCGTACTGGCAACGACGATTGCGACGAAGAGTTTCTTCGTTGTGCCGAGCCGGTTGACGCAGACTCCAGGGCAATGGGAGCTCGTGCAAAAGCTGGCTAAGGCAATCGGGCAAGATGCCGATCAGCTTCAGTCACGCATCGGTGAACAGAGCGAGAAACACTTCTTTTGGGTTCGTCGTCGCATCGTTGATGTCGATGTCGTCGATCGACTCAGCGAATTGAAATGGCCACGTGATCTCGGCGGCTTTCGTGATGAGTTCATGCGACAGTACCCACAAGGACATCTCGCGGCACATGTGATCGGCGGACGTGATATCGACGGCGTCGGGCGTGGT
>JAPLNX010000206.1 GCA_026400935.1 Planctomycetia bacterium | reverse complement strand
GTCAGGGTGCGCCGGCGTAAGCTGGAGGAGAGTTGCGAATGAAAGAGTCGCATGAGAGAAGACTTAGCCAGTCACCTCGGCCTTGAGTGATGCGTCTTGTCGGGCAACCGCCAAGTCGAAGCGTTCACAGAGGCACAGTCAGGCTGTGTATTGAGCTCCGCTGTGTTGGATTTACGGGGCATTCCTTTGCGGTGGCCGACCTTGTCCTGACAAGGGGAAGGCAACAGTGATGTCGAGCGTTGATGGCGAGTTCGATGTCGCCCCCACGGAGTCTGAGACCACACGCATGGCTGGAAACTTTCCTCACGGAAGCCGCGAGGCCCCGGAAACATTCGTGGTTCACGCCACGGATCGGTCGGAGAAGGCGCGATGCCGTACGTCCGACGCGCACGTTTCCGGGGGACCACCGAGGCGGCGGTGTCCGACAGCTCCATAGTACCGGTGAAGCAGGCGCGACCCGCGCGGTTGCCCGGCCAGCGTGCCGCTGTCGGCGGAGTCTGTGGAGGGAAGGGGGCTGACCAAGGAGAACGTCAAGCAGTTGCTACTGGACTGGACTCTGCGCCAGACAGCCAGGTCGCGCGGACTGCTGGGCGTACGAGAAGCGGCACAACGGGACCAGCAGATGCGGTTCAACAATCTGCTGCATCATGTCACGCCGGAGTTGCTCGGTGCGAGCTTCTTCGCACTGAAGAAGTCCGCGTCTCCGGGGATCGACGGCGTGACGTGGGCTCAATACGCCGAGGACTTCGAGACGCGGATCGACGATCTGCACTCGCGAATTCATCGGGGCACGTATCGAGCACAACCGTCGAAGCGAGAAGTCATCATCGTGCGCTATGCGGATGATTTCGTGATCGGCTTCCGCGAGGAGTCCGATGCGAAACGCTGCCTGGCGGCGCTGCGGGAACGGTTCACCAAGTTCGGCTTGGAACTGCATCCGGAGAAAACGCGGTTGTTCGAGTTCGGACGCTACGCGGCCGAACGACGAAAGCAGCGTGGCGATGGCCCTCCGGAGACGTTCGACTTTCTGGGCTTCACGCACATCAGCGGGAAGACACGGAAAGGGGACTTCACCATCCGCCGCATCTCCTCGATCAAGAAGCTGCGTAACAAGCTGCGCGAACTGAAGGACTCACTGAAACGGAAAATGCACCTGGACCTGACGCAAGTCGGCTCCTGGATACTGAGTGTGTTTCGGGGGTGGTGCAACTACCACGCGATCCCCGGCAACTCGGCGCGTCTGCAACAATTCCGAACGGCGTTCCAGGAACTCTGGCTTCGCGTGCTGCGGCGACGCAGTCAACGTGGCCGCCGGATGACTTGGCTGAAGTTTTCGTCGCTGATTAAACGCTGGCTTCCCACACCGAGAATCCTGCATCCGTATCCCGAAGTGCGGTTTGATCGTCTTCATCCAAGGTAAGAGCCGTATGCGGTAGTTCCGCACGTACGGATCTGTGCGGGGGGCCGCCGGCAACGGCGGTCCCTACCGCGATAGTTGTTGTTCTCCAGTTTATCATCGGCGACCTATCCACGGACGCGGATTTGGTGGTGCCTTAGCTCGACTTGGACTTCGTAGTAGATCTCGGGCTTGTCGTTCGTCTTGCTGATGGAAGGCAGAACGTTGTTCTGCTCGATGACGTTCTGGAAGTCGGCGTCGGATCGGTAGGACGAGGACTGTTCCGGCTGCTTGAGCCAGCCGACTTTGCGAAGGTTTCAGTGTGGCTGGATTAAGTTGTCACCGATCCGTCCGTCATGTTCTTCGACGAAGTCCGCGCTCTGCACGAACATGCCGGTCGAATTGCAGCACAGATCACAGAATCGCCTCAGGATTTCCTTGGAGCGGTTCTCGGCAAATTGGTACATCTGCAGTCATTAGGGGATCGCATGCGTCACCTTTACCGCACAGAACTTGAACTCGGGAATCTTGCCGAACGGGTCGAGTTGTTCGGTGGTCAGGTTATTGGCTGCCGCTTCTCGGAAATGGAACGGTACGAAGACGCAGCCGGGTTCGAGGGAGTCATCGCTACGGACGTGAAGCTGAATCGTCCCTCGGCGACTGCTAATGGCGATGAACTCACCGTCGTTGAAACCCAGTTTGCCGAGGTCGGACGGATTCATGGCCGCGAACGCAGAAGGCTCGATCGCGTTCAAGGCGTAACTGCGGCGAGTCATGCTGCCGGTGTGCCAGTGTTCGAGGACTCTGCCGGTATTGAGCACGAAGGGATATTCGTTGTCGGGCAATTCGGCGGCGGGCTTCCAGTTGACGGGGACGAAGCGTGCCTTGCCCGTTTTGGTGGGGTAATGATCGCCGAAGAGAATCTGCTTGCCATCGTCGTGTTCGGGATCGGCACACGGCCAGAGTTTTCCGGTGAGGCCCAAGCTGTCGTGCGCGAGCCCTTGATAGCTGTGGGTGAGCGACGAAAACTCGTCGAACACTTCGGACGTGTTCTGATACGGCATCGGATATCCGAGCCGAGTGCTGACTTCGCAGATGATCCGCCAGTCTTCGCGAGCTTCGCCCGGTGATTCGAGGACCGGATTGCCGAGTTGCACTCGGCGGTCGGTGCTCGTGTAAGTGCCGGTCTTCTCGAAGTAGCTGCTGGCGGGGAGGATGACGTCGGCGAACTCGGCGGTTTCGGTGAGGAAGATGTCTTGCACCACCAGGAAGTCGAGCGACGCCAGCGCCTTGCGGACCTTGTTGCTGTTGGGGTCGGAGATGAACGGGTTCTCGCCGAGAATGTACATGCCACGGACGTGATGATCGAGGGCCGCCTTCATGATCTCGACGACGGTCAGCCCCGGCTTCGGGTCGAGCGATCGGCCCCATGCCGTTTCAAATTTCGCGCGGTTCGCGGCATCGGCGACCGGTTGATAGTCGGGATAGACCATCGGGATCAGCCCAGCGTCGCTCGCCCCTTGCACGTTGTTCTGACCGCGCAGCGGATGCAGACCGGACCCCGGCTTGCCGACGTTGCCGGTCATCAACGCGAGTGCGATCAAGCAGCGCGCGTTGTCGGTGCCGGTCGTGTGTTGCGAGATCCCCATGCCCCAGAAGATCAACATCGAACCGCCGCCGCCCGGCGGTGTCGCGAGGCCGATCGTTTGTGCGATGCTGCGAATCTCCGCCGCCGAAACGCCGCAGATGTCGCTCGCTTGCTCCGGCGAGTATTCGGCCACGAGTTCCCGCAGCGCAGCGAAGCCGTCGGTGTGCTCGGCGATGTACCGCTCATCGAAAAGCCCCGCTTCGATGAGACAGTGCATCACGCCGTTGTAGAACGCGACGTCGGTCCCCGGCCGGATCTGCGCGAAGTGCGTCGCGAAGTCGACGAGGTCATGCCGTCGCACATCGACGACGATCAGCTTCGTGCCGTTCTTCGCCGCGTCTTTGATGAACGTCGCCGCGACCGGATGATTCGACGTCGTGTTGCTGCCGGTGACGAGTGCGACCGTCGAGCGAGCGACATCAGCAAACACGTTCGTGACCGCTCCCGATCCGATCCCTTCCATCAACGCGGCAACCGACGACGCATGACACAGCCGCGTGCAGTGATCGACGTTGTTCGTGCCGAAGCCGCAGCGGATCAGCTTCTGAAACAGATACGCCTCTTCGTTCGAGCACTTCGCCGAACCGAACCCCGCGAGCGCGCCACCGCCGTGTTCGTCGCGAATCGCCGACAGCTTCGCGCCGACGAGGTCGAGCGCCTCGTCCCATGTCGCCTCGCGAAACGCCGGGAGCACTTCGGCGTAATCGACGATCCCGCCCGCCCGCTTGCTGACCGACGCCTGCACTTCGCCAGAAAGCGGCCCCTTCGGATAGCACTCGGCGCGGCGAATGAGCGGCATCGTCAGTCGCTGCGGATGACTCGTGTAATCCCAGCCGTATCGCCCCTTCACGCACAGCCGCCCGTGATTGACCGGACTCTCGCGTCCCTCGGCCATCACGATCCGATTGTCCTTCGCCAGAAACGTCACCGCACAACCAACGCCGCAATACGGGCAAACGCTGTCGACCGCTTTGAGATCATCGCTCGGCAGCACCGGCAGCGTGATTCTCTTCTGCGTCAACGCGCCCGTAGGGCAAGATGCCACGCACTCGCCGCACGACACGCAGGTGCTTTCCCCCATCGGGTTGTTGAGGTCAAACGCAATCTGCGTCAGGAAGCCTTTGCCGCTGCGACCGATAACGTTGTTCGATTGCAGCGTGTCACACGCTCGAACACAGCGATCGCACAGAATGCAGGCCGAGTGATCCACGGCAATGACCGGAGACGAATCATCAAGGGTCGAGGGTCGAGGGTCGAAAGCGTGTGACGATTCCTCCGACACTAACCCGAAGCGTAAGCGAGGGCGGGCGCTCGCCAAACTGTCGGTTTGAGATTCACATTTCGTGGAGCATCCGCCCTCGCTGACACTTCGGGTTAGCGCGGAGTCAATCAACTCGAATCGACGACCGAGTTCTTCCAACTCGCAATCGCCGGTCGATAGCTCGCGAGCACACGGCGAAACATGCTCGCTCAGCAACAACGAAGTCAGCATCCGCCGATGCTTCTCGATCTTTTCCGAGCCAGTCGTGACGTTCATCCCCTCACGACACTCACGCACGCACGAGGCGGCCAGCACTCGCTCCCCAACATCGACCACACACATCCGACAAACACCCACCGGCGGCATCCGCTCCGAATGACACAACGCGGGAATCGCAATCTCCGCGCGCTTCGCCGCCTGCCAAATGGTCGTCCCTGCGGGAACGGTGACAGACTGGCCATCGATTGTGAGGTTGACGCTACCAATCATCGCGAGCCTCTCTGTTTCATTTCGCATCTCAGTTGCTCCAAGCGTCCCGTCATGTCGATGTCTGGCTTGTACTCCGCAACTTCAGTCAACTCTTGAACGATGCAATCCCAATTGAGCACATCGCCTTGCCGAATCAAGATTCCTTTAATGTCTAGCCAATCGTGGTCGCGTCCGGCAAAAGCCTTCATGACGACCAAGTCATCGGCAGAAATCGTGGTGAGTCGGACTTCTTTGTACGGCTTCCAATCAGAGGCTCGATCAAAGACGCGTTCCTCAAACGGCAACGCCGCCAGTGAAATATCCAACGGCGTCCCATTTGGTGTTTGAACCATGAGCACTCGACTGTCGATTGCAAACTCTGCGGTATCGGCAAATCGTGGTTGAAAGTGACTCAAGAGATGGTCGATCACTTGCTTCTCGGTTCCCCAGGAGGCAAACAACGACACGTCAACGTCACGAGTCGCTCGCGGTTCGCCCCATCTGGCGACAGCGACGCCCCCGATCAAACAGAAACGCGCTCCGAGGTTTTCCAAGATTTCTTGAACTTCGTTTGCGGCGACTGCAAGTGATCGCTCCAAGCGTTTCACAATTTGGCTCCTACGTCACGGCGAGAGTCAAAGAGCCGACGCATTTCGATCAGTCCCGTTGAGACTCTCGCTTCTGAAACCTCCAAAGCGAATTGCCCCAACGAAGCGAGACTGTCATAAGCTTCACGGTCACTGAGGCCACGCAACTCAAGATTTCGACGAGCTTCAAGCAGAGGTCCGACTCGCTTCCAGTGATCAATCAGGAATTGCTTGTCGAAGCCAGTCACTTCAGCCATTTGGAAGTCCTCCCGGCACGTTGCGCATCAGCGACAAGATCGGGTTCAACACCACTTGTCCGAGTCCGCAGATTGAGGTTTGTTCGAGCGTTTCGCCGAGTTCTGGCAGCAGGCTCAACTCGCTGGCCGGTCGAGTTCCGCCGGCGATCTCTTCCAGGACTTCGACCGCTTTCTGACTCCCCATGCGACACGGAACGCACTTGCCACAAGACTCGTTGCGGAAAAAGCGGACGATGTTCGTTGCGAGATCGAGCAGCTTGTGTCGATCGCTGATGACGATGACCGCGCCGGTTCCCAACATGCTCCCGGCAGCTTTCATGGCGTCGAAGTCGAGCGGCGTATCCACCTTGTCGGCGGGCAAGAAGTTTGAACTCGCTCCGCCTGGCAGGAACGCCTGCAAGGCCGCGCCGTCACGCATCCCGCCCGCGAGGCCGATCAACTCGCGAACCGTCGTGCCGACGGGGATCTCGTAAACCCCCGGCGCATTCACATCGCCGGAGATTGACACGAACTTCAGTCCCGTGCACCCGCGCGTTCCTTGAGCTTTCCACCAGTCCGCGCCGTGATGAATGATCGCGGTCGCGAGGGCGAAGGTCTCGACGTTGTTGATCAGCGTCGGCTGGCCCCACAACCCGTAAGTCCCTGGATACGGCGGCTTGTTCCGCGGCTCGCCCCGTTTGTCTTCGAGGCATTCGAGCAACGCCGTCTCTTCACCGAGGATGTATCCCCCCGGCGAGACAAAGACTTCGATGTCAAACGCGCGCCCGCTCCCCGCCGCGTTCGCGCCGAGCACTCCGCCTTGACGAGCCTCGTTCAACGCCGCTTCGAGCGATTTTTGTTCTGGCCCGTATTCGTGACGCAGGAAGACGATCCCTTGCTCCGCTCCGATCGTCAGCGCGGCGAGCAGCATTCCTTCGATGACCAGATGCGGCAACTCGCTGAGGATCTGCCGGTCCTTGAACGTCCCCGGCTCGCTCTCGTCTGCGTTGCAGATGACGTACTTCGGACTCGCCGGTTCGCCGCGCACGAGCTGCCATTTGCGACCGGTCGGAAAGCCGGCACCGCCCATCCCTCGCAGGCCGGCAGCGGTGAAACGATCGATGCACTGCGCCGCGAGATCGTCCAAGTTTGCAGCCAGCAATGTCACGGTTGAGTATCTTGTCTCCGCCGAGTCATACGGATCAACTCGTCTCTTCGGCGAGCCGGAGGGCGTTAGTTCCCGGACCGGCACCTCATCGCGTCTCGCCGCTGTCCGGCGGCCAACGCCTCCCGGCTCACCTGGCAAATTGAGTGTGAAGTTCAATACCGCTTGCAACACCTCATCAACATTACGACCGCAATTCGTCAGCGGTTCCTCATTGATCGAGACCGCTGGGGCTGAGTCGCAGCGTCCGATGCACGACACTTCGCGAATCTCCACATCGCTCCGCCCCTGCAATCGCGAACGCAACTCCGCCGACAGTTTCGAGCAACTGCCCATCGCGCACGACACATCGCGGCAAACATGTACGCTGAATTGAGGTTGCGGAGTCCGGCGAAAGTGCGGATAGAAACTGACGAGCCCCTCGAGTTGATAAAGCGGCACTCGCTGCTGCTTCGATACTTCGCGCAGCGTCGCGTCGTCGAGGTATCCTCGCTCATGCTGAATCCGGATCAGTTCTCGCAACAGTTTCAAAACAAGTCTCCGCCGCTCAGTGCTCTTCGCTCATTTGTCCTGCGATTGGGTTTGGCACAGCCGTCAGATCGTTTCCCAACTACGTCCGTCCCACGCGATGACTTGCTCAAGCAGTTCGGCCACACCGGTGGAAAATGATTGGAAGAGGTACTCCCCTTTTTCCGGGTTCGCATTTTGTGGATGGCCGATGTGTCCGGGGACAGTTCGATCTTTCGTGATCCAACCTCGATAAGCAGGTTCAAACGCGAATCCGAACGGCACGGTTTCGAGTTTACTGACATCCTTCACGAGATGCGGGGCGATCCGTTGAATCATCGAAGTCTCCCATTCACAGGCGTGTCCCATTTGCGATTGCACGAGGTCCGAGCGACCGGTATTTGGTTTCGCGTGATCCCAATAAGTTGTGAAGAGCAGCAGCAGGTCAGCTCTCGTTCGATAACGCTGACGCATCTCAAAGACCGCTTGTTTGCCCGGTGTCGTGTTTCCACCGTGACCGTTGAGAAACACCAAGCGACGGAATCCATGTGTCAGCAAGTTGTCAGCCATGTCGTTGAGCAGGTCGAGATAGACTCGCGGACTGGCGGACATCGTCCCTTGAAAGTCGATGTGGTGATGCGAGTTTCCCAGCCACATCAATGGCGCGAAGAGAACTCGATCTCCCATCGTCTCGTTGACCCGCCGCACCACTTCGCCGAGCAACATGCTGTCGGTAAACACTGGCAAATGATGCCCGTGCTGTTCGAGTGCAGCGACAGGAATGATCACCGGCAAGTCACGAGAAAGTTTGCCAATTTCGGGCCAAGCCATTTCGCTGAGTAGCATTAGGGAGTCTCCGAGTAAGTTAATTTGACTTTCAATACAGATCACCCCGCTGAGTCGAACTCAGTGGGGATTATGGACATTGCTTGATTCAGAACTGGCGAATGAAACAACGACGGCACACTTTTTCGAGAACCGCTCGTTACAGCAAGCCTGAGAGCGTTCCGTTTGAGTCACAAATATTTTCGGGTCTTTGATCTCTGCTCCGCCTGTCCTCGAACTGACAGACAATTGTAATGGCGGGAACCTCTCCTGTTGGCTGTGAACTTTGGCAACCAATTGGTTCTCCGAAATTGAGTTCGTGTCATCGAAGTCGGCACCACATTGAGGTCCATTTCGGCCAGCGGCGCACCGGCCCCGTCAGTGCTCGTGAAGTGGATCGGCTCAGCGACTCGCCGGGACGATCTCGCCAAGATATTCTCATCCAGCCGGGAAATTACGGAACTGAGCGTTTCTTACCGAGTCACTCGACACGGAATTACCCGTCAGAGATGCATCAAAACATCATTGCGCCCGATATGCTTGACCCTCAATGATGCATCTGGCTCTTCGGATTTTTTTGCGGCTTCGCCGGGCTGCTATGTATGCGATTACAGACTGGAACCAAACATGAATCGACTCTCTCTTGTTCGTACAAACTGGTTAATCACGACGTCGGCGTTTCTACTCTGCACTCTTTGGCAACAAGCCACGTTTGGTGGTGACATCTTTGACCAACATGCGATTGCCGAATTGCAGAAGTCTACGTCCGGAGCAACGCCGCTGACCGAAGTGTCATCGTCGGTCGCTTCGAAGTGGAAACCGCTTTCGACGAAGATCAACTCTCCTTGCTTGGTTGTGCAAACGAATGACGGCCATTTGGCGAAAGCGTTGCTCGCTTGGGGCCAACGCAAAGTCAAAGGACGCGAACAACCGCTGCCAGTGTTGGTTCTCGAACGCTTCGTGACGTATCGCGGTGACCGTGACGGAATCGCGAATGCAACCGGCAAAGAGGTGATGCTCTTCTCGGGTATGTCATTCAGTTTTGATATCGGGCAGGTCGTGCCGACTGGTGGTGGAGCAGATATCGAACTGACTGATGCTGGAGTCTTGAAGCCAGTTGGCGACGCGAAGCTCTTCGCTATGAACGGCTCGCAAGTCGTGGCAGGCACAGGGGTGAAGCCGAATCCGAACGACCACGAAGGTGTCTTACCACGTGACTTTGCTGGAACCTGGAAGGTCACGGTCGACGGTCGTTGGACCGGCGTGTGGGAGATCACGGTTGACGAAAACCGAACAGTCCTGGGGAAATACGTCTCGGCGGAATCACAAAGCCGTTACGAACTATTCGGCAAAGTCTCGAACGTTCCACATCAAGCGAAGTTTGAAATCGAACTCGCCAATGCACAGCTTTCCATCGATGCCTTTCTTTGGACCACAGACAAATCGACGATGGCTGGGACCGCGGTGCTATCGACTCGCAAGTTTGGCTTTGTGGCAACCCGGCAAGAATGATAACTCGTTCGTTCGTACACACTAAGTTCGTCATACATCATCAGGGGTAACTCATGAGAGTCTGGATCACTGCGTTTATTAGCCTGTTGTTGCTGTCGGCGAGCGGATTGGCGGAGGACAAAGTCTTCAACTGGGTCAAAGTCACCGACAAAGCGGGCTGGCAGCCACGCGATTCGCAAGGAGAGTTGGTCTACAAGGGCCAGTTATGGCTCTTTGGTGGCTGGTTCGATTCATTCCACGCTCCTCCGCGCGACGTGTGGAGTTCGGCGGATGGCAAGATGTGGAAGCTGATTGCCAACGACGCTCCTTGGAAGCACAGCGATCTGCCAATGACGCTGACGTTTCAAGATAAGATGTGGTTCATGGGAGGCTGGTTCAACGGGCGACTCGAAGGTCACGGAGCGAGCAACGAGGTCTGGTCATCGACAGACGGTGTGAAGTGGGATCAAGCGACCGCCAGCGCCGGTTGGACGCCGCGTATCGCGGCTGCCGTTGTCGAATTCAAAGGGAAGATGTGGATGCTCGGCGGGACCGAGAACTACTATTTTGGTGATGACAAGAGCCTGAAGAACGACGTCTGGTCTTCGTCTGATGGGAAGACCTGGACACGGGTGACTAGTGACGCCGGATGGTCTCCGCGAGCGTACCATCAAGCGGTGGTACTTAACGGCAAGATTTATGTCTTCGGCGGCGGCAACTACGTTCCGAAATATCAAGCGGTTAATGACGTCTGGTGCTCCGAAGATGGTGAGCATTGGACGCAGTTGACCGAACACGCTGCGTTTTCACCGCGACTTTGGTTTTCCTCGGTGGTCTACCGCGACCACATGTTTGTGCTCGGCGGCTGGTCGAATAACCCGTCCAAAAACTGGGGCGACGTCTGGTACTCGAAAGAGGGCAAGGAGTGGAAGCAATTGAAGTCAGAAGTCTCCTGGAAGGAACGGCACGAGCAGTCCGCCTATGTGTTCCAAGACAAACTCTGGATCGCAGGTGGCCACGCCCAACCCCTCAGCAGTGAGGTCTGGTCACTGGAACTCCCTCAAGATTGGCCCAAAAAAGAGTAGCGGCGGTAGGACGCGGCTAGCCTGAGCCTCGTCAAACAACCGCCGCTTCTTTTCGCTACTTCTTTTCTTCCGCTTTCTTTTTGGCTTCTTCGTCAGCCTTCTTTTTTTCCTCTTCAGCCTTTTTCTTGGCTTCCTCTTCTTTTTTCTTGGCCTCTTCCTCGGCCTTTTTCTTTTCTTCTTCAATTTTCTTCTTGGCTTCTTCTTCCTTGGCCTTCACTTCGGCTTCCGCCTTGCGCTTCGCTTCGAGTTCGGCTCGCTTCTTTTCGAGAGCGATGTCTGGAATCAGTTGCGTTGTTGGTGTAGCCGCTTTGAATTTCGCTTGGCCTTCTTCAGTGATCTTGGTCTGCCAAACGTAAACGCGTTTCAGATTCTTCAATGCGGCCAGCGATTGAAGGCCGGCATCCGTGACCTCTGTGCTGTAAAGGTTGAGGTATTCGAGGCTTTGCAATCCGGCCAATTGGGCCAAGCCAGCGTCCGTCACTTTGGTTCGTTCAAGGTGCAAACGCACGAGGCCCTTTGCATCTTTAATGTGTTCCAGAGCTTTGTCGGTGACTTCTGTGCCACGCAGATTTAGAGAATAAATGATGTTGCCGAGCGGCTTCACCGCAGCCACGTGATCATCGCCGACTTTGCCGTCCGCCAAGTGGAAGGCGATGTCGAGCCGGTTGTCATTCTGAGCAACCTGCAATACCGAGCCGCCTAACTTCTTCACGGCAGCAATGGCATCCGATTCGGCCTGAGTTGGCTTCGGAGCTTCTTTGGGAGTTTCTTTCGCCGCTTCTTTGGGTTTGTCTTCCGCAAACAGCGGAGAGTTCCATGACCCCACGGCCAACAACGAACAAAACACAGCAAAGCAGAAACGTCGCATGGGATACTCCTCCAGACACAACGGTGATGAATGTGGTCAAGTACGGTGGGGATTCTATCAACCGCGTGCCTGAGGGCGAGCGATCCGGCACTCCGCATGCTTTGCCAACAAAAACAGCCGATGTCGAAGGACATCGGCCGAGGTGACATTTAGAAATGTGATTGGATCCGTCACTCATGCCGCATCGACGCTTTTCCGGTGAGGTTTTTCCCGGTGAGATAATTCCCGGTGAGAATTGCGACTTTGTTAAACGGGACCGAGACAGTGACCGTGATCAAGTCTTTTGATGAACAGGACGCGAGGCTATTCGTCGGGTTTGCCGGATTACCGGTGGCCGGTGTTACCGCAATCGTGATCGAGACGTCTGTTGTCGCCACGCTACAGGTTGAGTTCAAATACGTCTGAATCGCCGTAGTTACATCTGAGTCCGTACTCCCGTCCACAATGGCGCGACGAGTACCTTCGCGAGCGGCGTTCGTCACCAGTTGGCTGACCATGAAGCCACGCCCGAATTCGATGATGCCAAAAACCATCGTGCAAAAGATAGGCAGCACCAATGCCATTTCGACGGCGACAGCACCACGTCGGCGTATCGGTGACGCACATTTTGAACTTTGGCGAAACATGATGGCATCCAATCTTTGACTCGACTCAACCGACTCCCCAGTTCCTAGCAACTCTAGGTCATGTCACGACGAGAGCAAATTTGATTTCAATTTCACTCGCGAATTTTTGTGTTGGCTCGCATTGGTCAATTTGGCCCAGCCAGCGATATAAACTGGCATCCGGTCTGCATCGCAACAGAGTTGAGCACTCCGTGATTCGAGGTTTCCAGTGATCGCGTGTTCGAGTCGGTTTTCTGTGGTCGTTCGCTTAAGCCATGTTGAGGAATTTCGTATGACTTTGACTGATCAACTCCGTCAAACGCTTTATGCTGCGGTGATCTGTGTTATGTCCGCTTTGACAGTTCCTGCCGCCGACTCAAAGGTCGCTATTGGAAAACCGGTTGAGCCGTTCCCGAATCATTCTGTCGTGGCGGGCTTCGAGCGGTTCTTTGAGTCAACCGGGAACAACGTGCCGAAAGATTTGAGTTTGGGTGGGATGTTGCTGCTTGGCGAACTGGGGTGCATCGCCTGTCATCACACAGACGGAGCGGCAGCAAAACAGATCACGTTGAAGAAGGCTCCCGTACTCGACAATGTCGGTTCGCGTGTGCGGTTGAGCTTCATCAAGGCCATGCTCGCAAATCCTCAACAGGCAAAGCCGGGCACAACGATGCCCGACCTCTTGGTGGCACTGCCGGAGGCTGATCGAGCGGCAGCAGTTGAAGCGTTGACTCACTTTTTGGCGACAACGGGGGCTCCCCAAGAAGCGATGTCAGAACACAGTGCGGTGAATGCGGGCGAACAACACTTTCATCGCTTCGGTTGTGTCGCCTGTCACGCACCTCGCAAAGAAGCGGGGCCAATTCCGAAGGCTTCCCAGCCTCAGTCAGTTGATGAGGACGATGACGACGCACCGAAAAAAGTTGTCACACAAACGGTCGTCCCGCTGGGTGATCTCGCGGCGAAGTACACGTTGCCGAGCCTCGCAAAGTTCTTGCAAGACCCACATGCCGTGCGACCATCGGGTCGGATGCCGGGCTTCAATTTGAATGAGAAGGAAGCGCGCGAAGTGGCAAGCTACTTCTTCAAGGACCACAAAGTTCCGCCCAATGTGAATTATGCTTATTTTGAAGGGAGCTGGGACGACGTGCCTGACTTCGACAAATTGAAACCGATCGCGACAGGAACCGCTTCTGGTTTCGATCTGTCCGTCGGCAAACGCCAGAACAATTTCGGAATGCGATTCACCGGTTTTTTGCACATCGCCAAGCCGGGGCAGTACCAGTTTTGGATTGGCAGTGATGATGGCAGCCGGCTAGCGATTGATGGCAAAGAAGTGGTCAAGAATGGCGGCGTTCATCCTCATTCGGACAAAGAAGGTCGGACCTCGCTCGATGTTGGTCCGCACGAAATCACCGTTGATTACTTTCAAGGCGGTGGCGAATGGACGCTGACGCTCGACATGCAAGGCCCGGGATTGAAGCGACAAGGAACCGCACCGTTCGTGACGTTGACTCGCGAGATTCCGAAGCCGATGAACAACGACGGGAGCGATAAAGCGTTTGAGATCGTCCCGGAATTGGCTGCAAAAGGACGGCAACTGTTTGCGACACTGGGTTGCGCGTCGTGCCATCAACTAAAAGACGACAACAAAGTGATCGCTTCCGAATTGAAAGCAAAACCACTTTCAAAACTTGCGGCGAACGGAGGTTGCTTAGCGGCGGATGCTCAAAAAGGTTTGCCATTTTACAAGCTGAGTACGCTGCAAACATCGGCGACGATCGCCGCGCTGGCGGCAGTCAGCAAAGCGGTCGAGCCGACGAATGCTGATGTTGTCGCTCACGCACTGCTCACGTTCAATTGCTTTGCTTGTCATGAACGCGGGAAGTTGGGCGGTGTTGAGCAAGTTCGAAACGCGTACTTCGAAACGACGATCCCGGAGATGGGTGACGAAGGTCGCATTCCTCCGGCACTCGACGGTGTGGGTGACAAGCTGCGCGAAGAGGCGTTGCAGAATATCTTGCAAAACGGAGCGAAAGATCGGCCCTACATGCACGCGCGGATGCCGAAGTTTGGTGCCGGTTCGCTTGCGAAAGCGTTTGCCGAAACGGACTTCAAGACAGCGGCGAATTTGGTTACTTTTGAAGAACAACTACCGAGGCTGAAATCTGCGGGCCGACAGCTTGTCGGTGACAAGGGCTTGTCGTGCGTCAAATGCCATTCGTTTAACGAACACGCCGCGACCGGCGTGCAGGCGATCAACCTCAACGCGATGACGCGACGATTGCGAGAGGATTGGTTCTATCGATATCTCGCCGATCCGCAGGTCTATCGTCGAGGAACTCGCATGCCAGCTCCTTGGCCGTTTGGCATGGCGACGATTAAGGACGTCTTGAACGCCGATGCAGGACAGCAGATGCAGGCTGTCTGGAAATACTTGTCGGACGGCAACAATGCCGCAATCCCCGCCGGGATCGTGCGTGAAGCAATTGTGCTCGTCGCTGACAAAGAACCGATTCTTTATCGGAACTTCCTGCAAGGCCCCGGACAAGATGGTGGCAACATCACAGCGTCGCGTGGGTTCGCAGTCGGATATCCGGAAGGAGTGAACCTCGCGTTTGATGTTGATCGATTCTCTCTATTGTGGATTTGGCAGGGTCAGTTCATCGACGCTTCGAAGCATTGGGTCGGACGTGGTCCCGGATTCCAAAACCCGCTCGGTGATAACGTCCTCGCGCTTCCCGCTGATGTCCCGTTTGCGTTGCTCGCCGATGCGAGTACCGCATGGCCAAGCCAACCGGCGAAGGATCAAGGCTACAAGTTCAAGGGCTATCGTTTTGATGAAGCTCGTCGTCCGATCTTGCAGTATCAGTTCGGTCGCCTGTCGATCGACGATCACGTCGTCGCGAAGAAGTCTGGCAAAGAGCTTTCGTTCGGCCGCACGCTGGCGCTGTCAGCGACCGCCGGTGATGCGAGCGGTTTGAAAAACCTCACTCTGCGAGCAGCGACTGGTCGCAAGATCGAAGTCGCGGAGGATGGAGCTGATGGCTGGTACCTCATCGACGGAGCCCTGAAGATGCAAATTGTCGGTGCAGGCAAACTGCCAGCGATCCGCCCAGCCGGCAACCGATTTGAGCTACTCGTTCCGGTCGAATTATCGAACGGCGTAGCAAAGATCGGTTTGAACTACGTCTGGTAAAAAACCGGGATTCAGGCAAAGGACGGACAGCGTTGTGCCATCCGCGTCTGCAATTTGATAAGTCGTCGGACAGACTAACTGCGATCGCGGGACGATCATCAGCTTCTCGAAAAATCTTCGGAACTTGCAACGCTATTGCGGGTTTATTGTGCCGTCACAGGTTCCAATGTCAGACCAATTCAAGGTCACAGTTTTTGTCAGGAATGAATCTATGAAACGATTTAGCACATGGGCATTGTTGATGGGCGGGATGCTCGGACTGTCTGTTGTGGCCGTCAATGCGGCGGATGAAACAGCGAAGCCGGAGGCGAATCAGACGGCGGAACTCTTCCAGAAAATGGATAAGAATGGCGATGGGAAGATCACGCCGGACGAAGTTTCTGAAGAGCAAGGGCGTTACTTCGATCGACTCGTCCGTATCGGCGATAAGGACGACAACGGCGAATTGACGAAGGATGAATTCGAAGCCGCGCTGAAACGCAGCGACGCTCCAGTGCAAGGTGGCGGACTTGATCGAGGCGGGCTAGGTGCCGGTGGTCGTCAGATGTTTGAGCCGAAAATGATGCTCGAACGACTCGATAAGAACAAAGACGGCAAGCTGACGAAGGAAGAACTTCCGGAAGAGGGTCCGGGGCAAATGCTCCGAAAAATGCTCGAAAGAACCGGCAAGGATTCGCTCACGCTTGATGATCTCGAAAAGGCGCGAGCCATGTTTGGCAACGCAGCACGTCCCGGAGGAGCGTTCGATCCTGCGGAGATGATTAAACGGTTCGATAAGAACAACGACGGCAAGTTGTCGAAAGACGAACTTCCGGAACCGATGCGCGATCGCTTGAGTAAAGTCTTTGAAAAGCTCGGTAAAGAGGAACTGACGGCCGACGAACTCCGGAAGGCGATGACCGAGCTTGGCCCAATGCCGGGGTCCCCTGGCCCAGGCGCTGAAGGAAGACAGAATCCAGAAGAAATGTTTAAACGATTCGATAAGAACAATGATGGTAAAGTGACGCTCGATGAAGTTCCGGAACAGTTCCGCGATCGTGTCAAACCAGCCTTCGATCGAGCGGGCAAAGATGTGCTGACTCTCGATGATGTTCGAGCCTTCGCGCAACGTGGGGAAGGTGGCCCGCGTCCCGAAGGTCGAAAGCCGGAAGGCGATCGTCCCCCAGAAGGCCGCAAACCAGATGGCGAACGTGGCCAGCGCCCCGAAGGAGAACCTCGTCGTGAAGGTGACCGCCGACCGGAAGCGGGACCACCGCGTGATGGCGAACGTCGTCGTGACGGAGACCGCAGACCAGAAGATGGACCGCCACGTGACGGCGAGCGTCGTCCGGAAGGTGACGGACGCCGTCAGCCTCAAGGGCCATTGTTCTTCCAAATACTCGACCGAAATCATGATGGCCTGATCAGTCGGGATGAATTGGATAGCCTGCGAGAACTCTTCAAAGAACTCGACCGCAACAACGATGGCCAGCTTGATCGGGCTGAGTTGCTTGGCCCGCCACCGGGAGACCGTGGACCTAATGGCCGTGGCCCGGATGGTGATCGAGGCCCCGATGGAGGTCGTCGACCAGACGGAGATCGTCCACCCGAAGGGCGTGGTCCAGAAGGGCGTGGTCGTCCTGACGGAGACCGACCGCCAGAAGGTCGAGGCCGAGCCGATGGTGATCGTAAGCCAGAAGGTGGCCCTCGTCGCTCGGAAGCAGATCGCGCGGCGGGTCGTCCCGCTCGTCGAGGTGATGCGGAAGATCGCCCTCGTGACGAAAAGCCTCGCGAAGGGGACAAGTCCCGTGATTCTGAGAAACCTTCTCGGTAAGTACGAAAAAACAGATTCGCAACGTCGAGGTCACTTCGGCATCGTGAACAGCCCGGCTTTTCAGAAAAGCCGGGCTGCTTTCATGAATGGCCGATGAAACTGTCAAATCCCCTGCTGTGCGATGCGGCTCCGGTTGGTAAGCTCGCTCTGGTTTTCACGAGTTCAATTTGCCGAAAGACCGTCGTCATGCGAGCGAGCAGGTTCTCATTGGTTTGCCCACCGACAAATTATCCGCGTCGTGGCAGCATGTTGGTCGTTGTCTTGGTCGTTATCGCGTTGTTGACATTGGGGGCTTACACGTTTTCGGAGACGATGATTTCCGAAAGCCAAGCCACCGGAGTCTTCGGACGCGAAGTTCAGGCGCGCGCGTCGGCCGATTCCGGGATCGAACTGGCTGTCGCGGTCTTGGGCACCCCTCCGGTTGATGCCATTTACGAAAACGTGCATCACGATCCACAGCGATTTGGCGGCGTCACGATTCGCGAAGCAGACAATCCACGAGGTCGCTCTCGTTTCAGTTTGGTCGTTCCCAACGAAAGTGACGTCACCGGTTCTACGATTCGGCAAGGGCTGATTGACGAATCCTCGAAGCTCAATCTCAACACACTGGTTAGCGCGGCGAAGTCGCAAAGTGGTTCGGCGGCGAGTGGCTCGGGAAGTTCAGGGTCATCTGGCGGCGGTGTGGCGACAGGCTCAGCCGGAGCAAGTGGCGGAGCAACGACTGGCTCGAGTGGTTCAGGAACAACAACCGGTTCAAGCACAAGCGGCAGTTCTTCATCGAGTTCTGGTTCAGTATCAAGTTCAAATATCAGCACCTCTTCAGCTTCAACGAATACACCGGAGGGTCGCTTGCAGATGATCCCCGGCATGACGGCCGAGTTGGCTGACGCGATTTTGGACTTCATTGATTCCGATGAAACCGCTCGCGAGAGTGGCTGCGAATCGGAGTATTACGAGTCGTTGACGCCGCCTTATCCGGCCAAGAACAGCCCGCTGGATTCGCTCGATGAATTGTTGCTCGTGCGCGGAGTCACTTTGGGTTTGTTGTACGGTGAAGACGCGAATCGCAACGGGGTGCTCGACCCGAACGAGAACGATGGCGATGTGAGTAGTCCACCCGACAACCAAGATGGTGTGTTGCAGATGGGTTGGTCCGCCTATCTGTCGGTCTTTGGTCGCGAGAAGAATTTGCAGTCGGACGGCACACCGCGCATCAACATCAACGGTAATGATCTCGCCACGTTGTACGACACGTTGGAAGAGTCGTTCGATTCTACCGTCGCGCAGTTCGTCATTGCGTACCGCATGACCGCAGCGGCAACAACCAGCACCGGGCAAGGTCAGTCATCGGGATCAGCAGCCGGCAACTCTGGTAGCAGCAGCAACTCTGGAAATACTCGCTCGGGCACATCGGCTGGGGTTTCCGCAGGTAGCTCATCGGGAGTTTCGACAGGCGGATCGTCGGGTGTCGGCTCCGGTTCGTCGGGAGGCTCATCGGGCGTCGGCACAGGCTCAAGTCCGACGCAGCAAGTGCAACAAGCGGCGAAAGCAGTCGGTGCGGCAATCGGTGGCGGCGGCAATGCGCCGGTCACTCGCGGCGGCATGGACCTTTCTCAAGGATCAAAGCGGCAAGTTACCTCACTTTACGAATTGATTGGTGCATCCACTACTGCGACTGTCAATAAAACACAGCAAACGCTTTCGAGCCCTTGGTTACCCAGCGGCAGCGAAATGGCCGGATATCTGCCGCAGTTGCTCGACACGCTGACAACTTCGACTGATACCGTGATTGACGGTCGCATCAATATCAATCAAGCACGGTACGAAACACTGCTGACGATTCCGGGAGTCACCGAATCGATCGCCGGTTCCATTATGGCCGCACGTCAAGGAGCAGGAGGTGACGCTTCAGTAGCTACAACCGGCACGCGAGCGACCGCCGGTTGGCTCGTCATCGAAAACTTGATCGACATGCCGACGATGCAACAACTCGATCGTTATGTCACCGCACGTGGCGGGATATATCGTGTTCAGTCGATTGGCTACTTTGATGAGGTTAGCCAGTTTGTTCGACTGGAAGCGGTCATCGACACGACTCAACCCAAGAAACCACCGATGGTGATTTCGCTGACTGATCTCACGGAACTTGGTCGCGGCTATCCAATCGCGCAGCTCATCGGCGGGCAATGACTGAGTTTGTGAATCGTGGAGCACGCTGGCACAAACGATCTGTGCAAACCAACTTCCTCGATACCGGATTGACGCAATCCCAATAAGCGGGGACGATTCTTTCCTCGAGGGAGTTCCTGTTGAAGTAATGCTTGAATTGCCCTTTGCCAAAACCAATCGCTGGTAAGGAAAGTTCATGAGTTCCGCATTTTTTCTACTCGCCGCTGCGGAAGTGGTTGAACAAGTCTCTGCTTGGCTCAGAACCCCAGTAGAGATCGTTGAGACTGTTCTTTGGAGTGGACTAGCAACCGGTTTGGGACTCGCGACTCTGCATCTCATTACGATGCTGGTAACTCGCTGGGGTGATCGTTCCATCGGCTGGAAGTCGTTGATGTTTTCTGTGCTTGTGCATTTGTCCTGCGTCTTTGGCCTGGTTGCGGTCAATCCACCCGAACATCTCTTGGCTGACAAAGTCGAAGACGCGGTTCAGGTCGGTGAAAAGCAGATCGAAATTCAAGCCAAGCTCACCCAAGCAGAAGAACGAGTCGCTTTGCCAAAGTCCGGCAACACCAGGGTTTGGGAAAAATTTCCGGACAGTCCCAATCAGGAGCTTATTCGGACGAGCCGTTCTGCGACCGACGTAAAGCCAACCGAAGGTCCACCGCGGACTCCTGGCCAGATTACCGCGCCAGATATTCAGGTAACCGATAAGGCGGCGCTTCCGGATCAACTGGATGTTCGGCCTGAGTTGAAGCAAACTGGCGAAAAAGCAGCCGCTCGTGTCGAAGCAGCCGCGCCGCTAAAGATCGATGATCCGACCGCTGAGTCGCGTCCGGAAGCACGAGTATCATCGCTTTCACCCACGAAGCGGACAAACTTAACACGACCGGAGGGCGAACTGATCGTCAGGCAAGTGAACCCCGGCAGCATCGAGCGATCTGAAATGGCACGGGGATCAAAAGCACCGATGTTAGCTCAGGATTCCGTTCCTGCCATTCCATCAAATTCAGAAAAACCCACTGCTCCAACAAAACTTGAGATCGGGGAACGACGCCCGAGTCGAGCTCCTTTATCGCCATCTGCCAATCAGGTTGATGAACTGCCCGCGCTGGTTGGCCAGCCCACAAAAGGCACCACCGGTGGTTCACCTGGATTCTCTCCATTCCCGCGACTACGAACTCGAACTCCTCGGGGCCAAGAGGCCGGCGGTGCAGATTCATTCCATCCAGAGCGAAAAGCGCAATCGCCAAATCCTACACCAGGAGATTCCGTTGCTGTCCGAGAGGGAATTCGGACCGAGCTTCCAAACGATGGAATCACACCTAGGCCATCCCGGCCCAATTTCGAGGCTTCAAAACTAGGAAAACGTACGACTGTTCCCCCCGTTTATGAAGGCCGCAACCTTGCTCGTCGCCGAGAGGTTGCCCGTAAATATGGCGGCACGGACGCATCTGAAAAAGCCGTCGAACTGAGCTTGCGGTGGCTTGCGATTCACCAAAATCCAGAAGGTTATTGGGATGCTGACAACTTTGACGCTCAGTGCCCGGATGGAGATCGGTGCACCGGCCATGCGGGGCTCGTAAAACTGGATGAAGAAGGAAACGATCGCAACTACGCTGGCAAACAAGCGGATACCGGAGTTACTGCACTCGCTCTTCTGGCCTTTCTCGGCGCAGGCTACACCCACGAAGAAGGGCAATATGCTGACCAAATCGACCGAACCGTTGGGTGGCTGCTTCGCCAGCAGCGTAATGACGGCTACCTTGGGGGGAAGGCGACCCACTTCGAGCAGATGTATTGTCACGCAATGGCAGCATACGCCCTAGCCGAATCACTTAGCATGCAAAGCGACTTGTCGTCAGATGCCAGATTGCGTCAACCCCTAGCGCGCGCTGTCGCGTATATTATCGTCAATCAAAATCCCGATGGAGGATGGCGCTACGTTCAACCAAGCTCATCTGGACTTCCTCCTCAATCAAGCGACATGAGCATGTTTGGCTGGCAATTGATGGCGCTCAAAAGTGCAGAAATTGCAGGTATTCCGACTCCTGAATCAACAAAAACAAAAATGGTCCTGTTCCTCAAAGAGCGAAGCCAAGGTCCCAATAAAGGGCTCGCTGGCTATCGAATCGCAGGAGGCCAACAGCTTCCCCCGACTGACTCAATGACGGCGGAATCGTTATTCTGCAAACAGATACTCGGAATTAACCGAACTAATCCGGCCAGCGTAGAGGCGGTCGGTTACATGCTGCAGCGTCGTCCTCGCTCGTCTTCACATAACCTCTACTACTGGTACTACGGAACCCTTGCGATGTACCAAATCGGCGGTCGTGATTGGGGCCAGTGGAATGAAGCACTCAGGGATTCGCTTATTGAAGAACAAAGAATCAAAGGGCACCAAGCTGGGAGCTGGGATCCCAAACCACCATGGGGATCATACGGGGGAAGGATATTTTCAACAGCTTTGAGCACTCTTTGCCTGGAGGTATATTACCGATTTCTGCCTCTCTACCAAATCGGCGGACAGTTTGAATCAATACCGGAATGATGGTTCGTAATTCAAAAATGACCATGCCGCGAAGCGGCGTGCCAGCAGCACTTGGCGGATTAGGTTCGCCAAACTACCATTTTATTACAGAAGTCGAAAACCACCTGGAATTCAACGTCGTTACCGCAACTGCGGTGCCAGCGGGTGGCTTGCATTGATGTAGACGGTCGCTATATTGCTCCGCTCCCTATCGGGCCGACTTCAACTGCTAGCGTAGCTCAATTGGCAGAGTTCCGGTTTTGTAAACCGGCGGTTGTGGGTTCGAGTCCCTCCGCTAGCTTTGGTGTTACGTTTCGTTTGGGTGATAAGCCCCGAAGTTGCCAACACTGTGGCTAGCTTGGGTGTATATACGGGGGAATTCCAGAGTGGCCAAATGGGCCAGACTGTAAATCTGGTGGCTCTGCCTTCGCAGGTTCGAATCCTGCTTCCCCCAGTTTACGTGGTTCTGTCGTGATTTTGATGGTTTGTTAGGACTTGCCAACTGCGGGTGTAGCTCAATGGTAGAGCGCCAGCCTTCCAAGCTGGACACGTGGGTTCGATTCCCATCACCCGCTACTGAAGTGTTAGTTCGCAGGTGGGGTGGTTTATTTAGCGGCTGATGTGTCCTTTCCGCTGCTGTAGCTCAGTGGTAGAGCGCGTCCTTGGTAAGGACGAGGTCGTGGGTTCAAGTCCCACTAGCAGCTCTTCCATGGTGTAGCTCTGTTGTAATTGTGTGCAGAGGCGCTGGGGTTGGTGATTAGCGAATTTAAATAAAGTTTAGGTCAATTGAGAGCTAGGGAGTAAACATGGCCAAGGCAGTCTTTGAGAGAACGAAACCGCACGTCAATGTTGGTACCATTGGGCACATTGATCACGGGAAAACGACAACAACAGCATCGATTTTGGCGGTGCAAGCAGCTAAAGGGCTTGCGCACTTCAAGTCGTATGCTGATATTGCCAAGGGCGGTACTGTTCGGGATGAAACAAAGACTGTTACGATCGCGGTGAGTCATGTTGAGTATGAGTCGCCGAATCGGCACTATGCGCATATTGATTGTCCTGGCCACGCCGATTATATCAAAAATATGATCACCGGGGCTGCTCAGATGGACGGTGCGATTCTTGTTGTCTCTGCGGCTGACGGGCCTATGCCGCAGACCCGCGAGCATATTTTGTTGGCTCGACAGGTGAATGTGCCTGCGTTGGTGGTATTTCTTAATAAATGTGATCTCGTTGATGATCCGGAGTTACTTGAGTTGGTTGAGATGGAGATTCGTGATCTCCTTACGAAATACGACTTCCCTGGTGATACGATTCCGATAGTGCGTGGAAATGCGAAAGCGGCGTTAGACACCCCTTCAGATCCTGTTGCAAGTAAGTGTATTACTGAATTGATGGATGTGCTCGATGCGCATATTCCGGAGCCACAGCGAGCCGCTGATAAGCCCTTCCTGATGGCGATTGAGGATGTGTTTTCGATTGAGGGTCGCGGAACGGTTGTGACGGGGCGTATTGAGCAGGGCGTAGTTAAAGTTGGTGAAAAGATTGAAATTATAGGGCTTCGTCCTACTACTGAAACAACATGCACCGGCGTCGAGATGTTTAATAAAACTCTGGACTCGGGTATGGCGGGAGATAACGTCGGGATTTTGCTTCGAGGTGCGAAGAAAGAAGATTTGTCTCGAGGTCAGGTTCTTGCGGCGCCAAAGAGTATTAAGCCTCATACTAAATTTGAGGGTGAGGTTTATGTTTTGAGTAAAGAGGAGGGTGGTCGGCATACGCCTTTCTTTAATGGCTACAAACCGCAGTTCTACTTCCGCACAACTGATGTGACTGGCTCAATGAATCTTTTAGGCGGCGCTGAAATGTGCATGCCTGGAGATAACGTCAAGGTCCAGGTTGAGTTGGGTAAGGTTATTGCGATGGATACTGGTAGTCGTTTTGCTATCCGCGAAGGTGGTAAAACGGTGGGCTCTGGTGTCGTGACGTCTATTTTGGAGTAGCAAAAATGCCGCGAGAGTTTGTGTGGCTGGAATGTACTGAGTCGGGTGATCGCAATTATCGCGTTTCTAAAGAGACGCGCGGCACTGAGCGACTCGAACTCAAGAAGTATTGCCCTCGTTTGAGGAGACATACTGTGCATAAAGAGTCACGTAAAAAGTGATTCTGAAGCTCTAGGTTGAACTACGGGTGTAGCTCAATGGCAGAGCACTGGATTCCAAATCCAGCGGTTGGGGGTTCAAGTCCCTCCGCCCGTGATTGCGTTAATAAAAGTAGCTGGATTATTACTACGATGATGCCAATAGGCTACAAAAAAAAGCAAGGAAAGCCTTCTCGGCAGATAGCGGTATGTGCTCTCACGGGGTGCTTGGCTTGGTTGCTAATACAGGTTTGTTCGGTCTTTATTAGTAGACAAGCCGGAGTTTTATGGTTGCTGACATGTGTCGCCATGATAGTAGTGAGTTTGGTTTCTTCTTTCGCATTTTTGAGTAGGGCTAAAGCGGCTGATTTTTTGATTTCCGTGCAGTCGGAAATTGATAAGGTAACTTGGCCGTCGCTGCCCGAGGTTAAGCGGGCAACTGTCGTGGTTTTGGTTTTGATCGTTGCAATGGCAGCGGTGATGTTCACTTACGATTTGGTTTGGCAGTGGTTTTTTCAGGTGACCGGTTTCCTGCAAATATATCGGAGGTAGTTAGTTGTGGCCGAGATTCCAACAACTTCGTCCGAGCCTGCCAAAGCATTCAAGTGGTATGTTCTGAAGGTGCAGACGAATAGAGAGAAATCAATAAAGGAAAATCTCGAGCGGCGAATCCGCAGAGATGGTTTTGAGTCGTCCTTTGGTCGAATTTTAATCCCAACTGAGAAGATCGTAGAAACAAAAAGCGGTAAGCGGCGAGTGGTCGAGAGAAAAATGTACCCGGGTTACTTGTTCATCCAGTTGTGGCTGGACGATGAGACTTGGTACTTGGTTCGCGATACATCAGGTGTTGGGGACTTCACCGGGACCGGCGGATTGCCCACGCCGATGGAAGATTCAGAAATTGATCGGATGTTGCGCGTAGAAGAAGCTCACGATGAGCCTGCAAAAATTAAGATACAGCTTAGCGCTGGCGATGTCGTAAAAATCAAAGAAGGTACCTTTGATACTTTCGAAGGTTCGATCGAATCGATCGATGAGACTAACGGAAAAATCATCGTACTGATTGAGATATTCGGTCGGTCTACTCCAGTTGAACTGGAGTATTGGCAGGTCGAAAAAACCTGAGTATCTGCGGCGGCAATTCGTAAGTGAAAGATAACGATGGCGAAGAAAATAGTAGCACAGGTGAAAGTACAGATCACAGGTGGTCAAGCAACACCGGCGCCACCTGTGGGTACTGCTCTGGGTCCTCACGGCATTAATCTTGGCAAGTTCGTACAAGAATTTAATGCTAAGACGAAGGATATTTCAGGAACGATAGTTCCCGTTATTGTTACGATATTTAACGATCGATCTTTCGAATTTATTCTAAAAAGCCCACCGGCTTCTGTGTTGTTGAAAAAGATTGCCGGCGTAGCAAAAGGCGCACAGAGGCCTAATTCCGAGAAGGTGGGAATCGTCACCAAGGAACAAGTCGTGAACATCGCGAAAGAAAAATTGGTTGATCTTAATACGTCGGATCTTGCTGCCGCTTGCCGGATGATCGAAGGAACGGCCAGGAGCATGGGGATTACGATCGCTGATTAGTGAATAATGATATTTGTCGTTTTATGCGGATTGAAGTTAGTCAAGAATTCAAAAGTGGGTTGTCAAAATGCATCAACGATCGAAACGGATAGTTGCTTTACGAGAAGCTGTGGAGAAGATCGGTGTTGTTACGATAGTTGAAGCTGTAAAGATTTTGAGAGGGCTTGAGTCGTCGTTGCCAGTGAATATAAAGAAATGCAAGTTCGATCAAACAGTTGAAATAGCAGTAAGGCTTGGGGTCGATCCGAAGCAATCAGATCAATTGGTTCGAGGATCAATTGTGTTGCCACATGGCATCGGCAAGACCAAGCGTGTTTTGGTTTTCGCTCAAGGGCAGAACGTTGACGTCGCGAAAAACGCTGGCGCTGACTATGTCGGGGGCAAGGATCTATCTGATCAGATTAAGGCAGGTTGGCTAGATTTTGATGTTGCGATCGCCAGTCCGGATATGATGGGTGTAGTCGGCCCACTTGGGAAGGTGCTGGGGCCCCGCGGCTTGATGCCCTCACCTCGTGCTGGGACTGTCACTTCGGATTTGGTTACTGCGATTAAGGAATACAAGGCAGGTAAAGTTGAGTTCCGTGTTGATGCGGCTGGAATTGTGCATTGCGTAGTCGGCAAGATCTCCTTTGAAGAGAACCAGTTGACTGAGAATATTCAGGCGCTGATCAAATATTTACATCAAATCAAGCCCGCTGCATCAAAGGGTGTTTACGTACGTACGGCTTATGTTACGGCCACCATGATGCCTTCAATCGCGGTTTCGGCGTAGGTGTGCTTAGATTGCGGTTCTTGGTTCTAATGAGTTTCAAATGCGGTGGAATCTATATGAGTAAGTCAGTTAAAGCGTTAATGATGAAGGAACTCGGACAGAAGCTGAGTTTGATTAGTGAAGTGATATTTGTTGATGTTTCTAAGTTGGATGGTGTTTCAAACAATCGAATGCGAGTGGCGTCGGGAAAGCAATCAATTAAACTACTGGGTGCGCCGTTCAAACTTGCTAAACGAGTACTTACTGATAACGGTTGGAATCTCGATAAGCAGACTGGCGGACCAACTACCATAGTTTGGGGACCTGATGTTGTTGGCTTGGCGAAGCAAGTTATCAAATGGGAGAAGGAGTATCCTGGATCAGTTGTAAAAGGTGGTTACGTTGGCGGTCAGGTTGTAACTCCTCTAGAAGTGAAGCTGTTGAGTGAATGTCCTAGCAAGGAAGAGTTGATCTCCAAGGTCGTCGGTGGTTTGTTATCTGTGTCGACTGCGGCTTTGAGTGCTATCATTTCACAAGGTGCGTCGATCGCCTCACAGATTAAGCAGATCTCCGAAAAGGAAGATCAAGACGTTGTTGCGTAACGAGATGAAATGTTGATGATGGGTTGATTGGGGTAGGTTAATAGGTATCACGTATCGTTCAGAAATGTTGAAGCTGATTTTTGCAAGAATTAGAGAAAGGGTAAACTACAATGTCTGCTGTTGAAATTGATCCGGCGGTTAAAGAACTCGGCGATAAGATGGTTGGTCTCACTGTGCTTCAGGCGAAGTCACTAGCGGACTATCTTGAGTCCGAGTACGGAATCAAGCCCGCGGCTGGTGGTGCTGTTATGATGGCTGGTCCGGCTGGTGCCGCTAGTGCTGAGCCTGTTGCTGCGAAAACAGAATTCGACGTAATTCTCACTGGCTTCGGTGAGAATAAGATTGGTGTTATCAAAGTAGTTCGCACGATTACAGCGCTTGGTTTGAAAGAAGCGAAAGATCTTGTTGAGGGTGCACCGAAGCCGCTAAAGCAAGGTGTCTCGAAGGAAGAAGCAGAGAAGATTGCGAAGGAAATCGAGGGAGCTGGCGGAAAGGCCGAGATTAAGTAACGTTTTCTTGCTGCTACCCTGACCGATGCAGTATTAGGTTTGCCATTATTCTGATGGAATGTTGGCTCAGGTGTAGTTGTCGGGTGGGCACTGTTGGTTGCTCTTACGATTACGCTCAGGTTCGGCGTTACAGATTGTCGGTTATCGATGCGAGTGTTGATTGTAAACGATGTGAATACTGGTTGTGTGTGATTTTAGCTTCCCTGTCACCGGGGGAGCTATTTCTTTTGATGGTCTGTGGATTGTGGTTTCAGACTGAATGACACAGTTCTCCGATGGTGGGGCTAAACATGGCTATTTCCGAGCAAAGAAGACTGCAACCGCAAAGTGTTAGGAATTTTGGACATGACGAGTACCAATATGAGATTCCGGACCTCACAAAAATTCAGACTGAGTCATATGTAAGGTTTCTACAGGCAGAGGTTGAAACTGATCGCAGGCTGCCGATTGGTATGGAAGGAATATTTAAGGAGATATTCCCTATTGTTAGTTACGACAATCAATTCGAGCTTCAATATTTGCGTTACGAATTGGGTAAGGCCAGATATAGTCCGGACGAGTGTAGGCAATTGCGGTTAACGTACGGGCGTCCTTTGCGTGTGTATTTTCGTCTTAAGAAAGAGCAGCCGATAGAAGAAGAAGTATATCTTTGCGATTTGCCAATTATGCTGGGAGGTGGAGAGTTTATAATCAATGGGTCTGAGCGTGTCGTCGTAAGTCAATTGCATCGATCGCCTGGCGTTGATTTTATGGAAAATACGGATGGTAATGAGCGTGAAGGTTATTCATGCCGGATCATTCCCGAGAGGGGAAGTTGGGTCGAGTTGGCTACTACAAGAAAAGAAGCTCTTGCTGTACGCATTGATCAAAGCGGTAAGTTTTCGGCTATGACTTTGTTGAGAGCAATGGACAGTGGATGTAGCTCGAATGCAGGTGTCCTTAGGCTGTTTTTTGAAGCTAAACAAGTCAAGATACAGAAAGAGACTTCTGCTGACGTGTTTAAAGATAAGGTTTCTGTGGAAGACGTTGCCTATCCACCCAAACACGCTAATTGCGGTGAGATCATTGTTGATAGCGGGGTTGCTATCACTCCGGAGATTGCTAAGACGATTATTGATTCTGGTATTAAGAGTGTAGAAGTCATTGATAGTCCAACTGATAGATGTGTCCTGAATAGTTTGCGCGACGACACGACTACTTCGACAGAGGAGGCTTTGCTAAAGATTTACCAACGGCTTCGCCCAGGTAATCCTCCGCAGCTTGAGAAGGCAGTGGAGCTTTTCAAGGAGCGGTTTACGGACGTCAATCGTTATAGGTTGGGTCAGGTTGGTAGGTTTCGAATTAATCGTAAATTTAATCAGGATTGTCCTGATGATGAGATGGCGTTGCGAGCTGAGGATTATGTTAATTCGATACGATACATTCTTCGGTTGCGTGCAAATGATAACACGGCTTATGTTGACGATATCGATAATTTAGGAAATCGGCGTTTGCGGACAATCGACGAACTTGCTACGGACGAGTTGCGTAAGGGTTTTTTGAAGCTAAGAAGGACAGTGCAGGAACGCATGAGTATTAAGGACGCTGAGGATATCAGCCCTCGATCGTTGGTTAATCCGAAGAGTGTTGCTGCGGCAGTGGATTTCTTTTTTGGTCGCAGTGAGTTGTCGCAGGTCGTTGATCAAACTAATCCGCTTTCTATGCTTACGCATGAAAGACGGTTGAGTGCACTTGGGCCGGGTGGTCTGAATCGCAAGAGGGCTGGGTTCGAAGTTCGAGACGTTCATATTTCTCATTACGGCCGAATCTGTCCAATTGAGACGCCTGAAGGAACAAACATCGGCTTGATTTCGAGTTTAGCGATCTTTGCTTCTGTTGATGATTATGGTTTCTTGATAACTCCCTATCGTCGTCTGAAGAATAGTAAGGTAACTGATGAAGTCGCTTGGCTTAGGGCCGACGAGGAGTCTGATACCTTTGTGGTCCCCGCTGATACTCCGTTTGTGAATGGCAAGATTCCCGACGGCCGTGTTCTCTCGCGACATCGAAATGACGTTGTTTGGATCCCTTCGGATGATGCGCAATTTGTTGATATTGCTCCTTGCCAGATGGTGGGAGTCTCTGCAGCTTTGATTCCATTTCTAGAGCATGACGACGCAAATCGTGCCCTGATGGGTTCGAACATGCAAAGGCAGGCAGTGCCCCTGTTGGTTGCCGAGCCGCCAATCGTCGGCACAGGCATGGAAACTACTGTGGCTAAGAATTCCGGTATGGTGCTGCGGGCGGACAGAGCAGGGAAGGTGACTTATGTAGACGCAACGGTGATCGAGATTGATGGACGTCGATTGCCGTTGCGTAAGTTTACTGGGCTAAATGAACGTACATGTTTGAATCAACACCCGATAGTAACGGTTGGTCAAAAGGTAAAAAAAGGGGATCTTCTCGCGGATTCGGCAGCGACTCACAACGGGATATTATCTCTTGGCAGAAACGTGCTCGTCGCGTTCATGTCTTGGGAAGGTTACAACTACGAAGACGCGATTATCCTTTCGGAGCGTTTGGTGAAGGAGGATGTTTACACGTCTATTCACATCGATGAATTTGATGTGGAGATCCGCGAAACCAAGTTGGGTCGTGAGGAGTTCACTCGTGATATACCAAATGTTAGTGAAAAGATGCTGCGTCATCTTGATGAAACCGGAATTGTGCAAGTTGGAACTCGAGTTCGTCCTGGTGATATTCTTGTCGGTAAGGTTTCCCCGAAGGCCAAAACTGAATTGACGCCTGAGGAAAAATTGCTTCATGCAATTTTTGGACGGGCTGGTGAAGATGTTAAGAATGAGTCGTTAGAAGTGGCGAGTGGTGTTGAGGGCATCGTAATTCATACCGAGAGATTTTCCCGTCGAATGAGTTTGTCAGAGACTGAGCGTAAGCGTTTTGATGCGGATCTGAAGGAAAGTGAACAAAAACAAGCGAGTTTAGTTGCAACAGTTTTTAAGAAGTTTTTGATTGACTTGGAGCAAACGCTTGAGCGCAAGATCCCAAGTGCTGATGGAGTCAATATCTCGTCGCTATCTGATGATAAACAGTTGTGTGATTTTGCTGCGAGCTTTTTGAAACTTTGGGAGACAGTCGACATTCGTAGTCCACAGAAAAAAGTGGACTGCAACAAGCTTTTGAGAGACAGTTGGACTCTGGTTGACGAGGCTCTTGAGGCACGCGATAGGGCTTTGAATTCACTGAAACGTGGTGATGAGCTGCCGAGTGGTGTGTTGCAGATGGTTAAAGTTTATGTAGCATCGAAACGACAGATTTCTGTTGGTGATAAGATGGCTGGGCGGCACGGTAACAAAGGGGTGATTTCGAAAGTGTTACAGGAGGAAGATATGCCGTTCCTTGCGGACGGGACACCTGTAGACATTATTTTGAATCCGTTGGGTGTACCGAGTCGTATGAACGTCGGCCAGATTTTAGAGACGCACCTGGGTTGGGCGGCTTCGAAGTTAGGATTCTCTGCTGTATGTCCCGTGTTTGACGGTGCAACTGAGGAAGAAATTCGAAGTTGCATGAAAGAAGCCGGTTTGCCAGAAGATGGAAAGACATTTTTGTTTGATGGTCGCACCGGTGAGCAGTTCGAGCAAAAGACTACGGTTGGATACATTTATATGCTTAAGTTGCATCACCTTGTTGATGATAAGGTGCATGCGAGGGCTACAGGGCCATACTCACTCATCACTCAGCAGCCCTTGGGTGGCAAGGCTCGATTTGGTGGGCAGCGATTCGGCGAAATGGAAGTGTGGGCTTTGGAGGCCTATGGTGCTGCTTACATCCTGCAAGAGTTGCTTACTGTGAAGAGCGACGATGTCGAAGGACGCACAAAGATTTATGAGTCGATGGTGAAGGGTGAGAATACACTTGAGGCGGGTACTCCTGCCAGTTTCGACGTGCTCACGAACGAAATTCGTGGTCTCGCGTTGAATATGTCTTTGGAGAAGATGAACTAGCCGTGCCGCGTTGGTTCGGTTGGTGTTGAATCTGTTGACTGCAGACGGCAGCAGTCATGATGCGATCAAGTCCACGATTGAATGGGGCTGCGAATATGGAAGGACAACGGGGCATGAACACGACGACGACTGAGTCAGCCGTGTATGACCGAGTCAACGATTTTTCAGCGGTTCACATTAAGCTGGCGAGCCCTCACGACATTCGTGGTTGGTCGTTCGGTGAGGTAAAGAAGCCGGAAACTATCAATTATCGGACCTATCGCCCGGAGCGTGATGGACTCTTTTGCGAACGAATTTTCGGTCCTGAAAAGGATTGGGAGTGTGCTTGCGGCAAATACCGAGGCATGAAGTATAAGGGGATGATCTGTGATCGTTGCGGCGTGAAAGTAACGCACAGTCGAGTTCGCAGGAAGAGAATGGGGCATATCGAACTTGCGGCTCCCGTCGTTCATATTTGGTTCTTTAAGTCGATGCCGAGCCGATTAGGGGCGTTGCTCAACTTAAAAACAACTCACCTTGAGAAAGTCATATATTTTCAGGATTACGTCGTCATAGAGCCTGGTGACACGCCCTTGCGTGGTGGTCAGCTATTGACCGAAGAAGAACTTCGACAGGCTAAAGCGAAGTATGGATCAACAACATTCCAAGTTGATATGGGGGCTGAGGCCGTCAAGAAATTGCTTGGACAATTAGACTTGGAAAGTTTGTCAAAAATTCTCCGAGTCGAGTTGCAGGAGACTGGGAGCCAACAGAAAGCAAAGGATCTCATAAAGCGACTAAAGATCGCGGAAGCTTTGCGTGATAGTGCGAATCAACCCGAGTGGATGGTATTAGACGTCATTCCGGTGATTCCGCCTGATTTGCGACCGCTTGTTTTGCTCGATTCAGGAAACTTTGCAACCAGTGATCTCAATGATCTTTACCGCCGTATTATTAACCGAAACAACCGCCTTAAAAAGTTGGTTGACCTCAATGCCCCTGAAGTCATCGTTCGTAACGAAAAGCGAATGCTTCAGCAATCAGTGGACGCACTGTTCGATAATAATCGTTGTAAGCGTCCAGTGTTGGGGTCGTCAAATCGACCACTGAAGTCACTGACGGATATGATCAAGGGTAAGCAAGGTCGATTCCGCGAAAATTTGCTTGGTAAGCGCGTTGATTATTCGGCACGAAGTGTGATTGTCGTTGGCCCCGAACTCCATCTGCATCAATGTGGTCTACCGAAGAAGATTGCATTAGAGCTCTTCCAGCCATTCGTGATTCGTCGGCTCAAAGAACTTGGCCACGCCGATACGATCAAGAGCGCAAAACGCATGTTGGAACGTAAGGATGAAAGTGTTTGGGACATTCTTGATGAAGTGATTACCAATCATCCGGTGTTGCTGAATCGAGCCCCGACTTTGCACCGAATGGGTATCCAAGCGTTTGAGCCTGTGTTGGTAGAAGGGAATGCGATTCGTATTCACCCGTTGGTATGTAAGGGCTTCAATGCAGACTTCGACGGTGACCAGATGGCAGTGCATCTACCGCTGTCGATCGAAGCTCAGGTAGAAGCTACGACACTGATGATGTCGACCAACAACGTTTTCAGCCCAGCGAACGGTGCGCCGATTATCAGTCCATCGCAAGACATTGTTATGGGTTGCTACTACTTAACAATGAGCCGAGCGGGGCGACCGGGTGAGGGGATGATCTTTGGGTCATTCCAAGAAATCCATATGGCGTTCGCTCAGGGCAAAGTTGCACGACATGCTCAAATCAAACTCCGATTGCCTCGCGAAAAACGGGTTGTGGGTGAAGGTGCCGAGAGTCACAAGCCTGGTGGAATTATCGTAACGACGCCGGGACGCGTTATGTTTAACGACATCCTGGAGGACAGGGCGGCGTTTTACAACATGACCATGAGAGGTAAGGACCTCGCTAAAGTAATCTCTGATTGTTATCTGGAGCTTGGTCGTCGATCGACGATTGCATTGCTCGATCGACTGAAGGAGCTCGGCTTCCGGGAGTCTACCCGTAGTGGTTTGTCATTCGGTGCTAGCGATCTCAAAACTTCTCCAGATAAGCCTAAGATTATTAACGATGCTGAAGCAGCTGTACTCAAGGCTCAGAAGCTTTACGAACGCGGCGTGATTACTGATCAAGAGCGTTATAACCAAGTGCTCGATCACTGGACTCACGCTCGTGAGGCAATCACAAAGTCGATGATGCATGAGTTGGAGCACGACGTCAGGGATGATGGTTCGTATGTTAATCCAATCTATTTAATGGCTCACTCAGGCGCTCGTGGTGGTGTTGAACAGATTCGTCAACTGGCCGGTATGCGCGGGTTGATGGCTAAGCCCAGCGGTGAAATCATTGAGACCCCAATTAAAGCGAACTTCCGCGAGGGGTTGTCGGTTCTGGAATATTTCAGCTCCACCCACGGAGCCCGCAAAGGTTTGGCTGACACTGCCCTGAAAACGGCTGACTCAGGCTATTTGACGCGAAAATTGGCAGATGTTTGTCAAAATGTTGTCGTCACAATGGAAGATTGTGGCACGACGAAGGGAACGACCAAGGGGGTTGTTTATCGAGGCGAAAAGGTCGAAGTTAGCTTGGCTGAAGGCGTGCGGGGGCGAGTGAGTCGTACTAACATCGTCAATCCGATTACTGATGAGATCGTCGTTCGTGAGGGTGAATTGATCACAGTTAAGATTGCCCGCAGGATCGAAGAACTGGGTATCGAAAGAATTCAGGTACGTAGTCCCATGAACTGCGAAGCGACGTTAGGTATCTGTCGCTTGTGTTACGGCATGGATTTGTCAACCGGCTCTATGGTTGAAGAAGGTCTTGCTGTAGGCATCATTGCCGCGCAGAGCATTGGTGAACCAGGTACACAGTTGACTATGCGGACATTCCACATCGGCGGTGCTGCTCAAACCGGTATCGAAGATAAGGAGATTAAATCTCGTCGTGGTGGCCGCGTAAAGTTTGCTCGTATTCGATGCGTCGTAAATACTGCTGGTGAGAACGTGGTGCTCGCTCGAAACGGCGAAATCATCATTGTAGACCCTAAAGAGCGAGAACTCGAGAAATACACGATTCCGAACGGTGCCGTGCTGCTTGTGACTGAAGAGCAAGACATTTCTGCTGGACAAGTGATCTGTCAGTGGGATCCGCACTCGGTTCCTATTCTCTCGGAAGTAGGCGGGCGTGCTCGCTTTGAAGACTGTATCGAAGGTCAGTCGATCCGCACCGAAATAGAGGCTAGCGGTAAGGTCCGTAAAACGATCATCGAACATAAGGGCGATCTACACCCACAAATCGTTCTTGAGGATTCGACGGGTAAGATTCTTGACTTCTATTACATGCCAGAGCGTGCAAGTATCGAAGCTGTTGAAGGCCAACAGATCACGGCAGGTAGCGTTATTGCGAAGACTCCTCGCGAGAGCGGTGGTACTCAGGATATCACAGGAGGTCTGCCGCGAGTCACTGAATTGTTTGAAGCTCGAAAGCCTAAGGATCCGGCGGTTGTGGCCGAAATCGACGGCGAAGTCGATCTAGTCGCTGAAAAGAAGCGTGGCAAGCGAATTATCATTGTTCGGGGCAGTGACGGGACAGAGGTTGAACACGTCATACCGCACGGTAAGCAGTTGATGGTTCACGCAAAGGACGTTGTCCGAGCTGGCGACGCACTCGTTCGCGGGCCACTTGTTCCGCACGATATTTTGCGAGTGAGCGGGGTTGAAGCCGTGCAGCAATATCTGTTGCATGAAATTCAAAACGTGTATCGATCACAACGTGTAGATCTCGACGATAAACACATCGAGATCGTGGTGTCCCAAATGCTTCGTAAAGTGCGCGTGACGGACGTTGGCGATACGACACTTTTGCCAGGTATAGTTCTGGACAAATTCGAGTTCAGAAAGCTGAATCAGGATTTGGCCAACTCAGTCAGAGTTACAACACCAGGTGAGACCGAATTCCAGCCGGGTGATATTGTTCCGAAGAAGACCTTTGAGGAAGTTAACTCGGCTGTTGAAGCCGATGGTGGTACAACGGCTTCCTTCCAGAAACCGAAACCTTCGACTGCTGCTGTGCAGTTGCTCGGTGTGACGAAGGCGGCGGTGCAGAGTGAAAGCTTCATCTCAGCAGCCAGTTTCCAAGAAACTACAAAAGTTTTGACCGAAGCTGCCATCGCCGGGAAGGTCGATCACTTGGTTGGATTGAAAGAGAACGTTATCTTGGGTCACCTCATTCCAGCTGGTACAGGTTTTAAGAGTCACCAGATGTCCGAGGTTCGTGTACGTCAAGAGGCTCTGCAAGAGCTTAAGGCCGAACACGATCGCATTATGGCGGCTCGTTTGGAACTGTTGAAAGAGGGTGGTGAGGGTACTGCTGGTGCTGGAAACGCTATGACGGCGATACAGCCATAGGTCACATTGAGCGGTTCAGCCGACAATGAAAATACATCTGGGGTTCACTTTATTTTTTTGCGAGTTGTTGAATGCCGACGATCAATCAGTTGGTTCGCAAGCCACGAAAACCGCAACCTTCACGGTCAAAGACGCCTGTTTTAGAAGGCTGTCCTCAGAAGCGCGGCGTTTGCTTGCTGGTTAAAACCGTAACTCCTAAGAAGCCTAACTCGGCACTGCGAAAAGTGGCTCGAGTGCGGTTATCGAACGGTAAGGAAATCACCGCCTATATTCCAGGTGAAGGCCACAACCTTCAGGAACACTCAATTGTTCTAGTCCGTGGTGGTCGTGTCCGCGACTTGCCTGGTATCCGCTACAAGGTTATCCGTGGTGTGCTTGATACACTTGGCGTGACCAACCGTAAGCAGGCCCGTAGTCGCTACGGTGCGAAGCGGCCAAAGTAAAGCAAAATTATTTTCTAACCTGGATTAGCGAATCCAGAACGTTGGCCTCAGTTGTCGTGTGCGTTACATACATTTAGCGAGAAGTTACCGGAGTATTCTTCGATGGCCAAGCGGTTTACAGCAAGCGAAAAGCAACTAAAGCCTGACCCAAGGTGCGGTTCAGTGTTAGCCTCCAAGTTCATCAATTGTTTGATGCACGATGGAAAAAAGAGTGTTGCACAAATTGTTTTCTACTCCGCTTTGGATGTGATCAAGAAGAAGATTCCGGACGAAGAGCCGATTAATGTGTTCTTGGCAGCCGTTGATAACGTCAAGCCTGCTATCGAAGTTCGTTCTCGCCGAGTTGGTGGTGCGAATTATCAAGTGCCGACTTCAGTGAATCCAAAGAGACGTCAAACTCTCGCGATCCGCTGGATTCTGGCGGCAGCACGCGGCAAAAAGGGACGTCCGATGGACATGCGACTCGCCGAAGAGTTGCTTGCTGCTTACCGTCGTGAAGGGACAGCGATGACTACTCGTGAAAATGTGCATCGTATGGCCGATGCCAACAAGGCGTTTGCTCACTTCGCTTGGTAAATTGCAAGGCGTTTACAACAGCGCGTGGTGTCCGACGTTTGTCGGGGGCCACGTGCTGTTTTTCTTTGGTATCAAGAGAATTCACCACGGAGAACAGCGAGACGAGGATTAGTGAGTCTTTGGTTTTCGGCTCTGACCATTGGGCACTCTGTGGTCTCTGTTTCCCGCTCCGCTGTGAATCCTCGATTGAGTGGGTTTCATCATGTCGTACGACATTAGCGCCATTCGCAATATCGGCATCATTGCCCACATTGATGCCGGCAAGACAACGACAACAGAGCGAATTCTGTATTATGCCGGGGCCTCTCATCGGATGGGGAACGTCGATGACGGTACTACGATTACTGATTTTGATCCTGATGAGGCGAGGCGTGGTATCACGATCTATTCGGCAGCGATCACTTGTCGGTGGAAGAATTCAACGATCAACGTCATTGATACGCCAGGACACGTTGACTTCACGGCAGAAGTTGAACGCAGTTTGCGAGTCCTTGACGGTGGAGTTGTCGTTTTTAGCGGCGTTGATGGCGTAGAGGCGCAGAGTGAAACGGTGTGGCGACAAGCAGATCGGTACAACGTGCCACGCATTTGTTTCATTAACAAGATGGACCGCATCGGTGCCAATTTTGAAACTGTGATGGACGACATCAAGAGTCGCCTGCATGCGGCACCGCTCGCCTTACAAATCCCTATTGGAGCGGGATCGCCGCCTGACGAAAACTGCTTCAAGGGGATCATCGATCTCGTGCGCATGAAAGCGTTGTACTTTGATGCCGAGTCACTCGGCACGAAGTACGAAGAACGAGAGATTCCTGCTGAAATGCTCGATGAGGCTCACCTCTGGCGTCAAAAACTAGTCGAAACTGTTGCCGAACTCGACGAGCAAGCGATTGAACAATACCTCGAAACACAAGACTTGGATGAAGAGATAATACGCCGATTGGTTCGTAAAGGAACGATTGAGAGACAATTTTTCCCAACGTTTTGTGGAACATCGCTACGTTACATCGGTGTGCAGCCGGTGATGGATGCTGTTGTTGATTATCTTCCATCACCGCTTGATCGCCCGCCGGTCGAAGGGGTTCCCTTTGTCGGCAAAAAGGGTACTCAATCAACGAAGATTGAGAAGCGTAAGGTATCGCCGGATGAGCCATTCAGCGGCTTGATCTTCAAAATCCAAGCAGACAAGCACGGCGACCTGTGCTTCGTGAGAATTTATTCTGGAACGCTCAAGAGCGGGTCAAAGGTCTTGAACCCGCGTACAAACACAAAGGAACTCGTCAGTCAAATCTGGCGAGTGCAAGCCGATTCGCGTGAGAAGATCGAAACGGACGAAGCATATGCGGGCGACATCGTAGGCGCGATCGGCCCGAAGGAAGTTTTCACAGGTGATACGCTTTGTGCGACTCAACAGCCAATCATGCTAGAGAAAATCAGCTTTCCAGAGACGGTCATTTCGATGGCAGTCGAACCGGATACAAGTGCTGAACGAAAGAAGCTCGAAGAGACTTTGCGACGGCTCGCAAAGCAAGATCCGACGTTCAAGGTACGTATCAACGAGGAGACTGGCGAGACTCTCATCAGTGGTATGGGCGAGTTGCACCTTGAAGTCATCAAGGATCGCATGGAGCGAGAGTTTGCGGTCAAGGTGCGTGTCCATAAACCTCGAGTAAGTTATCGCGAGACTGTGCGAAAGGCCGTGGAGGTTGAGGGTGAATTCTCGCGGCAGGTTGGTGCTGCGATTCATTCCGCACGAGTCCGCTTGCGAGTTGAGCCATATGAGGGGGAAGAAACAGTCTGCGTGGTAAACAAATTGAAGCCAAGCGATCTTCCAACAGCTTTGGTCCCCATTTTGGAGCAAGCTGTTGAAGAAGGGGCGAACGCCGGGGGAATGTATGGCAACCCCTTGATGCGAGTTCGTTTCACAATCGTCGGAGTGGACTATAAAGAAGGTGACGCGAACGACGTTGTGCTTACCGCAGCGGCGGCAAAGGCGGTCTCGGAAGGCTTGGAAAAAGCGGGCTGCGTGTTGCTCGAGCCAGTTATGAAGCTGGAAGTCGTCACTCCCGAAGAGTTTATAGGTAACGTGCAAGCGGATCTGAATGCTCGCCGAGCTACCGTTGTGCGTACTGAAAACCGTGGGCGACTATGGGTGATTGAAGCCGAAGTTGCCCTGGCCAAGATGTTTGGCTATTCGTCTCAAGTTCGGGGTATCTCACAAGGACGAGCGTCGTATTCGATGGAGCCGCTGAACTACGCGGAAGCTCCGCCAGAAGTACTTGAGAAGATGTGGTAGACTAGCAATCGCGTCGCTTGCGAGTGGCTACCAAGACCAATTTTGGTGGCAGGTTTGCGTTGACGAGGTCGCTGAATCACAACTTCTTTCAAAGTATTGGGGCCTCGTCTTCTCCGCGTTTGTTGCACTCATGGTTAAGTCTGTTGCAGATTGGAGTGACTTGATGTGGAGTTCCGCAGACTTCGGTGTTGCAGTGGGAGTCTTTTTCGCTTTGAGCGGAGTGGGTTTGTTTAGATCTAAACTGCAGGCAGTCTCGCAAGTCGCACATGATTCGTGATGCGTTTTTGAGTTGCGAGCAATTTGGGCGTTGATGAAACTCCTCGCGTTCTTCGGAGCGTTGAGCTTAGAGCAGCGCCGTGTGGAAGTTCTCGCACCAGCGTGCGGCTGTTGTGAACACATCGCAGTTTGTCGAGCAGCAATAGCCACACTTTTACCAAACTCCCTTTTGTATGAGCTCCTTCCTGCCTCGCCGTCGCTTGGTCGTTACGAAGAGCAGAAGAAGTTCTTTTGAAAATCGGCGGACGACAGATGGTATCGTGATTGCCAAAGCTTCCAGGCCAATGGTCAGGAGGTATGAGCAGTTGATGATCCATCGCGGGAGTAGCCCCTTTGCGATGTAATCAGCTCTATTTGCCGGGAACGATAGAGCGAACTCGGTTGACATTCGCGGTAAGGGGCTGAGACTGTGTGTTCTTGACCGCTGACAGTTTTGGGAATCGAGATTCGAAATGCTTGAGTTAGATATTCTCCCCGCTGAACCTGCACCACAGTCGGCAACGACTGTGAAACGTCGTTTGCCGAGTTGGCTCAAACGTCCGATGCCGCAGCCGGGGATGGCATATACCAGCGGCGTGATTTCAGATCTTCGCCTGGAAACTGTTTGTGAGAGCGCGAAGTGTCCGAATCGGACTGAATGTTGGTCGAAGCAAACGGCAACGTTCATGATTTTGGGTAATGTCTGCACTCGTCCCTGTGGTTTTTGCTCGGTTCCGAAAGGGAAGACCGAAGCGCTGGAAATCGACGAACCGGAACGAGTCGCCGAGGCGGCAGAGCGACTGGGCTTGCGCTATGTTGTGATCACTTCGGTCACACGGGATGACTTAAAAGATGGCGGTGCCGAGCACTTTTATCGCTGCGTTTTGGCGGTGCGAGAGCGAACTGGAGCGAAGGTCGAAGTGCTTACTCCCGATTTTCACGGTAACAGGGAGGCGATTAGTCGCGTTATCGCATCAAGGCCTGATGTCTTCAATCACAACACCGAAACCGTACCGCGTCTATATCACAGAGTTCGTCGCAACGCCGAGTATCAACGTACGCTCGGTCTCTTGAAGCAAGTCAAAGACGAATCACCTGACATGCTAACCAAGAGTGGTTTGATGCTGGGGCTTGGCGAGACGCTCGATGAGTTACTTGAAGTCTTTGCCGATTTACGCAGCGTAGGTTGCGACATGTTAACGCTGGGACAATACCTACAACCGACTCCGGAGCATCTTCCTGTCGAACGATATGTTCCTCCAGAAGAGTTCGACGAGATCGGCGAGTTGGCCAGGAAGTTGGGATTTGGCATGGTCGCCAGTGGGCCGTTTGTTCGTTCGAGCTATCACGCCGGTGAGATGGCAGCGGAGTTGAGCGAATGACCGTGTGGGACAACATTCGCGGACATGGCGAACGTGTCGAATGGTTGCGGCGAGCGATTCAACGCAATCGCTTGTCGCACGGGTACGTCTTCGCTGGCAAAGAGGGGATTGGCAAGCGGCTCTTTGCTCGTGCAATCGCGCAGTGCTTGTTTTGCCAACGACACGTCGATGAGGAATTACTTGCGTGTGGAGAATGTTCGGCGTGTAAGCAGGTGCTGGCGGGAACCCATCCTGACTTGCACGAAGTCGGCCGGCTCAATGGCAAGTCAGAGTTCACAATCAACGTATTCCTGGGGCCGCCTGAAAATCGAGGCAAAGAGGGGCTTTGCTACGACTTGTCGCGCTTGCCGATGGCCGGAGATCGCAAGATCGCGATCATCGACGATGCGAGTGCGATGAATGACGAAGCGGCAAACGCCTTCCTCAAAACATTGGAAGAGCCGCCGCCCAAAGCATTGATCTTGTTGATCGTCGACAATCTTGATGCGTTGTTGCCAACGATTCGGTCGCGCTGCCAAGTGATTCGGTTCGATCCGCTGTTACCAGCTGATCTGGCGGACTTGATGCTTCAACTCGACTGGGTCAAAGAGCCATCTGAAGCTGCGGCACTGGCTGAGTTGAGCGACGGCAGTTTGGCCGTTGCGGCTCAGTTGCTGGACCCGGCACTTCGAGAATTGCGTGACGCGTTGTATCGCGAATTGGCGAGTCCGAATTTCAATTCCATCGAATTGACCGAGCAGTTAACCTCAGGCCTCGAAGCCATCGGTGGCGATACTGCAACGACTCGGCGAAATGCTACGTGGCTGATTCGTTTCGGCCTGGAGTTTTTCCGCTCGGTGGCGATGCACCTATCCGGTCAATCATCGGGCGGCGCGATTTCCGCTGCGGTATCGTTCGCTCAACGGTTTGACGGTCAATCGCCAGAAGACTTGGAGTTCATCATGAGTCTGTTCGAGCGAGTCGCCGAAACCGAGCGGCATATCGACATGAACATCGCCGTCCCAAGGTGCCTAGAAGTTCTGTGCCATGACCTTGGTCAGAAACTTCGACCAGCAGGACGCTAAGACTCGCTTTCGTAGTCCGAAACGTCAGCGAGGGTGAGCCTTTTAACGAAACTCAAATCATCGTTGTGCAACGCGTTCACCCTCGCTGACGCTGCGGACTACTTCCGCAGTTGCTCGTGAGCATCAAGGATTAGCGATTCGGTTTCTTCCCAACCGATGCAACCGTCGGTGATCGAGACTCCGTAAGTGAGCTGTGCGGGATCAGCGGTCAGCTTTTGACTGCCCGGCATGAGATTGCTTTCTAGCATCAAGCCGACGATGTCTTTGTTGCCGCTGGCTCGCTGCGAGATAACGTCACGCCAAACTTGCGGTTGGTTGCGATAATCTTTGTTGGAATTTGCGTGACTGCAATCGACCATGAACCTCGGCATCAGTCCTGCGGCTGCCAGTTTTTCAGCAGCCGCTTTGACATGATCGAGCGAGTAATTCGGTCCAGAACGTCCCCCTCGAAGGATCAGATGGCCCCATGGATTACCGCGTGTATTGACGATGCAAGTATGACCGTCGCCATCAATGCCCAGGAAAGCATGTTGAGTTTTCGCGGCGAGCATCGCATCGATAGCGACCTGCAGGCTGCCGTCAGTTCCGTTCTTGTATCCGACCGGCATCGACAAGCCGCTCGCCATTTGGCGGTGAGTCGGCGATTCAGTCGTCCGTGCTCCGATTGAGGCGAGCGTAAGCAAGTCAGCGATGTACTGTGGTGTAATCGGTTCGAGCAATTCCGTCGCGGCCGGCAGTCCGAGTTCACCGATCTCCAACAAAATTTCGCGTGCGAGTCGCAATCCGGTGGCGATGTCGAACGAATCATTGAGGTACGGGTCGTTGATCAAGCCCTTCCAACCTACAGTCGTGCGAGGTTTTTCAAAATAGACTCGCATCACTACGAACAGAGTTTCGGCTACTTTGTCGGAAATTGCTTTCAATCGACCCGCATATTCGGACGCGGATTTGCGGTCATGAATCGAGCATGGACCGACTACGACAAGCACTCGGCTGTCTTCGCCGGCCAAAATCTTCTTGATCGTTTCACGGCCATCAATGACCGTCTTATTGTTCGCGGGTGAAATCGCGAGCTCGGCCTTCAGCACTTTCGGTGCAACTAAAGGCACGGTGCTGACGACGTTAATGAACTGAGTCGGTTGCATGGGGTCCTCAAAGAAAGCTTGTTTCGGGCAAGCATGGTAGCAGCCGAGCGACATGAAAGTAGACGGCACGCACCCGTGAGTCGAAAGATTTCGATCATGCCGCGACCGATCGTTTCATCATTCCCTGGCTGACTATTTACGGCGATTCTTCTTCTTCGCTTGCCGTTCAGCTTTGCGTTTCTTGTTGAGCAGTTCTTTGGCCGCCTTCGGATCAGCGGGGCCACGGCCGCTCCGCAGCTTCAAGCTGGGGCCATCAATTCCAGGAATCGCAAAGCCACCCTGCGAGATTTCCTGAACGGCTTTCATTCGTTCGAGAAAGCCCATGTTCGACATCTTGGACATCATTCCGGACATCGTCTCAAACTGCTTAATCAGGCTGCTGATTTCATTTGGAGCTGAGCCGCTTCCTTTTGCAATTCGGTTGCGACGACTGCGGTCGATCTTGTCTGGATGCTCGCGTTCCCACGGAGTCATCGAGTTGATGATCCCGTCAATGTGGCCCATGTCTTTGTCCGGGTTCCCCATCCCTTGCATGGCATCGACCATACCACCCATGCCGGGGATCATCTTCATGATCTCCCCCATCGAACCGAGCTTTTTGATTTGCTTCATGGATTTCTGGAAGTCCACGAGAGTGAACTTGCCTGCCGCCATCTTGGCTTGAGCGTCGGCCATCTCTTGTTCGTCGAGGTGCATCTGCGCCTTCTCGACGAGTGAGACGATGTCGCCCATGCCCAAAATGCGGCCTGCCATTCGGTCGGGGTGAAATGGCTCCAGCTTGTCGAGTTGCTCGCCGACACCGATGAACTTGATCGGCACACCAGTGACTTGCTTCACGGATAGTGCCGCACCACCGCGTGTATCGCCATCAAGTTTCGTGAGAATGACGCCGTCGAGTTCCATTGCCTCGTTGAACGCTTTGGCGCTGTTGACGGCGTCCTGCCCGGTCATCGCGTCGCAAACTAGATAGACCTGATGCGGTTGGCACTTGTTGTCAATTTCTTCCAACTCGCGCATCAAGTCATCGTCAACGTGCAATCGACCGGCGGTGTCGAG
>JAPLNX010000514.1 GCA_026400935.1 Planctomycetia bacterium | reverse complement strand
TTGGTGGATACAACAACCGTGCCACCGAACGCCCGCCAGGCCCGCTGCCATTCTGGCTTGGACTCCGCCGAATGCACGACCTTGCGATCGCTTTCCAGATTTTTAAAACTCTGCCAGAAAGTTAGCTATAAACAACAGGGTCACGCCCGCGACGAACGCCAACGGCACTGCCACCGTTACCGTCCAACTGCAAGACAACGGCGGAACGACCGGCGGCGGAGTCGATACCTTCACGACGACGTTCACCATCACGGTCAACCCCATCAACGACGCCCCGGTGCTCGCGACGGGATCGCTGCCGACAATCAACGTCGAGGAAGACAGCGCGACGACAACTGCTGTGTCGCTCGGCCTGAACGGCGTGACCTACAGTCCCGGCCCGACCAACGAGGCGTCGCAAACGCCGACCTACAAGATCACGGCGATCCCGACGTTTCTGAAACTCTTCAAAGCCAACGGGACCACGGCGGTTGCTGTCGGCGGGACGGTCACCGCCGCTGAACTGCAAGTGCTGACCTACAAGACCGTCGCTAATCTCTTCGGCAGCGGACAAATCAAATTCACCGTCACCGACAACGGCAGCGGCACCGCTCCGAACGTGAACCTGCTGACGCAAACGATCAACGTCACAGTGACTCCGATCAACGACGGCGGGCCGTCGATCACAACGATCGCGAACGTCACCACCAACGAAGACACACCGACCGCCGCGATCAAGTTCACCGTCACCGACATCGACGACGCGCTGGTCAATCTCAACGCCATCATCGTCACTGCGACTTCGTCGAACACCGACTTGGTTCCGAACTCACCGAGCAACATCGTGCTCGGCGGCAGTCTCGGTGCGCGGACGATTCAACTGAAACCGGCGCTCGACAAGAACGGCTCGACCACCATCACAGTGACCGCGACTGACAGCAGCAATGTTGCCACGGCGAAAACCTTCACACTGACGGTCACCGCCGTCAATGACGCCCCGCGAGTCACCGCCGCGACGCTGAGCGTCTCAGAGATCACGACGAACGATTTTGAAGTCGGTACCGTCACCGCCGTTGATCCCGAAGGGGCTGCGATCACGGCGTACTCGATCCTCACCGGCAACACGAACAACGCTTTCAAGATCGACAACCTCGGCGTCATTCGAGTCAACGATGCGACGAAGATCGACTTCGAGACGCTCGCCAAATACACGCTGACGATCAAAACGACTGACGCCGGTGGCGGCTTCAGCAGCACTGCCGCTCAGACCGGCCCGATCACGATCAACGTCATCAACGAGTTCATCAATCGCACGGTCGATGCGGTCGACACGGACAACACCGTCACGGTGCTGCGTGTCGGCAACAACTTGGTCGCTCGCCGAGGAACCACGGAACTCTTCTCAACAGCCCTGGAAGAAGTTGGGACGCTGACGATCAACGGTGGCACCGCGAAGGATACCGTGATCCTCGATACGTCGCTCAACACGGCAGGGACTCCCGCGACGAAAAAGTTCACCGGGCAGATCGTCGTCAACGGCAACGCGGGTGACGACAAGCTCGACGCCAGCAAGATCACCGTCGCCACGTTCGGCATCACGTTCAACGGCGGTGCCGATAACGATTCGGCCCTCGGCGGTTCCGGCAACGAAACGCTCAACGGTGATGACGGAGATGACTCGCTCACCGGCAACGCAGGAAACGATTCAATCACCGGCGGACAAGGCAACGACCGCCAACTCGGCGGCACCGGCAACGACACCTACTTCTTCGCTGACACCAGCACCGTCGAAAACGACACGCTCACGGAGTTGTCTGGGACCGGAACAGGAACCGACACGCTCGACTTCAGCAGCGTGACGAATGCGGTCCACGTGGACCTGATCCTCGAAGTCAACATGGCGACGCACACGAATCGCACGGTCAACACGAGCGCAACCGGTTCGACAAAACTCTCCGGCAACTTCGAGAACGTCATCGGCGGCAGCGGCAACGATGAAATCCTCGGCAACGCCGCCGCCAATAACCTGCGAGGCGGCATTGGCAATGACCGCATCGACGGCGACTCCGGCAACGACATCCTCTTCGGTGACGACGGCGATGACGTGATCCGAGGCAACCTCGGCAACGACATCATCAACGGTGGCACCGGCAGCGACACACTCTTGGGCGAAGCAGGCAACGACACGATCCACGGCAACGAAGGAGACGACACCCTGATCGGCGGCCTCGGAGCCGATCAACTTTTCGGCGACGCCGACAACGACACTGGCGTCGGAGGTCGAGGAAGTGCGGCTCGTGGAGGGACCGGAGCGAAAGACGCCGGTGATGTGCTCGCCACAATCGAAACCATCAACGAGGCATTCTCGACGGTATTCGCGTTTGAATAGCTCCGTTGAGCTTCGCAAATAGACCTTTCCGAACCGTTAGTTGAATTACGACAGATACAGCAGGGAAAGTTGACGCAGTCTGGCTGAACTCCGCAGTCCGCCAATGTTCCGGTTGTAGGATGTGTGATGGCATAGGCAATTCTACCTACTTTACCACCCTTCCTGATGTTCTTGTCTATTTGCGTGGCATCACGTTCACACAACGTTCCGGTTGTCATGGTTCGCTGAACGAAGAAGTCAAAGGACTTAAAGGACATCGCACTGGTATGTCGAAAATAGTGGGCAGACAGTTGGCGACGGAACGATTCACTGAACCGCGTGAAGCGATTGTCACAAGGTTCCGGAAACGAACGCCGACACAGGGGGGCTTGCTGCTAGGGTTTCTTGAATTTGCGAAAAGGTGACTTCACTCGATCGCACGTTTCGGGATCCCACTGCTGCCGGTCGCAGGCGATTGCGGTCGAGCTGCTTGGTTGCTCACCCCTCCATGTCGTAAGGGAGTTTTCTTGCAGGATCGGAACGGAGTCAGTGGAAGATTCCTGCGTTCAGTCGTACTGGTGATGGCGGAGCCATCTCCACTGGAACAAACCCTGAGACAGCCCCAACCCAAGTCACGGTGGGTATTTCAAAAGCCCCGAAGGCTGAGAAGTACCGACCATCGTTCGAGGGGGGTGTCGAAGTGATAACCAAGGTTTCACTTTGACACAGAGTATGTGATTGGAGCCCGCGATGAAGACGATCTTCACTACTGGTCAGGTAGCAAAGATCTGTAAAGTTGCACCCCGTACTGTGAGTAAGTGGTTCGATTCAGGCCGCCTCCGCGGCTATCGAATTCCCGGCTCTCAAGACCGGCGCATCCCGCGTGAACACCTCATTCGTTTCCTCAAAGAGCACGGTATGCCATTGGGCGAGCTTGAAGATGAAGCGATGGGGAAGGTTTTGATTGTCGGTGCCGACCAAGTGATCCGCGGCAGCCTCAACGAGATGATGGGCTCAGATGAGTTCAAGCTCGAAACGGCACAAAGCGGATTTGAGGCCGGGATTCAGGCAGAGTCATTGCATCCGGATTGCGTGGTCGTTGACTTCGCAATGGGACGTAGTGACGCCCTGATGATCGCTGCAAACCTGCGGAAGAATCCTGAGTACGCCGAGACAGTCCTGATTGGACTCCTCAGCGATGAAGACAACGCCAGCGGTTTTGACCGCACGATCTTCAACGAAACGTTTCGTAAGCCCTTCGACGTCGCGTTGTTGGCAGAACGAGTTCGGACTCTGGTTGGTCGCAAGAAGCAACTGGTTTAACTTTACAGAGGGCGGCGAAGCCCACCGCCGGAGCGCGATTGCCGCCAAGGACGGCTCCGCGGCAGTCGGCGTCCCGACTTAGCCTGATATCAGTGCAGAACCCATGAACTCGGCCGGACACCGGCCGAGTTTTTCTTTTTTATACGGCTGCGTCTAAGCAATTTTGAGCGACTTTGATGCGATCGCATCGTCGCACACTCTTACTGCGAAGCGCCATCTCGTAGACTCTCGGCATTACGTCGATCCCACCTGTGATGGCCTTTGGCCAACTCGACCAGTCGCAGAGTGAGAAGGCTTCATTTGAAATGAGACACGATGAGCGAATCAGAATTTGATGTCGTTGTGATTGGAACTGGCCCCGGTGGCGAAGGGGCAGCAATGCAGGCAACAAAGCACGGGCGTAAAGTCGCCGTAGTTGAGCGATACGTTCGAATTGGCGGGAGTTGCACGCATTTGGCGACGATTCCCAGCAAGGCCCTCCGCTACGCCATCTTTCAGATGACCGAAGTCAACAACAACAAGCTGTATCGCGAAGCGGGAATGTCGCTGAACCTCTCGTTTCCAGAACTGCGTCGAGGTGCGAAAGCGGTCATTGACCAGCAAGTTGATATGCGTCGGACATTCTACGAACGCAATCATGTGCCGGTGACTCCGGGGAATGCCCGATTCGTTGATCCCCACACCGTGGAAGTTCTGGTCGAATCTGGCGCGAAGCAGCGACTCGTTGGCAAATCGTTTGTGATCGCGACTGGCGCTCGGCCTTACCGCCCGGCTGATGTTGATTTCACACATTCACGAATCTTCGACAGTGATACGATCCTCAATCTGTCAGAGACGCCGAAGTCTATCACGATTTACGGAGCCGGGATCATCGGTTGCGAATACGCTTCGATGTTTCGCAACCTGGGAAGCAAGGTCAACCTCGTTAACACACGCGGCAAGTTGCTTGATTTCCTGGATGATGAAATCGTTGACGCACTCGCCTATCACCTGCGCGATCGCGGTGTACTCATTCGACACCAAGAGGAATATTCACAGGTTGAAGCGCGCGAGGACGGTGTGGTTGTCTCATTGAAATCAGGCAAGCAATTGAAGACCGACATCCTGCTGTGGGCAAACGGGCGCACCGGCAACTCTGACAATCTTGGACTTGAAAACGTTGGTGTCGTGCCAGACAGCCGTGGAAATTTGAAAGTTAACGAGAATTTTCAGACAGCGGTTCCGCACATCTACGCGGTTGGTGATGTCATCGGTTTCCCGGCGTTGGCCAGCGCGGCCTACATGCAGGGGCGAGCAGCCTCTTCGCACTTGATCGACGGCCATTGCGATCGAATGGCGAGAGGCATTCCAAACGGTATTTACACCAGTCCCGAAATCAGTTCGCTCGGCAAGACGGAGCGTGAGCTCACCGAAGAAAAGATTCCCTATGAAGTCGGGCACGCGCAGTACAAGAGCCTCGCTCGGGCACAAATTACCGGCCAGACCACTGGAATGCTCAAGCTACTTTTCCATCGCGAAACGCTCCAGATACTCGGCATTCACTGCTTTGGCGCGAACTCCTCCGAGATCATCCACATCGGTCAAGCGATCATGCAGCAACCGGGCGAAGCGAACTCGCTGCTGTACTTCATAAACACGACCTTCAATTACCCCACAATGGCCGAGGCGTACCGAGTCGCAGCACTCAACGGCTACAACCGATTGTTCTGAGGCTGAGGCGATGTCGCTGCCGCGAACTCAGTATTGTCGGCGTTGGCGCGACGAGGGGATGTTGAGCTTCTTGCGATACTTCGTCACCGTGCGGCGGGCCAGCGTGTAACCGAGTTTTTTCATTTCTTCGACGAGTGCATCATCGCTAAGTGGATCGTCTTTGCTTTCTCTATCGATCACTTCTTGCAGCTTGATGCGGATCACCGACCATGCGACGTCGTCTTCGCCGTCTTCGGTCTTAGTGCCGCCGCCGAAGAAGCGTTTGAGCGGGAATAGGCCACGAGGTGTTTGAATCCATTTGTCATCAACGGCCCGCGAAACGGTAGTCACGTGTACGCCGACCACGTCAGCAATCTGCTGCATTTTCAACGGGATGATGAATTCTGGCCCTTTGTCGAGAAACGATGTCTGCCGATCGACGATCGCTTGAGCAACTCGTTTCAGCGTGTTGTGCCGTTGCTCGATTGACTCGATGAGCCACTTGGCCGATTCGATCTTGCGTTTGATGAATTCCTTCGTCGTCGCATCACAGCCATTGCGAAGCATTTCGATGTAACGCTTGCTGATTCGCAATTGCGGAATGCGCTCGTTGTGCATTTTCACAACGTAGGTGCCGTGGTCGTCATGTTCTAAGTAGACGTCTGGGGTGACAGTTTGAATGTGGACTTGGCGGAAACGACGACCGGGTAATGGATCGAGTTTTTTCAGTTCTTCCAACCCAAGCTTGATTGTCTCGATCGTGTAACCCGTTTTGCGTTCGATCACAGGCAGACGATTTTGGCCGAGGTCTTCCAGATATGCCGAGATGAGTGTGTAGACAATGTCACGCAACGGCAGGTCGTCAGTCACTTGTAGCAGCAGACACTCACGCAGATCGCGAGCACCGACGCCGGACGGATCGAGCTTTTGAATCAGTTGCAGGACTTTGAAAGCTTCGTCATTCGTAATTCGTGGCCCGAACACCGCCGCGATTTCAGCGAGCGAGCTTTGGAGCCGACCGTTTTCATCAAGGTTGTCGATGATGTATTCACCGAATTCTCGCCACGCAGCAGGAATGTCATAAAAGTGGAACTGCCCGATTAAATACTCACGCAGCGTCTGCTCGTCTTGTTGAATGTTCGCCATCTGGTCTTGATGGCGTTCGTCGTCCTCAGACATTCGATTCGATGAACCGCGATGTTCCCATGAAAAGCTGTCGTCGTTCCAGTTCTCGTGCATCTCGACAAGACGCTCGAAGTCCGCTTCATTATTCGTATCGCTATCAACCTTAAGCTCGCGCGCCTCGATCGGAGTTTCAGTCGCCTCTTCCTTCGCACGATTCACTTCGATATCGCGTTCGGTGTCTGTGGACGACTCCTGTGTGACGGAGGCGAGTAACGTCGGGTTTTCTTGCAACTCTTGGTCAATGCGCTCCTGCAACTCCATAAACGGAAGTTGCAGAATCTCCATTGACTGGATCATCCGCGGTGCCAGCTTCATCTGCTGGCTCATCCGCATGTGTTGTGAGAAATTCATGTGCATGACGAAGGCGATTCCGGTTGAATTCTGACCTCAGACTTGAAATTTCAATTTTCTCTTAAAAACTTTGCCGACCGCGCATGGCGTCGGCCAACATTTCTTTATTGGCGAACTCTAGCACACTCCCGGTCGCGATCCCGCGAGCCAACCGCGTGATCTTCACCGAATCGTTGGCCAGCACGTTGGAAATAAACAACGCCGTGCCATCACCCTCAAGAGTCGGATTAGTGGCCATCACCAATTCGGCCACACCATCGCGACGGATGCGGCGCACGAGAGCATCAATCGTGAGATTCTCAGGCCCAACCCCTTCAAGCGGAGAAATCCGACCTTGCAAAACGTGATAGACCCCCTCAAACGCTCGTGAGCCCTCGATGACCAGCACGTCGCGCGGTTGCTCGACAATACAGATGACTTGATGGTTGCGTCGCGGGTTCTGACAGATATCGCAGACTTCCCCTTCGGTGAGGTTAAAGCACTCATTGCATGGCCGGACTCGTGTCTTGACCGCTCGGATCGAATCAGAAAGGTCGAATGCTTCGGCCGAATCGCACATCAGCACGTGTTGCGCGAGTCGTTCTGCAGACTTGCGACCGATACCCGGCAACCGCGCAAGTTGATCAACCAGACGACCGACTGCCGGACCGAAGGGATGTTGTTGTGTTTCAGAAACTTGCTTGGCCATGTTCGACGAGTCCTTTAATTGCCGCCGCCCAAGCCGCTGAGCATGTCCTTCATTGGGCCGAGATCGAGTCCTCCAGATAATTGCGAGAATTCCTCCGCCGCCAAATCGCGGACTTTTCGCAGAGCTTCGCTCACGGCAGCGACGACCAAATCTTCGACCATCTCGCGATCATCAGGCCGCAACAGCGACTCGTCGATGCGGCACCCGAGTACTTCTTGGTGTCCGTTCATTTCCAGCGTGACGAGTCCACCCCCTGCCGTCCCTTGGACTTTCATCCGTCCTAGTCGCTCTTTAATTTCGCCCATACGCGACTGAGCTTCCTGAGCTTGTTTCATCATTTGGGCGATGTTGGCGAGTCCTTTGAACATTGCTCTCACGCTAATCCGTCCCGGACGAACTCCGATTAACGGCTTCCTTTTTCATGACTTTGGCATTGAACAATTCGATGGCTTTATCGACGTAGGGATCGCCATTAGTCGTCAAATCCAGTCGCCTTGCTGGCGCGGCGGTTCGTGTCGTTGGCTCGTCGGGTGGAGTATCGTCGGTCACCGAAAAGACCACTTGGACCGGCCTACCGGCCAACCGAGAGACCACTTCTTCGAGCCGTCCGCGAACTTCAACCTTCTCGCAAAACTGCTTGGCAAAAAGGTAGCTCTTAGGAAAGACAAGTTCCAGGCGGTTTGGCCCGCTAATTGCCGTGCGGACCACCTTCCGAAAGTTTTTACCGATATCATCGCCAAGGTCAGCAATGACTTGCGCCCAAAAGGCTATTTCCACACCGGGCCGAAAATCAAAGCTTGACTCCGGTGGAACGACGGTTGCAGAGGGCGTTTCCAGCTCCGGGGACCGTTCGATGGCGACAGTTTCCTGAACCTCAGAGCATTCTGGCTCTGGCGATTCGGCAATTCCACAAAAGGTTGGATGGGCACTCTTGCCCGTCACCTCGTCATCGTGACACAAAGATAAAGATATCGTATCTTCTTCCGGTCGTAGTCCTGTCGGCTCTTCATTCCGAGCCATTTCTAACTCGGAATGGTCAACAGTGCCCACCGTCCCTTCTCGATCTACTGGCTCAGGCTTTTTTTTTTCCGTTTCGTCCGTCGGATTGCTGACTTTTGTCGGCGGGGCAATCGCACGAACCAGTTGTGGAGAGGCCAGTTCCGTCAACAGTGCATCGAGTGACTGCAATTGTTCGAGCAACGTCAATCGGATCAACGCCAGTTCAATGATTGCTCGTCCGAACGTGACTCGCTGAACTTTGAACTTCGCTTCGGAAATGATCTGCAACGCGGCCACGACCGTGTTCAAGCCCCAATTTTGCGCCTGCTTCGCCAACGGCGTTCGATTGGTTTCCGAAACACTTAGCAGCGGGACGTTCGTCGCCTCAGCAGCGAGAACCATGAGGTCGCGCAGATAAACGAGAATTTGATCAGTGAACTCACCAAGCTGCGCCCCTTCGGCCAGAGCCTGGCTAAACAACGACAGTGTTTGAGCACGCTGCCGGGCGATAATCGCGGCGAACAACTCCATCAGTCGCTCATCGCTGGCCGTACCGAGCAACCGATGCACCTCAGCCGCAGTGATCCGCTTGTCGGCACTCGCCAAGAGTTGATCGAAGATCGACTGGCTATCGCGCATCGACCCTGCTGCCCGTCGAGCAACAAGTTCTAGGGCCGCTGGCTCAACCTCCATATTCTCTGCGAGCGCGATCGACGCAAGCCGGTCGATGATTTGCGTGAGCCCAATCGTACCGAAATCGAAGCGTTGGCAGCGTGACAGGATCGTGTCTGGAACCTTCTGCGGATCCGTCGTGCAGAAGATGAATTTCACGTTCGGTGGTGGCTCTTCTAATGTCTTCAGCAGGGCCGCGAACGCGCTCTTCGAGAGCATGTGGACTTCGTCGATAATGTAGACCTTGTATTTTGACCGCATCGACATGACGTTCGCATTTGCTCGAAGGTCGCGGATATTGTCCACGCCAGTGTTCGAAGCACCGTCGATCTCAAGCACGTCAACATCACGACCGACAGCGATGCTTTCGCATGTATCGCAGTGGTTGCACGGAGTTCCGTCAATCGCATTCGGACAGTTCAACGCTTTCGCCAATATTCGAGCAGTTGAAGTCTTTCCAACTCCACGAGCACCGGTGAAAAGGTACGCATGACCGACTCGCCCTGAGAGAATCGCATTTCGCAACGAGGTGGCAACGTGCTCTTGCCCGATCACCTCTTCAAACCCCTGCGGGCGATAGCGGCGAGCAAGTACGGTATAGGTGGCTGAGGCAGGAACGACTTCCATGATGCGGCTCGAAACGGCGGTTGAATTCAAGGCCCAGCATGATAGCCGCCAAGCTCGGAGCGACAACGCAACTGACTGCTGATACGGTTCGTCACAAACCGTTCTTACGATATCCGTAGAGGTTCATCCTCTTTAGCGTGTGCGAGTATTGAAAAAGAGCAGACATGCTTGGCACCGTCGATTTTGGAAAAGTCTGCATTCGGGAACTCAGAGACCAACATGCAAAGCACTTTTTGAATGAAATCGTGTTTGTACGCAGGCATGTGATCAAGCTTTTCGCTCCATACTTTGCATCGCAAGTGCCTCATGACTTTTCATCGAACAAACTCACTCCGACTACTTCAATCAACGATTTCGCGAACACTTCGGTTGTTCTTTGAGATCAGGCTGCTGGCATTCACTGCGGTGATCCTGGCGGGGACGAATCCGCTTTCCGCACGCGATCTGCACGTTGATCCGCAGGCCGGGGACGATTTGCAAGACGGCGTGACGCGCCCAGTGAGAACGATCGCGCGGTCAATTCGATTGGCTCAACCGGGTGACACAATTCATTTGCAGCCGATCGTCTATCGAGACTGGGCCGCATTTTATGACAAGGCGGGTGAACCGGACCGGCCCATCATTTTGGATGGGCACGGAGCGACTTTGGATGGTTGCGATCCGCTTGATCCGGCGGCTTGGCAGGAAGAATCACCAGGTTTGTTTCGGCATGATGATCTACTGTCGCTGACGGATGCGGTCGTTGATCGCTGGTTCTTTTTGTGGAACGGAAAACTCAACCGCATGAATCGCTGCTCCAAAGGACCAAGCGAACCGCTCAAGACACCGAACGAACTGAAGCCGAGCGAGTGGACCTTCTTGAAAGACATGGGGAGAACGAATGCCGCGCGTGCCGGATACATTCACGGTTCGTTCTTTTTACGGCTACCACCGGGACAATCATTTGCAGAGGCGCAGATTCAAGCTCCGCTACGGCCGGCGGGAGTGCTGATGCATGGCAAATGCCGAAACCTTGTGGTTCGCAATCTGACGAGTACGCATCCTTATAACGACGGATTCAATCTCTCTGATGCACAAGACATTTCGTTTGAGAACATTCGCGCAATCGACTGCGGTGACGACGGAATTAGTGCTCATGGCGATTGTCGATATCGCGTTGATCGCCTCACATCAATCGGTAACGCGACCGGGATTTGTGACACCGGAAACAGCGAGACGTCGTATCGTCACGTTTTCATTCGCGACTGTGTCGGCTTCGACCTCTTTTTTCTCGATACCGGCCGCTACACGCTGAGCGATTCGGTAATCCTGTCGAGCGCCGCACGGTCGCTGTATCTGCAAGGTCGCAACAAGCCCTCACCTCCATGTTGTGTGTCGCTCGAAAATGTCCTGATCCGACGTGAGCGTGGCGAAAACGAGGTTCGAGTTTCTCAGAACTGTCGACTGGCCGCTCGGCGAGTCACGTTTCAAAATCTCGATCTACAGGCGACTGGCGGAGACCTCGATCTACAACACTCGTTCTTCGGAGGAACCGTCGCCGCCCCATTGCCACGTAAGCCGACTCTATTTCTGTGGCGCGATGCGACCTGGCACGGAGTCGGTAATCGTTACGACATCACTTCTTTGCGAGTCGATCAAACGATCTTCACTCCAGAGACTTTCTCAACATTTCAAGACTTAGTATTCGCCGAACGCAATTCGCGCTGGCAAGCGGTAACTGATGATAGTCCACTTGAAAAAGAAATCGGGGCCGATGCAGCACGGCTTCGCTTGAGTTTCGAAAGTGACCTCAAAAAGTAATCGCAGGGCTGGTTAGGCCTCTTTCGCTCCGAGGCTGTGATTATTCGTAGGACGCCGCTTCCGGGAGGTCGTGAAGCAGTACGATCTTCGTTCATTTGGCGACCTGGAAGGGCCGTCCTACCGAATAGCTCACCGCCTCCCCGCGAAAGAGCGTTCTTTCGCAAAACGAAAGGCGACGATCGTTCAAGCGACACCCCTTCCCCAAAGCTGATCAACCATCGTCACGGTCGCATCATCGGACTTGATCTGCTTTGATTCTTCGTCCCGGTCAATTGGTCGCCACTCTCTGCATATCGAGACAGGAAAAGGGCTACGATTGGAAACGTTCCGGACCAATTCGAGATTCAGACCTTCAAGTGGAAACAACCATGACTCGCCTCTGGCAAATGACCTCCGTCGTTGTATTTGGTCTCTTTGTCCTAGTTCCATTTTGTAGCGCCGACGATGCCACCGAATGGAAAGCTGGTGTCGCGACTGTCGTCATCACCCCAAGTCAGCCAATGTGGATGGCCGGATATGCTTCAAGAACGAAGCCTTCGGACGGAGTGTTAACCGAACTACATGCGAAAGCACTGGCGATTGAAGACAATGCGGGGACACGAGCGGTGATTGTCACAACCGATTTGATTTCCATTCCACGAGTGTTGCGAGAACAAGTCGTCGCGGCCGTCGAGAAGCAGTTTAAGCTCTCCGGCAATGGCCTGTTGTTGAATTGCTCGCACACGCATTGCAGCCCGGTCGTAAAAGATGATCTGGAATTGTCAGTCATGTATCGACTCGAATCGGAGCAAAGAACTCGAATCGAAACGTACTTCGTTGAACTACGCGACAAGCTGATCGGTGCCATTGGAGCCGCGATCGACGATCTTCAGCCAGTAAAGTTGTCTTACAGTCACGCCCGCTGCGGATTCGCGATGAATCGTCGCCTGCCGACAAAGGACGGCTTTCAAAACAGTCCGTATCCCGATGGCCCGGTCGATCAGGACGTGCCAGTGCTGCGTGTTGAGACCTCCGATGGAAAGCTGAAGGCGATTGCATTCGGCTACGCGTGTCACAATACGACGACCGCTGTGCAGCAATTCAACGCCGACTACGCTGGATACGCTCAAACTGAAATCGAAAAAGCTCACCCCGGAACAACCGCGTTGTTCGTGATGGGCTGCGGAGGCGATCAAAATCCGTACCCGCGCGGGCAAATCGAATGGGCTCAAACACACGGCAAGTCTCTCGCAACTGCGGTTGAAGCCGCACTGTTGCCACAGGCAAAAACCATTCGCGGCCCACTGAAAGTCAGCTTCAAAGAGATCGACTTGCCATTCGAGCCGGTGACAAAAGATGAATTGCTGTCGCGACGCGAATCGAAAGACGTTTACGAGCGGCGGCGCGTTGAGGCATTGCTGGCCGACGTTGCCAAGACCGGCAAGGTTCGTTCGAGCTACCCATATCCCGTGCAAGTTCTGCAATTCGGAAATGACTTAACGCTCGTCACAATGGGAGGCGAAGTTGTCATTGATTACTCACTGCGTTTGAAGAAAGAACTCGGCAATGGTCCGGTCTGGGTCGCCGGATACAGCAACGATGTGATGGCCTACATCCCTTCCGAACGAGTGCTAATTGAGGGTGGCTACGAAGGAATCGGAGCGATGCGATACACGTCGCTTCCGAGTGCGTGGCAGTCGGGTGTCGAAGAACGAATCGTCACGGCAATCCGTGAGATGACTGAGCGTTTGAAAGGTCAATAGGTTGTGGGAATTGTTTAACCGCGCGCCGCTGGCACGCGTGCTTCTCACAGAGAGTTGCAGTCAGACAACATGCGTGTCCGCGACGAGCGGTTAAACGATGGACTTATTGCCTTGACGATCAAAGCCGCCGCTCGCTAACTGAGTCTCATGTCAAAGACCTTATCTGAATATGCCGAATGGTTATCTCAACGAGACGACTTGATCTGGCCCACCGCGCCAGTTCGCGTGATGGCGAAAGCTCTTCCGTCGATCAAGCCATTGCCTGGAATCCGAGCAGTGACATGGAACGTCTACGGGACGCTCTTGCGAATCACGGACGGAGATTTGTTGTTTTTGCCACAACAAGAACTTCGGATGCAGGTCGCGCTCGAAAAGACAATTAAAGAATTCAATATGTGGCAGAGCATGAGCCGCAAGCCGGGCGCTCCGTGGGAATACATGCTGTCGCAGTACAAAGACGTCTTTGAGGAAATGCAGCTCACCGTCGCGGCAAAGAAGGGGGATGTGGGACAAGTCATTTCAACGAAGTTGTGGCGCAAGCTGATCTCGCGTTTGGAACAGAAGGAATACCAATACGACGAAGATTTCTACGGCGATGCTGACGACTATGCAGAAAAGGTCGCGTTCTTCTTCCATTCGTGCTTGCAGGGAATTGCAGCAATGGAAAAGGGAGCAACTGTCGTGAAGGCGATCGCAGATGCGGGACTCGCTCAAGGCTTGCTCGCAGACGGCCAATCTTTCAGTCTCGTGCAGTTGTTGCGAGCGTTTCAAGCGACAACTAAACTCCCACCCCTCAGTCGGCTCTTCACTCCGGGATGCGTTGTGCTGTCTCACGATGTCGGAGTGCGAAAGCCCTCTCGCACGCTGTTTGCGACAGCGGTCGAAGCTTTCGGGCAGATCGGACTCACACCATCGGAAGTCCTGTATGTCAGCAACCGGCTGCGGGATGATTTGACGATCGCCAAGCAACTCGGTTTTCGGACGGCCCTGTTCGCCGGAGATAAGAACACCTTACAAGCGACATCCGAAGACTTGATGCAACGTGAACTGCGCCCCGATCGACTGCTGACCGAACTGACTCAGATCCGAAATCTGCTCGAAGAATAACCTCAAAAAGTTTCACGCTCATGCCGCAACCATTGTGCGATTATTCGCAGTTTGATTTTGAAAAACCGATGTTCGACCTCGAAGAAATTCGGCGCGTCAACCCGCAACGCCACGAGATGGAACAGCTCTCCGCCGTGGTGTATGTCAACACGGAGACGTGGTTGATCGTCGGCTACAAAGATGTCACTCACGATGAATTCTGGATTCGCGGCCACATGCCTGATTACCCGCTGATGCCCGGTATCGTGTTGTGCGAGTGTGCCGCGCAACTCGCGGGGTTTCTCGCTCGCAAGTACAAAATTCTGGGTGGCGATTACCTCGGCTTCGGTGGCATGAACGAAGTCCGCTTTCGAGCACCCGTCTATCCCGGTTGCCGCCTCGTGCTGGTCGCTCAGCTCACAAAACTGCGGAAGAATCGGCTCGCGGAATACAACTTTCAGGGCTTCGTCGAAGGGAAGATGGTCTTCAGCGGCGACATGATCGGTGTGCCCATTCATCGCGACCCAACAGCTGGCGAAGCGGCCTCGGCCTAAGGCGAACGCCAAAGTTGTGAGGCGAAGCGGCCGGTACGTCGCCGTCACCTTTTCACTGCCTGTGCCTGCGGAGACGTCATGTCGTTGGTTGCCCCCGATTATCGGCCGTACTTTCTCGTCTTCGATGAACTTAGTCCGTACCTCGCCGAAGACGATTGTCTCGACTGGTCGAAGCTGTTCGTCGCATCGAACGCGACTGACAACGCGGCAAAACCTGTCGAGCTAGACGTCGGCTGCGGCCGCGGCATGTTTCTCTTCAACGCTAGTACGACCCGCCCCGAAACAAATTTTCTTGGAGCTGAAGTCGATTTTCACGAGGCTCGCCGCGGAGCAAAGCGACTGCTGAAGCGGACACAACCAAACGCACGCGTCGTCGGTGGCGACGTGAATTACCTCCTCGACAAACGGATTCGCGCGGCGTCTCTCGCCGCCGTTCATGTCTACTTTCCCGACCCGTGGTGGAAGCGCAAGCATCGCCGCCGCCGTCTCTTCACCGACCTCTTCGCTGATCGAGTCGCTCGCGTCCTCCAACCGAACGGCTTCCTACACATGTGGACCGACGTGGCCGACTACTTCGAAATCGTCGCGGCACTCATGGACCATCACCCGCTCTTCGTGAAACAACTAACTCCCGAAGAACGCCCCGCCGCCCACGACCTCGACTACACCACCGGCTTCGAACGTTCCCGCCGCCTCGCTGGTCTGCCCATTCATCGAGGGCTGTGGCAGCGGCGCTGATCGAGGATATCGGTTCTCAAAAACGTTTCAGGAACGAGTCATGCCGCAGCTCAACGCGAAAGTCCCCGTCGTCACGCAGCGACTGGAAGGGGAGATCGTCAGCGGCGAGGTGCTCGGATTTCCGGAGATCTCGTGCTGCGACGATGAGCGGAACCAGCTCGTCGAGAACGTGCTGCATTGGCTGAGCGATCTCGAAAACGCCGAGCTGCACCGGCAGGTCGCCATCTGAGGCGTAGAGCGCTGTCCGCTCGGCGTGTTCCAGGTAGAGCCGTGCGAGATCGAGAAACAGATCGCGGTCCACATCCGGCGCGGCGACGAACACCTGGCCGAACTTCACTCGGCCTTGAGTCTGCGCATTCGCCGCGATCCGCTGGAGCGCTCGCAACAGAACGCGATTGCCCATGCTGTGAGCGATGAAATGCACCTTCTCCGCGCCGCAGTTCGTGGTGAAGTCGATGAGAAACTCGGTGATGGCCCGCTCGCTGGCCTCGTCGGCGGGATAGGCCGCGACGCTGCCGTTTGAGTTTCTGCCAGAAGGATGAACCTGTCTCGGCGAAGCGGTGAGTCTCCGGCACAAAGACCTCGACGCGGCCGCGCGTCACGCTGTGGTGCCACTGTCCGGTGAAGTCGTCGCCGTGCGCGTTCGGCTGACGGTTGGTCCCGAACCAGTTGTTGTTGGATTTGCCGAGCCAGCTCGAACGCCCGCACGCGGTCGCCGGTGCGGACAGCCGTTTCGAGTTAGGTGAGGAGTGCGGTGGGCATGAGATAGCTCCGAGAAACAGCTCATCGTGAGTTGTGGAAGAATGATTGTCGTTGGGCGGATGACCGTCATCCCGCCGACGCGTAGAGGTCAGATTTTGAACGGGCGATCGAGCGGCGGAATCCAATCGGGGTTGATGGTCAGTTCGATGCTCCGTGCTTTGCCGGGTACGCGGCGGATGAATCCCAACTCTTCGAGCCGTTTCAGCATGGAATTGACCGACGGGGGAGTGAGGTTGAAAAACCGCTGAAACTCGGCATGAGTCGGAGCCACACCAGCATGGTTCCGCAGTTTGTATTCGCGAATGAAGGCCAGGAACTGCCCTTGCTGGCGAGTCGGGGCGCCGCGCGGCGGCGCCACCGCAAGTTCCTTGGCGGGTCCGACGGATTCGAGCCAGCGCAGCGATGCGTCGATGGCCTCGGCTGCGGATCGCATGGCGAACTCGGCCTCCAGCGGGGTTTCCAAAATGATCGGTTCGTCATGAAGGACGGCGCGTAACCGATCGGCCGCGTCGTTCAACAGCGTCCGCGCTTCGGCGCAGGCTTGGCGGAGCTGGCGATTCTCGTCTTCAAACTGCGGGTTCATCGTGACGTCGCTGTGGTTCATGGAGTTGCCATTCAAACGCAGAGGGGTCAGGTGTTCTGATTGCTGTTTTGGCATCACAAACGGAGCTCAACGTGGATTGGAAAAACGATTGGAAAAGGTATTCGAGGAGGGTTCCGGGGCCAAAACAGAAATCAGAACACCTGACCCCGGCTCGAACGCAATGTGCGTCGTGCGCCCAAAACCGGACACATGGGAATCAGTCTTTGAGCCAGTCGTCCAACGGGCGACCGGTTTTGCGGATGGAGTCGCGGTCGTGAAAGCCTTCGGCCCAGAGGACTCGGTCGAGCGGCACGTCCCACAGGGCGGAGACGACGTGCTGGTCATCTCGCTCGCGGTCCCAATCGAGAAACGGCAGACGCAGCAAGGAGTCGCCGGGGATTAGCAGCAGAATGCTGCCGAACCGCACGAACTCTTCGGGAAAGCCGACTTTGGGAAGAGCATTACGCAATTTGTCGAACTCGATGCCGCGAGCCGTTAGGAACGGTAGCAGGGCGATGACGCGGAGAGCGCGATCGCGTCCCCAGTCGGGGACTTGCTGCGGCAGTCCGCCGAGCGGCTGCAGGTTGAATGGCGCGACGAGATCATAAGCCAGTCCGTTCAGCCAGGTGGGAGCCGACCAGCCGCCGAGCAGACGGACGGTGTTCCGGGTCATTTCGAAATCCGCAGCCAATGGTGCCGTCAATCGGCCGGCAACAAACTCACCCTCAACGATCGGCAAGCCCAGGACCGATGACGACTTTCGCAAGTCGGTGTAACACCCTTCGCTCAGCCACTGCGTAGCGATCAATTTCGCGACACTGCGAGCCACTCGATGAGCCTTGGAATTGCGGGCGAGCGCGAGATCGCGGGCGAGGAAGTAGCTGCCGAGTTGGGCACGGTCAAGGTCGAGGTCGCGGGAACCGTCGAGGGCTAGGTCGAGGGCGCGGTCGCGGTCGAGGTCCAGGGCGCGGGCGAGGTCGCGTCCCCCCGAGGTGTTGATGTATAAATTTTTGGTTGCGAGTTCTTGAATGAGTAGCCGTGTCGCGACGACGGGGCCGTCCTGCGGAAGTTCCCATTGCGTCGAATCGGCGGCACCGAGCAACGGGATTTGCAGACGCCAGTTCGTGCCATGCTCCGCGCGTCGAATCACCGCGAACGAAGTCGGTTCGCGGCCGACCACGGCACGCCAGCGAGCCAACAGTTGCTGCAATTCCGGCAGCCAGTCATCGCGCTGCGTCCCTTTTAAGGCGGTGCGGTCACTCTTCAGTCCGGGCGCGGGATGGCCACTGAGATCGACCACACAGCACGTGCCGACGCCATGGCCAAACTCCATGAATGCGGCGAGCGGCTTCACGCTTGGAACCGCCATCCCGCGTACGATCCATCGCGTTCGCCCGGTGACTTGGAGTTGTGTTTCCACCAATCCACTTCGCAGAAGGTCGATGGGCCAGGTCGCTTCTGACACTGCGAAGAGCTGGACAATGGAAGCGACACGCTCAATCTCGGTACCCACGACGGGCACAGCCAGTCGAATGCGGCTGGCCGTGGGGATGTCCTCCCAGTCCCAGACGCGCCAGGTCAGCGGTCCAAAGTGAGCCAACTCGGGGATGCCGTGTCCGAAGTTGTCGGAGTTTTCCGCAATCTGTTTGCTCAACTGCTCGTGCTGCTTCGCGATCACTTCAGCAGACAACGGGCAAAGCACCTTCAGGACCGCCACATCATTCAAGAGCCGCACCTCGGCGGGAATCGTCGGGTGCTCCTCGGTCGGTGGCTGAAAGTCGATGGCATACCTCGGCCACGCAGCGACGGACCAAATCGCTCGCAGGGGATCGACTCGCTTTTGCCGCTCAGCCGATGTCGCCACATAGATCCTCAAACTTTCGGATCGATCCGCAAAGTGATAGCTCCGCAGTTCGTCGATTAGATTGTCCGGTTGGCACTGCGCCACGATCCCCGGACGGAGCCACATGCGGACGCGGGTGCCGCAGTCATGTGAGCCTTTGATGGGCTGATGCCAGAACAACCCATCCGGTCCCCAGATGCGAAGGTGATGAGGCTGGCGTTGATCGTCATCGGCGCGCGAGGGGCAGGTCCAGACTTCGACCAGGTCCGCCAGCATGAAGCAGGACAAGATGCCGATCCCGAACTGCGAGATCTCGCTGACGGGCAACAGAAACTCTTTCATCAAAGCCCGCTCGTGCGAGTACTCTTGGCTTTGGTAGTAACTCTGGCCGATCTGCGTGAAGAACCGCCGGACGATGTCAAACGTCATGCCCACGCCGTTGTCGCTGATTTCAATGAAGGACCGTTGCTCGCGGTGGCCCTGACCATCGGCCGAGCCCTCGGGCCAGCGATCGTCGAGCAGTTCGGCTTCGCCCCAACTCACGGTGACGCGCAGTTCGTCTTTGTTCTGAACCTCATCGACCGGCGGCAGGCCGTCGAGTTCCGGCGGTTCGGGAACGCCCGGTCCGCGCGTCTGCCCGCGTTGAGCATAGGCCCGGCGGCGCAGTTCGCTCCGCAACCATCGCAGATGCAGTGCGTCGAGCGAGTTCTGAACCAACTCACGCAAACACAACGACGGTTCGCCATAGAGTTCCTCGCCCATCAAGATCTTGATCACCTGATCTTGTGAGAGTTCGAACTTCACCGCCTGCGAGGACCAGCCCGCTTTGATCTCCACGTTGTGCGTGATGCTGCGCTCTTCATGGTCAGGGAGCCGCAGCGGCCAGTCACTCAGCGATGTCCGCCTCTGCTGCGACTCGCTGACTCCCTTCAGTTCGGCGCGAATCCAGCCGCAGTAGTCGGAGACACCTTTCAGAACGTCCGGGTTATGACACGGCTCGGTCCCCTGCCGAAATTGGACCGTCCGCTTCTGCCAATCGAAGACTCGCTGGGCCACACACAGATGCTGAGCCCAATGCGTCCTGCTGGTCGGGTTCCGTGGCCGGAACTGTCGGAACAACACGCGCGGCGCGCGTGACGCGTCGAAGTCCAGGATGTCCGCCAACCGCAACAGCCAGCCGGTCCAGATCCAGGAGACTCGCTCACCGCTGGTCCACGGCGCGGGTTCGTCATTCGCGAAGTTCGATTCCAACCAGCTCGGATTCTGCCCGTGACTGAGTGCCACCTGAGCCAATGGCCGACGGTAAGACTGACCGGCATAGACGAACGAAACGCGGTTCTCTTTCTGCTCGGACGATTCAAACACACCCAGCCAATGTTCGATGCGGTGCGTCTCCGAGATCGTGTCGTCGGCGTGAGTCTGCCGCAGGTACTCCGTGCGAATCCGCTGCCGGATGTGCTCGATCTCTTCTTCGAATCCGGGCTGCTGCTCGCGTCGCTTGGCCTGAATCGCACGAACGTCATTCTCCTGAGCCATGAAGTGCCGCCGGTAGGCCAGCAGTTCGCGATCGATCTTGTCCGTTCCGACGGCCAACGGCTGATTCGGGTCTTCCACCGAAAGCAGCTTCTCGCGGACGTCATCCGGCAAAGCCATCCCCAGATCATGCACCAGCGCCGCCAGAATGCTGACCGCACATTGCAGCGGCCCGACCGGTTGTCCCGACTTCCACGGCTGCTTCCAGAACTCGGGCGGAACAAGCTGCTCCATCAGCCACAGCACATTCCCGAGATGCCGCATGTCGTGCAGGGTGTAGTCGCGGAAGTCGCGGCTGACTCGTTTCGTGACTGCGTCGACTTGGCTCCAGACCTTCTCGACGGTCGTGATGAGTTCGTGAACGCCGGGGAGTTCAGAGCACTGTTTTAGACGCTTGAAGAACCGCGACTGACTCAAGTCGCCGATGTGCTGGTTCTTGTCAGCTTTCTTGCAGTCGGCCCACAGATCTTTCTTCGCCATCGTCGCTGTCCGTTGTCGTCAACCAGGATGATGCTCAAGTTGCGGTCAGCAGTGTATTAGCGGCATGTCAAACAGCCAGTCCAACACACGCATCCGCAGACGAGGCCTCGAAGCTGAGCGAGGTGGGATTCGATTGATAGAGCAGCACCCACTCGAAGCGCGACTCCCACAGCTTGCGGAAGATTTCTTCGCCAAGCACTTCCTCTGCAATGCAGACGCCGATCTCCGCGACGCTGGCGGTTTCGCGACCCGGCTCGACGTAGTGCCGCAAGTATTCCCGCAGATTGAACAGACCTTGCAGACTGGACGCGGCAATCGATTGGAAATCCGTCTGCCGAATCGCGAGTTGCGAACCGTGCGCATCGACCAGCCGTAGCTCCGCCGTGCGGTTCGGGGAATCGGCCGTGATGATGAGGTCGAAGTGCAAAGGCATGTGCGTTCTCCAATATCCAAGTTCTCGCGATGCTGGGCCATTATGAAACAGATCAACGCCGCTGTGCAAACCGGCAAGCAACGACACGAACGGCCGGATCATGGGGCAAGAGCTCGAACCGCACATGGGCGAGTCGCAGGCGGCACACTAGCCCTCAAACAAGCAACTGCGATCGCGAATTTGTCGCTTTTGCGAGCGCACACTCCGAGCGTGTCCGACGTCGTCGGCGATGAGTGTTGGGCGGTGGAGTTGTCAGTGAGCGAGGCTTTCGGTTCGCAGAACCAGTGAGGCGG
>JAPLNX010000155.1 GCA_026400935.1 Planctomycetia bacterium | reverse complement strand
GAAATCGATCCGTGATCCACAGCGTCGGACATCCTGTCGCTCCCAGAAATATTGGCAGATGAACATCTGAAAATATCTCTGGCGCAAACCGCGTGCCGCGATCATGAATTGCTGGAAAACTTACGTACAATCAACAGATCCACAACCGTGGGTTGAAACCCACGGTCGGTGAACCGGCAAACCGATGCCGTCGCGGAGCGACGATTGAACAGGGGACATGTCATCGACAACCCGTTTTATTTGTCCCAACCCCACCGCACGTTCAATCGTCGCTCCGCGACGAACCATTCTCGTGACATCCGAATCCGTGGGTTGAAACCCACGGCTACCGTCGGCTGTCGCTCCGCGACAAAGACGGCACGGTCGAGTTCGACGTGGAGACGAACTGCCGACAGGGAAGAACAGACGGCCGAGGGCGGCCATCCTCCGCTGACCGGCGACCACTGGCTCTGCCTCGGCCCTGTGTTGTTTTTCTTTGGGGGCCACTACCGCGGCAGCCCCGGCGCCAGCGACCAAATCGTCTACGTCGCCATGCTCCCCGACGGCTCCCAACGCACCTACACCCCCGCCGAATTCGCCAAACAGTTTGGCTTGAAGAACGACCCGGAGAAAGCCGAGTTGCTGGGGAAAGCGGAAGAGCCTCCGGAACCCAAACCCGCTCCCGCCGCTCCCAGTACAACGTCGAACACCCCGACGTTGCCAGATACCAAAAGCAGCGCCGCGATCAAAAAGCCGATGTCCAAAGCGGTCGCCAGTCTGACTCCGAACAAGACCGTGCCGATCACTCCTCCGAAAACGAACTCCGCTGAACTCTTGGCGGATGTCGAACGTCCACAAGCTCTGAATGTGCCGGTCTCGGCCACGAAGGTTGACATCCCTGCGACGTTACCCAAACCGAAGTCCGGCCAGCCGGTCAGCGTGCGGCAGATCGTGACGAAACCGGCTTCGCTCAAAGACCTCGCCAGTTGGAGCATCGAACCGGCTGGACATCAGGAAGGGATCATCGCGGTCGCGTGGAGTCCAAATGGAGAATTCGTTCTGTCCGCTGGCCAGGATGATGCCCTGCGCTTGTGGCGAGTGGAGGCCGGGCCTAAAGGGCCGGAACTTCGCTTGCATCGCCTGCTCATCGGCGAGCGAGGCGGCATTCAAGACGCTCAGTTTTCACCAGATGGCCGGACTGTCGCAGCGGTCACGTTTTACGGACACCAGCTCGCGCTCTATGACGTTGCGACCGGAAGGCGTCTGAGCGCCCTGGAACTGAAAGGGGCGACGGGACGAACCCTTTAATGGACAGCTGACGGCAAACAGATTTTGTCCTCCCATGCCCCGATGATGGGAATTATCGACCCAGTCAAAAGCCAAATCCGGATGGTGGACCACAACACCAACCCAGTCGATGCTGCTTGGTCTGCGGATGAGCGGACTTTCGTGACAATGGATGAAGCTGGGAAAATCCGTTGGATTGACGCGATCAACATGAAGGTCATTGGCGAATCGGATCTGAACACTTGCCGAGTCGGCAACGGCTCATTGGATTGGAGCCCCGACGGCCAGTTGATTGCTTTCGGTTGTCACAACGATGCGATCCAGCTTTGGGATGCTTACAACCGGCGCAAGGTGGCGGACTTGGCGGGGCACCAAACGGGTGGTGCGCCGGTTTTGTTCGTCGGGTTTGAGCCGAATCGTAAACGCGATGTTTCCGAACGACATGAAGCTTGGCCGCGTCTCGTGTCTGCGTGCGGCTCTGAACTGATCGTCTGGAACATCGCGACCAGACAGCCTCTCGCGCGGATGCGTTCGGGCGGCCAAATATTTAAGGCAGCTTGGTCACCGGACGGAAAGTGGATTGCGGCGGCGGGGTACAATCGGTTGGCGATCTACGATGCCGGCAGCGGCCAGGAACTGACCGTCAACGACATCGGTCGCGGCGATCTCGGTGGGACAGTTCATCTCTCGAATAACGGCAAGACACTGCGGCTTCATCATGGGGCAACTCTGCTGGCGTGGAACGCCGACACCGGCGAGTCCACTCAGCGACTCACGGAATTCCCGTCTGGTGCGAGTCTCGCATCACCCAACGATCAATGGTTGGCGGTTTATGACAGCCAGCAGGAAAAGGACAATCTCTGGATCGTCGATAGCGAAACCGGACTGCAGCACGCCGCGCTGCGCTGCGCGGACACGTTGGCGGAATCAATGCGGTGAATTGGTCTCCCGATAGCAAGCAACTCGCGTCCGCCGGTAGCGATAAGACGGTTCGACTCTGGAACATTTCTGATGGACAACAAGTCCAGAACTTGGACCACGACCGCGCGGTTCGGAGCTTGATCTGGTCCCCCGACGGCCAACAGCTTGCCACCTGCGCGGACGATGACATTGTTCGCATTTGGTCGATCGGAAAGAAGGCATCCACGTCTCGCGCCTTTGACCGTTTGCCGTCACCAGTGGCAATCGGCCCATACGGAATGGCGTGGTCTTCGGACGGCAAGTTAATCGCTCTGGCAGCGGCTGATGCCGGAGCGAGGGTGTTGGATGTCAAAACGGGAAAGCTCAGCGAGCCGTTCATCCATTTTGTCGCGGGAATGCAGTGCGTCGCGTGGTCGTCGGACAACAAGCAGATTCTGGCTGCCAACGGTTGGGAGGTGGGCTATCGCACAGTGACTGCCAAAGAAAGCGCCGTCGTGAACGGTCTTGGTGCTCCCGTCTTCTGGCATCCCGACAAGCGACGCTTCGTGACTGGCTGCTGGGGCGGCTATCCCATCCAATCTTTCGACACACGTAAAGCCACGAAGCTCGGCACGTTGATTCCACGCTTCGGGATCGGCGTAGCTCATTGGGTCTGCATCGGGCCTGATGGTCACTTTCGAGGTTCCGAGAACGTCGAATCGCAATTGGTCGTGGTCGCCATCGCCAAAGACGGCGGGCAGAAGCTGTACTCCATCGTCGACTTCTCCGAGAAGTACGGTTGGAAGAACGATCCCGCGAAAGCTCGGCTGCTGAAGCTGGATGACGTTGTGACGAAATAAAACCAGCAGGACGGCACCATCTTGGTGACGGTCGTCGAATGAGCCAGGTGACGTCGCAGCGATACCGAACGCAGGGGAAATTGACACCAGACGACTTTGCTTGGGAGTTCTTGCAGCTTCATCAGCAGTCGTTTCTGGCCGTGAGTCACGACTCCAGCGGAAACCGGCCGAGCATTACGGCTGCTTGCTCAAACTCGATCCCAGCCAATTCACTGCGTTGGTGACGATTTTGAGCGGCAGTTCTTGTTTGAAGACGGGATAGGTTTCATGGCCGGGGCGGAAGTAAAAAACACGGCCTTCGCCGAGTTTCCAGATCAGGCCGCTGCGGAATGACTCACCAGCGGCCCAGGTTTCCTCGAACAGAACTTCGTCGGCGTCGGGAACGTGAAACGGATCGGCGTACATTTCGGTCTGCGGAATCTCGAAAGTTGCCGGAAGACCACGAACAATGGGGTGATCGGGCTTCAGCATTTTGACGGTGCTCGGCTTGCCGTCAGCTCGGTACGAGGGGAAGACGCAGTTGGGGAGATCGACGCGCACGGTGAGTTGTGCTCCACGCTTCATCGCGTAGTAAGCAGGAGTGCGAATCGAATCCGCCGTTGGTACGAAGCGGCCCTCGGGTGCCACGAATTCAAACTTCACCGGCGGCCCGTTCGGCGGATCAGGATAGCGCCGCCGCGCATCATCTCGAGTCCGCTCATTCATTGCTTCCACAAACGGCGCAGACCAGTGAGCTGAGTGCAATCCGATGAACGCCAACTGCCCACGTTTGATTCGTGCGACAATGTCTTTCGCCATCTCCGGCGTAATGTCATTGTGCCGGACATGTCCCCACCACACGAGCACATCCGTGTTGTCGAGCAAGCTCGTTGGCAATCCCTTCTCCGGCTGATTGATGTTCGCGGAGATGACTCTCAACCCAGGCTGCTTGCCGAGATGATCAGCAATCGCGTTGCCGAGGAAGTTCTCATACGCCTGCTTTTGAGCTGGCTGTTGTTCGTCCCAAACGACGACTCGAATGAGAGGCTCGGCTGACCAAACCGATCTGGATGGTGGCATCACGAAAATGGTCAACGCCATGATCACTGCAAGATGTCTCAACATGATTCAGATTTCCTCTCGATCAACAGTCTAAGATTGGGCGAAACTGAGTTTGCCAGTGCGAAGTTTTGCACATCGACTACCACTTTCCCATAACGATGTGCGAACTGGCGAGTTCCTGCGCTTTTGCGACACCCAACTCAACGAGGTTTGGGGTTTGGGCAGTGAGGCCGAAGTACGATCGCTTGGGTGTGGTCTCGGCAGAACTCCATTGCGGAACGGTTTGCAGACGTGCGTGCGTTTGCTCCATCAGGCTTTCTTGGTAATGCCACAGCGTGGTCGGCGTACCATACGGCGAATACATGCCGCCTCGGCGGGAATACGCTGGCGAGTTCCAGAAGAAGGAGTTCGGGCCGCGACCGTTGATACCTTCGGGAAGCTCCAACGGATTTTCCTGGAGCGTTTCCGCGAACTGCTTCAGTTGCTCGGATGTTGCCGGTTTCAGATCCACACTCGCACCGGCAGGGATGTCGGTGCCGACGAACAATCGACCTTGATCATCGCTGACGACCAGTCGGAGGAAGCCCCATTCAAATCCGTTGGCTACTGTCAGATGATCCGCTGCCTGTGGTGTGACTTCGAGTCGGCCTCGTTCGGCGCTGTGAGCTACGGTGAGAAATTGCGTCCGCGTTCTTGAACGAAGCCACCCAGAGGTTAGCACTTGCGAGTCAGTCCAATCGACTTGGCCGGCCTCGAACCCTTCATGTTCGGACCAAATCGGCAAGATGGCGGTGTCGCGTGAGAACTTCATTCCGGCAGATGGTGCCTGCCCGGCATACAGGCTCAGCCGATTGATCGTCACCGCGGACTGAGCTGATTGATCGACCCACGTCAGGCTGCGCGAACGAGCTTTGACTCCAAACCCGTGTGCGACCAACGTGTAGCCAAACAACAACAAGCTCGTCACGAATGCGATGCTCGGAATAGTCAGGATCAGCAGATGCAACTTCTTGCGCTTCGCCAGCACAAAGTAATTCAGCGGGCCGATCACGACAGAGAAAATCGTGATCAACACCAAGAACATGACCACCGGAACGCCGCCGATGCCGGGAATCAAAAACATGAGGAAGTCGCTCGTTCCTACACGCGATGATTGTCCGAAGCGTTTTCCCCAATCGCAGCGAGTGGCTCCGCCGATCGACTTCAGGAGCCAGTACCAGTCTTGAGCCGTCCCCGGAAACGGTTCGTTACGAAACACAACCAGCTTGCCGAAGCCGACATCCGTCAGGCGAAACGGAGCGGCTGTTTGTGGCCATTCGCCCGGAACGTTTTGCGGTGGCGGCCCGATTGTCGAAACACCTCCGCCCGGATCGACATGGGTGATTGTTCCCACCTGTCGGTCGTCCGGTTTGGATTCCGACCACGACCAGTTTGCCGCAGCAGCTTTGTCAGCCAAAAGCGACTGCGCGAGTGACTCCGTTTCACTCGGAGCATCGCCGACTGCTGTCACCATCAACGTTCCACCGCAGCGAGTCCATTGCAGCAATGCCGTACGTGTGTTGCGATCCAACTTTTTCAACGACTCTAAGGGAATGGAAATCAAATCGAGACCACTGTAGTCGATCCATGATGGGGGCAATGAACTCGCGGGTAACGCCAGTAGGCTCTGTGTTCGAAAGCCGGAATAGGGTCGGCCTCCTCCAGAAACCATGCCACTTACTTGTCGATAGGTCGAGATCCCATCGTCGAATGGTTGCGGCTCCACCGTGCCAGGAGCAACAACCAAACAAGCGGGATACCCTTGCTCCCATTGATTTGGTTCTGGGAATGAAACCGAATGCTTCATCTCATCGAACGCACCTCGTTGCTCATCAATTCGTAACTCGCCATTTGTGGTCGCGTTCACCATCGGGATCGACAGAGTGAATGCCAACGTGGCATTTTGCGGAACCTCCCTGGTCTGCTTCACGAGCGGCAATGCGGTTGAAGCAAACTTGGTGATCCGAAATGTCAGCGTGCGCGAAGGGCCTCGGTTGACGACTCGAATCCGCACCGGGCAGTAACCACCCTGGCCACAGCCAATCCAACGGGAATCAACATCCACCTGCAAGTCGTTGCCGACCATTGAAAACACTTCGCCCGACGCACAGGCGATTTTGTTCATGCCCAACAGCAAGACGAACGCGATGAGGATGCGTGGAAGTTGTTTGGCAGAACTGTGCCAAAGATCAAGGTATGACATGCGAGAGCCTTGGGGGTTCAAAAGTCAGATCTGCCAAAAGTCACTCACGCTCTCAAATCTGCGGGGACTTGATGAGCAATTTCAGGAATTCGGCTTAACAGCAGATCAACAATCTTCAACGGCGTCCAACCTTCGAGACGTGCGGAGTAATCCAAAATCAAACGATGACCGAGCACGCATTGGGCGACTTTCTTCACCTCTTGAAATCCAACGTTCGGCTTTCCGGCCAACAACGCGGCAGCGCGAGCGGTCCCGGCGAGTGCGATGGCCGCTCGAGGAGACGATCCGTATTTGACGAACTTCTTCACTTCGTCCGGCGAGTCAGCACGCTGTGGATGAGTGGCCGTGACGAGACGGGCGATGAAGTTCGCGACCGCTTCCGGCAGATGAATGCGATCGACGAAATCAAACAATCGCGTTAGTTCGGTGGCCGTCATCACTTCGGAAAGAACAGGTGCTTGACCACGCTTGCGAGTGCTGATGATCTGCTGCAGCGTATCGCTGCTGACTCCGCCAACTTGAATCTTGAACGTGAAGCGATCGACTTGTGCTTCGGGAAGCGGATAAGTTCCTTCCAGCTCAATTGGGTTCTGAGTTGCTAACACGAAGAACGGCTGCGGCAAAGGATGCGTTTCGCCTAAGACGGTGACTCGGTGTTCCTGCATCGCTTCGAGCAATGCGGCTTGTGTCTTCGGCGTCGCTCTATTGATTTCGTCCGCCAAGACTAAGTTGGCAAAGATCGGACCGAGATGAAATACGAGCTTTCGACTTCCATTCTGCTCTTCGAGGATCGGCGCACCGACAATGTCGCTCGGCAACAAGTCGGGAGTGAACTGGATGCGTTTCGACGATAAGCCCAACAACGCCGCCAGCGACTTGACCAACTCCGTCTTGCCCAGCCCCGGTAAGCCTTCCAGCAGCATGTGCCCGCGAGCAAGCAGGCAGATGACGACTTGATCGATCAACGCACGTTGCCCCAAGATCGCCCGATTGAGTCCATCGCTCAGCAACATCAGCGAATGTTGTGCGTCCGCTACTTCATGCGGCTTCAGAAGCGGTTCATTCGCAGGCGCGTCCGTGTCCAAGGTGCGGTCTCCGTGGTGATTTTCTGAATCGATCTATGATTGATGCTCAAGTTTCGAGTTAGTCTTCAAACAAGCGATGTCCGCCAACCCTACTGAGCTTGTCTCGGTGGATTCAGGCTTTTGCACTACGCCTATATTTACTTGAGGTCCTAACCCACGTAGTGCAAAAGCCCGCGAGCCACCGAGACAAGCTCGGTGGGGTTGCATGATTGGGGATTAGTTTGGTTTCTTCACCGCGCTCTTCTCCGAAAAATAACTCTTCACCACCGAGCGATGTCGCGGCCGGACGGAATGGTTCCAGGTTTCGTTTCCAGAACTCGCTTCATTTCCACGAGTGGCGTTTCGTGCGGCAGAGTCGGCGGGCTTTACTTCAGGCGACGCCGCTGTGACGGACAACACTTCCTCACGAGGCTTATCAAGGTAACCCGGTGGCAAGACGGATTCTTTGAATTTCGTTCCCTGATGTTTTGACGCTTCTCCGAATTGCAGTTCTGCATCACCGCGTCCTTCACTGACACCGCCGCTGCCCGGCTTATTGCAAACGCCAGCAATCGCCGATTCGCATTCCCCCTCTTTGTCGCACGGCTTGCAGCCCTCGCATACTTTGCACTTCTTGCGAAGCTCGGACAGTTTCTTCGACTCCTGGCCCAGATGCTTCTGCAATTCTTCGAGTAATGCGTCGCGTTCCTCAGCATTCTCTGGAAGTTTGAATGCTCCGTTCTTTGCGAGACCTGCGAGCCTCTTTTGCAATGCGGCTGGCATCTTGCCGAGCCCACCGTTCTTGGCGAGTTGCTGCATCACCTTTTGCACTTCGCTTTCGAGTTGTTGAAACTGTTCTTCGGACAGTTTCATCTCTCCCGTTTTTGAAAGATCGCTCAGTGCTTGCGACAGCGTGGCGAGCGCTTCGCCTGCATGTGAGACCAAGTCAGACGAGCGTTCGAGCTTAGCTTTCATCCGTTCTTGAAGTGCATCAACAGTCGCCCACTTCTCGTGGGTCAGAGGACGATTCGTCGTTTCATCCGCGAGCTTCTTGAGTTCCTCGCGAATTTGCTCACTCTCCGGTTCGTCCGGCTTGATGACCTCGGCCTCTTCGAGATGCTGCATCAACTCTTCGAGTCGTTGCGCCGCATGTTGCGCGACAGCACCTTCAACAATCGGTTCGTCGATGTTTCTCAAAGGAACGAGACACGCGGCAACTGCGAAGACGCAAGGAAAGGTAAGTAGCTTGGCAAAACGCACTGGTCGCAGTTTTGGGATCGCGTTCTGCCACAGTCGTTCCATGATCGGCAACCTCGCCGTCCAGTCAACGTCAGCGGTTTCACTGATGCTCATGAGGAGACCGCCCGCGTCTAGTTTCTGATCGAGCATCGCGACAGCGTCACGCTGACTCAATCGTCGGCGGCAAGAGACCCACCAGGCAACACAAGTGATCGGCACCGCCGCAGCAGTCAGCCACAAGACGTTCGGCCACCAACTCGGCAATCGCAACTTCACGAGCAAGACGATCGAACCGAACACGAAGCAAAATCCCGCGAGCCATTCCGCCGCATCACGGAGAAATTCCCCCAAGCCAACCCTCTGCACATACCGCTGCACCCAACGATCAAAATCAGGCATGACGATCCCCTGGAAAATGAAGTGAACTGGATTCTAAACGTGAGAACGCCGAATCGGCACGGACAATACCGGTCGCTACATTTTTTTTGGACAACCAAGTCCATAGGGCTTGTTTCAGTGCAACAAGAGCGTTTACACGACATACTGTTGCTCGCCCATAATTGCTGACGCTCAAGAATTGCCGAATCAATCTTTCGCCAAAGCAGTTTGAGCCTAACTTACTCCCGCCGGGCGATACCGCATTCGTCCTCAGAAGAAACATCCCCCTCGCCTACCAAACTCACTCCCACAAGCCCGCCACCTACATCGAAAGATTAATTCTTGCCACCCTCAAGCAGACCCAGCAGCCGATAATCTTCCAGTGACGTTGATGCGGTGGAATGAGCGATTGATCCCGTCGAATGATTGAAAGGGACGTCCCGATGCGAAAAGCGTTGTTGAACAGTCGCGAGAACGGTTTCGCTTCACGGCGTCAGTTTCTTCAATCCAGTGGCGTGGCGATCGGTGCGATTGCTGGCGGAAGAACACTTTCTGTCCGTGCCGAATCAGGGCAGACCAATCCAAATCCTCCCGCCAAGCGAGCGATCGTTATCCTGCTGCAAGGAGGTTGCTCGCAGCTCGATACTTGGGACATGAAACCAGAGGCACCAAGCGAATATCGCGGCGAGTTCGATTCGATCGCGACCGCCACTGCGGGCTATCGAGTCTGCGAGCACATGCCGCGATTGGCCGCGATGACTCAGCGATTCAACGTGCTGCGTAGCGTGCATCACGGAACTCCCAGCCATGAGGCGGCGATCCATTGGGTGTTGACCGGTTACGACTATCCCGGAGCGAATGTCACCACGAAGAATCGCAACGATGCCCCATCAGTCGGTTCCATTGTCGCCAAGGTGCGCGGGGCAAGTCGGCCAGGGTTGCCCGCGTATGTCTGCGTGCCAGACAAAGGCCAACTCGGTGATCGAGTTCGTTATGCGGGGGCGCATCACCTCGGCATGGCGTTCGATCCGTTCGAGTCGGGGCCAGTCCCCACTGACGCGGCCTCGGCTTATCAATTGCCTCCGTACTTGGTGATGTCGCCAGCGATCGATGTCGCACGGTTCCAAAACCGACAAGGCTTGCTGCAACGGTTGGACAATTTCACACGTGCCGCAGACAACGTCGGGGCTGGGAACTTCGGTGCGATGACCGGGATTGATCAATTCCGACACACGGCGTTGGAAATGGTCAGTCATCCGGTGACTCGCGATGCGTTCGATCTTTCGCAAGAGACCATTGAGACTCGTCAGCGATACGGCAATCACAAGCTCGGACAGCGAGCACTGCTCGCAAGGCGGCTGGCGGAAGCGGGCGTGCCGTTTACGTTGGTCAATTTTTCGGACAACCAAGATTGGGACACGCACGTCGGAAACTTCGCGTCGATGAAGAACACGTTGCTGCCAAGATTTGATCAAGCGGTTTCCACGTTGCTCGACGACCTGACGCAACGCGGGCTCATCGACACGACTCTCGTCGCGATCATTTCCGAGTTCGGTCGCACGCCCAAGATCAATGCTCAAGCGGGCCGCGATCATTGGAGCGATGTCTTCTCTCTCATGCTCACCGGCGGCGGCTTGAAAACTGGACATATCCTGGGCACAAGCAACGCCCGAGCAGAAATCCCGCAGGACCGACCGATCCACTACAACGACGTGCTCGCCACAATCTATCGGCAACTCGGTATCGCGACCGATCGCATCTTCATGCACGCCGGTCGCCCGGTTCCAATCCTTTATCAAGGTGCGCCGATTGCTGAGTTGATTTAGCGAATCGAGATGAGAGTTCCGGTCACGGAGTGACCGGTCTACAAACAAAAAGCCCCCGGAAATCCGGGGGCCGTGTTTTCTGGAAGCTGATTTCAAAACTAACCAACATCACCATCAGGAAGCAGCTTCACAACGGCTGCGTACAGCCGATCCAAGACTGGTGTCGCGTCGAACGAGTCGGACACGTTCACAATGCCGCCAGTAACCTTCGCTCCGGCAGCTCGCAGTTCATTCACAATGCGTGATGCAACATCATGTCCTGGTCCACCGTCGATAGTCACCTTCTTTGGGTCAAAGACATCTACGTCCTCTCCGATCAGAAGTAGATCGTCTCCCTTACCCAAGAGAACCGTGACGGCACCACCAAAACCCGAATCGTCGATCAAGACTTTGTCGAAACCGTCTCCCGTATCAACAGTCGTGGAACCGTCAACATACAAAGAGTCCGCAGCCACAAGATCCTGGCTCCCCCCTGTTTTCACAGAGAGATTTCCACCAACTTCCAGATCAACAATCACCACGGTGTCGTCATCTGCCGCACTCGTCGTAATGCCCGTGCTGATTGAGGCATTTCCCGAGACACCGACTCCGAACAAACCCACGATATCATTCTGAGCGGCCGTCGTAATCGAAAGGCTGCCAACGGTAATGTTCAAGCGATTGAGATCTTCGCTGTTTTCTGAATTAAAGAAAGCATCAAATTCTTCTCGTGTCGGCTCCACTTCAAAGTAGGAGTTCAAACGAATGAGATCATTCCCCTTGCCAGAGGTAATTGTGAGTGGTCCATCGACGGTGAATTGTGCCAACGGACCCGGTTCATGAATCTCGGGCGGCCCATTATTGTCATTTACACCATTGAAGGCATCAAGGCTGAGGATATTGTTGCCATCTCCCAATTTGATCGTGAGACTGGCGACGTGAATGTTGCCCGTGCTGTCGGTGGAAAACACCTCGTCGTTCCCATCGCCCATGTCGATGGTGACATTCTTGGCGGTGGCGGTGTGGCCTTCCTTGACATCGATTTCTAGCGAGTCATTTCCCTTACCGAGCGAAACTGAAATGTTTCCCGCAGCGAGGTCAGTGTCCGACAAATGCAACGAAGAACTTGGTGCCGCGTTGCCAAACTTAATCAGAGTGTCGCCGCGGCCAAAAATGTCGGTCCCGTCATCGGTCACTTCAATTTCAATGCCGTTGTTTTGATTATCGCCGGTCAACGTGATGTTGCCGTTCACCGCCAGCGTCGCCACAACAATTCCAGCGAACGCAGGCACGAGGCGAATTTCCAATTGCTCGGCAACCACTGGCAACGTCGCACGACGCCCACGAGCGGTGCCAACTTTTGTTCCAAGCCACTTGTTGAGTTTCAACATCTTCTGATTTCTCCGTTGTGTGAATGAGATACCGATACGGCTGACTAACTAATGACGCTGAAGTCAGCCACGACTAGTGCCACGACCAAGAAATAACCTGCCATTAGATTTGGAGTGCGGCTTGTTGGATTTTTGTGGTGCGGGTGATGCGCCGGTGCGGTGGGCAGAACCGAGCTACGGGCTGCGATTGTGTCGGTTTGCCGGTGTAG
>JAPLNX010000174.1 GCA_026400935.1 Planctomycetia bacterium | reverse complement strand
GCAGGATCGACCGCAACCTCAACCTTTTTTCTCGCCGCCATGCCAGAATGACTCCCTTCCAAGAGGTCTTTCTCCCGGGCGCAAACGCCGTGCCAAACTCAAGTGTCTTTTAAAGTAAGTGCCATTGGGCGTCAGCCCCCCCGGTGGATCGAACGTCAAATGGCAATTCACGAACCGGGGGGCTGACGCCACCCCGCTCGCCTGGATCATTTTTTCAACCGCTCACTCACATCGCGCAATGCTCAACAGCCCAAACCCAAACCCCTTCGCGCTGCCGATGCCGTTCTTCACGGCGTCGGAGAAGCGAGCTTGATCGGCGACGACCAACTCTCCGTCAAACTTCACGGCAAAGTGAGTGATGTCGTGCCGTCTCCCATTGAGCTTCGTCCCCAGCGAGTTGCCTTCGGGAGCTAAAGTGACATCCACGACTTGAAAGCCCGACTCCTCAGCCTTGCGATGCAGCCACTTGAGTTGAGCGTCCTCCTCAAACAATCCATGCCGCTTGCCATCACGCTTCGCGGTCGGGTTGGCTCGCAATCGAAACCTCAAGTGAGTTCCCGTTTCAAACATTTGCGGGAGTGTTTTTGGGGGAAGACGTTCGCGGAAGTAGTCGCGATGAAGTCCCGACTTCTGCCAGTCGGGAGCCTGCTCAGATTGCAGCAGGACCACAGGGGCGGGTGGTTGGTCGTCATACCAGTCCGATGTTTGCGGCGGCTCAACGCGAAAGAGCACTCGCCCTGGACCACCGTCGGCGGCGTCAGGGAACGCACTCAGCAACGAGCGATGCAGGTCATAAGGATTGGCGAGGTCACGCACGACCTGCCGCGACAACGGATTCAGCAACAGCTTCGTCAGATACATGATCAAACTCCGGTTGAGGCAATGTGAGATGAGGGTTTTCGAGCCACGTCGTGCGAACGAACCGCACGGTGAAACGTCGATCGGCGAACGAAAGCGGGACGTCGTGACGCGGCTCAGCCACTTCGTGAGGCGACGCGGTTTGCGAAGGAACCATTTCCAGCACGAGCCGCAATCGCTGGGGATAGTCCGGTTCGTGACGGCGCACGGGACGCTGCCAAGCCGCTCGACGGAGCGCCGCTTCGATGTCGTCGTCGGGCAGGACACCGTCGCGTTGCCAGATCGGCTCGCTGGGCACAAACGCTTTGCGACCGAGGAACAACGGCCAGACGGGTGTCTGTAATGCTTCATGCAAACGATTGAGGAACGACTCCTCGCCACGCAGGGCGACCAGAAAGCTGGCGTCGGCGAGGTAGTACCGCTGTGACGGTTCGCAGTCCTTGGGAGGACCGCCGCCCGCCTTGGCGACGTACTGAGCCGTATGCCAGTCGCGAGCCATGCGACCTTCGTGATCGACACGCACTCCCATCGCGAGCTTGTCTGGCAGGAACTCATCGAGCGGCTCGTCACGAGTTCGGCCGAGAGCGCAGCACAGCAAACCAACGACGCCACTTCGCGAGGGTTCGAGGCCCGTGTCGCGGACAGAAAAGCGGCTTTGAATTCCCCAACTCTGCATCGGCCCGGCCAGTCGCAATAACAGAATGCTCATGGCGTTCACTTTCCTTTCTGGCCGAAGGAAACGTTGTCGAGCACGGTCTTCACGAGCGTGTCAAAGTTCGCGGCCTTGCTCTTGGCGAGTATTGGGAGTTCGGGATCTTCAGCCAGACACTCCACATACGACTTCGCGACGATGCCCTCTTCGCCATAGGCCGAAGTCACTCGGCCCCAGAACTTGTCAGCGGCTTCGATGGAATTGCAGATCAGGCTCTTATCGACGCCATCTTCGCGGCTGGGGCGGGCCGGTTTGACGAAGGCATTGGCCAACGACTGCAAGCCGCTTTGACGAACGACCGCGAAGACGAACGACGGCTCGTTGTGAGCGGCCGAACTGTTCTGCTTCCCGGTCGGAATCGCCGAGCGTGATGCGTTCAAGAACGCTTTGATGGTCTTGCGAGTCAGGTCTTCGTCGCCGTGCAGGTTCTTAAGCAGCGCGTCGCAGTCGATGTTGGCGTAGCGGTAGAAGCACGCCGAGTTGAACTCGACGGTCCCCAGCATGTCAGCTCCAGCGCTGTCTTCCGGTTTGAGGTCATCGACCGCCGTGTAGAAGTCCATCTCCATGTTGACCTTGTTGGTCGAGAGAGCATGGGCCACTTGGCAGGAAGCGCTGACGTTCTTCTCAGGAATGTTCGCGAGCATCCGTCCGAAAAGCGCTAGGTCAGCGGCCTTGCCACCATCAAGGGTCTCACGCATCGCCTTGTAAATCTCATCGCCGACAGCCTTCTTCACCTTCGGCATCCGCTTCTTGGCGTCACTTTCTTTCTGAGCTGCCGCTACGCCATTCGTGACGGCATCAGAGCCGATGTGGTCGAGGTGTTTCACAATCAAACCGACAATAGCAGCCAGTTCACTGTCACCGAGAAAGAGTAGGTATTCCGTCTTCAATTCGACAACTTGCTCGCTGTCATCGCCTCCCTTCGCCTTCGCCAGCCTGATGTCTGCGGCTGCCAGTGCATTAATCGCGGCGCTTCGAGCAGTCGAAGGTGGAGTCTGATGATCTTTGATCAGCCGCCTCTCAAGCTCGCCGACAAATCGTTTCGATCGAGTCGCGAGTTCATCCGACTTCATCAGCTTGGATTTGCCGAAGGTGTCTCGAATCGCTCGCTTCAGGCATTGGCTGCTGATGCGAGCACGGCGATAGCCGCCGAATTCACAGTCTTTGGGACTGTTGGTGTCGTCCCGATTCAAACAGGACGGGGCAAAGTTTTGAAGCATGTGCAGTTCGACAAACATGTGAAGCCTTTCAAAAAGGAAGTGGTTCGGAAGGACGTAGCCACGCTCGCCAGAGCGTGGGTGATTGGTGTGACGAATCCCCACGCTCTGGCGAGCGTGGCTACCAAAACGCTGTCCGCCTAAGCCGACGCGACTGCGGCTTCCGCTTGCGTTCTGGTCTCGGAATCCGGCTCTGACTCGGGCTTGCGGCGCGAGCCCCAAAAGTCGCGCGACCAATTGATCTGCACCCAACGGCGTGAGGAGTCCCAGCGCAGCGCGTCGTACAGCAGACATCGCCAATCGATGGCGATGTTGTTCGTCCGCAGCAGCGACACCGCATGACGAAGTCGGTCGCCGAGTTCTTCGCTGTTCGAGTTCAGCAGCGCGACGAAGCGTTTCTCGACGCTAGGATTGGGACCGCGATCAGGGGCCGGGCTGATGCGACCGAGTTCTCGAAACGCATCGCCGAAGCTGCCGCTGCCGCCAACAGTTGGATGCTGTGCGAACAAGCTGGCGATCAATGCGTAGATCGTGAGTTCGCGATGAGTGAGATCCGGCAATCGACGGATCACCCAGCCATCGCGCTCGGTGACAAAGCCCAGCGCCTTACCAAGTCCGCGTCGCAATTGAGCCAGCGTGGCGCGATCTTCGTCAGCTTCGAGCTTCGCCAACTGACCGACGAAGCGGTCTTCAAGCTCTGTGAACGGTGGCGACTTCATTGAGTTTCTCCTGATGAGGTTTGGTGACGGACGACAAATCTTTTTCGAGCTGCTCGCGTCCGAGCGTGACAGCGTGATGCTCGCGCCCGGTCTGATTGAGGCTGCCAACGGTCTCATCAAACGCGGCTCTGGCCTGCGGTTTCAGCGTGTCGCAAACCCAGCGAGCGACCGCGACCTCCTGATGCTCGGTGTCGCCTTCGGATTCACCGGGCAGATCGACGAGCAATTCGCGAAACGGAACTTCCAGCCGCGACCAATAGAGCCGGTCGGGCGAGAACGAATCGACGAGAGCGGCCACGCGGGCCTTGTCGGGACTCGTCTGACCATTTGAAAGCAACGTGCTGGCTGTCTTCCAAGCTGCCATTCGGACATGTCTGCCGACTTCGTCGGCGTGTCCGATCGCATTCTGCAGTTTTTCGACCAAGTCTCTGTCGTTGAGAAACGCGGCTGGAAGCGGCAACCGATCGCGTCGCCAGAATTCCACCTTGGCGTTTTCAGTCTCGTTGCAGAATCCCAGCACCAATAACTGATATCGCTGTCCGCGAGGAATCGCTGTCGAACCAAGAGTTGCCAACGTGCGAATATTGTCGGGGGCTTTGAATTGATCGTTGTCGGCGAATTGAAGGAGCGCTGCGCTGTTACGCCATGTGTCTTTCCGCTTTGTCAACGAGATCGCTCGAACTCCGAGCTTAGGATCGAGCCGATACGCGACGTGTGGATCGAAATACGGTGCTGGTGTATCGAGAGTGCGACCGGGGGCATGAAGAAGTTCCCGTACCAGACCATCATTGTCTCTCAGAAGTCGAATCGACCGACTTTGCCAAGTGAAATAGTCCGAGTACCCACTTGGAAAGCTGCTGTCAGAGCACGGTGACGCGACCCGCTCCCACGCTGGCAGGTCAGCCTCTTTCGTTGGCTCTTGCGGAACGAGATTTAGCATGAGCGTCGCGAACAGCGTTTCACCTTGAACCAACACAGCCGCACCGCCAGCGAGCGGCGCATTCGTCGCTCGCTCGAATCCCTTCGGGGCATTTCCACCAGCAAGCGCATAGGACTGCTCGGCGATCAGGTATTTCGCAACCTCATTCGACTTCATCGCGATCGGGAACAAGTACATCGAATGATCGAACAGCGTCGCGCCGTTCTCGCGATTGCATTCGATTGCCATGCGCTGACTCGGACTGCGTTTGGTGACGTTGATCTCCGCGACCTGAAAGAAAGGCCGCTCGGGATGGAAGAGGTCGAACCGTTCGTGCCATTGCTCGAAGTAATTCGTGAGCACGGCGTCATCGAAACGTCCGCGAGACCACAGTTCCTTCCACTTAGTCAGGCTGACCGGGCCGAAGTTTCGATGCAGGATCGCCAGCAGCAGCCGATGCAATGCGACCGTCACGAGCGGCGAGTCATCGCGCAGTTCGCGAAGGTCGCTTGCCCGCAGAAGCGTGTCTCGCAGGCTGAGTTCGCAAGGCATGCCTTGCATGTCGAGACACGGAATGAAGGGCTCGTCGATGAGGTTGAAGCTCACGATTGATGGACTCCGGGTTGTTGATCGCGTTCGACGACGATTCCGAGTTCGTCGTCCCAACGCAGGGAGTAATTGGGAAAGCGAAACACGCCCGCAGCGTCGAGAGGTACGAGGCAGTGATACTTCAGCAGGCTGTGCTCGCGCCAAGAAACCGGCATCTCGAAGCCGTCGTGACCGAACTTCAGATGCGCGACGCAAGCTCGGTGCGACAACGTGACGACGTTCTTCAGCAGCGACTTGATCGCGGGGAGCGTCGGCTCGTGTGTGCGATCAACGACTTGCTGATGGGCTCGGTCCAGAAACCACTCCGAACCATCCGCATTCTGGAACAATAGCAGGACAGAGACAGACGGCTCGGCAAGTCGCGTCATCGCTTGCAACTTCGGGTGGGCATCCGGGTCATCCTCGGCAAGATCGCGGCTGAAGGCGTCGAGGATGTCGTCTTCGCAATGCGGCGACGGAATGCGGACCTGACTGGCGTAGAACTCTGACTCGCGGACTTCTTCGTCGTGCTTCTGCCGACTCTGTTGCAGCGCGGTTTGCCATTCGTCCGTCACGAGCAACGGCTCGTCGCTGTAAACCGACTCGACGAGTGACTCGATGTCGTTCGGCAGGTGAAGTTCGGGACGATCCCGCAGCGCGAGGTATGACCTCAGCAGGACATAGCGCGAGTAAACGTATTCGCTGTTCTCGAAGTTCGGCAAACCGGTGTCATCCACGTCAGGCTCGATGAGCCAGAACTTCGGTGAACCGAGCGGACGTTGTTCGGCAGGGCGAGCGTGACGTTGCAACCGACCGGCTCGTTGCAGCACAAGATCAACCGGTGCGACTTCAGTGACCAGCAAGTCGAAGTCGAGATCAAGACTTTGCTCGATGACCTGAGTGGCAATCAGCAGGCAAGGACGTGGCGGACGCGGTCCCCGTTCCGGCGGCCCGAAGAGACTCAACACTTCTCGTTCAATCTGCTGTCTCTGACCAAACGGAAACCGCGCATGAAACAACGACAGATCGACGTTACTGCCAGCCAGCACGTCCCGCATCGTCGAGTAAAGCTGCTGAGCACGCCCAACCGTGTTGCAGATCACCGCGACGCAACCGCCTCGACCGAGCAACGCCTGCAACTCGGCAACGAGTGAATCCGCCTTGTGCCACGACACGTCGATGGTACGGCGGCGATCTTCGGTAATCTCAATATGCCGACTGACAACGGATCGCCCCGGCATGGCCACCGTGAGTCTTGGATATTCCGGCTCGGATTCCGGCAGGTCGCGTCCCGAGTACGCCCTCACGAGTTGCTGTCGTCGATTACGAGGCAACGTCGCGCTGAGCAACACCACCGAGCAGCCCAGCGCACTCAGCCATTCGAGCAACCGCTCCAGCAACTGCGACATGTAGGCGTCGTAGGCATGGACCTCGTCCAGAATGACCGTCTTTCCTGCGAGTCCAAAAAGCCTCACAAACATGTGCCGTGTTTGCAGCACGCCCATCAAAGATTGGTCGATCGTGCCGACGGCAAACGGTGCGAGCAGTCCTTGCTTCTTGTTCTGCGCAAACCAGTCCTGCGCGACGACTCGGGCTTTCGACTCATCCCTGATGTCTGAAACACAGAACTTCGCGCGAGCCTCATCGGCTCGAATTCGCAGCACATCAAACTCGTCCGAGAGCCAGGCTTGTCCGTGTAACAAATGCGTGTTGACCGTCTGCCCCGGATACCGCAGCTCCAGAAACCGACAGACGCGGCCAAACATCTGGTTGCTCGTCGCCTGAGTTGGCAGTGCAACATACAAGCCGCGCTGCTGACAGGCATGAGTCCAATGATCCGCCAGAAACAACGCGGCCTCGGTCTTGCCTTCACCCATCGGTGCTTCGACCAGCACCAACCCCGGCCCATCCAGTTGCGATGCTTCCTCAACACACAGCGTCTGTAACGGGCGTGGCGACTCAATGAGCGGAAAGAGTTCGTGGAACGACGCTGCATCAACTCGCTGCGGTTGCCAGTCGAGCCAGCCCAGTTCTTTCAACGCCAGCACTGCCTGACGTCGTGATTGCTCGACGTAACCTTCCAAGCTGGTGTTGCAGCCAACGGGCTTGAAGAAGCTCTGATTCGAACCGATCCAGTCCGCGACCGAAGTTAGGCCCGCGAGGAAATAGAAAAACGCGTTCGCATTCTCGTGCGGCATTTGAGGAACGACGTCGGTTGAAGTCAGTCGGAATGCGGCTGCCAACTCCGCGAGAAGCTCCTGTCGAGCCGACCTCCATTCGGCTCCCCCCAACACACCCGACGCGAACTCAAAGCATTCTGAATCGGGGAATGTCCCGTGATGCCCCCCGACACAGCGTGCCACTCGCTCCGCCAACTGACTGTCGATCGCAGGCCAATCGGCCGCATCGGCCAACGCCGCACTCAGGACTGCGGTCGAAACGAAACCATGCGGTTTCGGGGCGCTCGCCGAGAAGCCAAAGCCAAGTTTCTTCAACGCCGCCTGCACGTCATGCAATCGGCCGCCTTGATGTTGAAAGCCGGGGCAGACTTTCCCGATGTCGTGCGATCCAGCCCAAAACGCGATCCATCGTCCCGCCTGCTCGGAATTTAGAGACAACTCGCGTGCCCATCGCTCACGCGTTCGATCACTCAAGCATTCCGACCACAGTGACGCCGCGACATTGCCAACATCCAGCAAGTGGCAGATCACGGGATGAGCATCCAGGGGATAGCTGCCGCGTCCCAGCTTGGCCCAGAAACAAGAGCTTGATTGCAGGGGCATCACTTAGCCCTCCGCCGACCTTTGGACGAGATGCTCGTCGATGCTCGCCCTGAAGTCAGAGACTTTGAGTCACTGTAGCAATCGAGCGTCTCTTGCAGGCCGTTGATGATCTCTTCCCGCAGCGATTCTGGCTCCAGCACTTCGGCTTTGGTTCCAAAGCTCAGCACCCAGGCTTTGATTTCTTCGGTGGCGGTGAGTTGGAACTCGGCGATGACCGTGCCGTCGCGTTGGGGCAACAGTTTTTGCGAGGCGTGCCAGCGTTTTTCTTGGATGTACCGCGAGACCTCGGCGGTGAAGCGGACTCGCACGACGAAGGGTTTTTCGGCGCGGCCTCGGTAGATGCTCCAACTGCCGGCGAAGTGTTGGTCGAGATTGAAATCCAGCGGCTTCGGAAACTTCAGCGGTTGCACATCCACCTGACTGATGCGGTCGAGCTTGTAGTGCCGCACTTCCGCGTGATGTGGAGCGAAGGCGACGAGGTAGAACGAGTTCTTTGCGAAGACCAGTGCGTAAGGGTGGACGTCGTGAGTGACCGGCTCGGTCGCGGCTTGCGATTGGTAGGTGATCTACGTCAGCCGTTGTTCTTCTACGGCGAGTTGCAGGTTGTCGAGAAGATGCTTGCGTGGTTGGTGGTCGGTGCTGGGGTCGGAGCGGACTTGGATCGACTTCGTGATACGGTCGAGATGCAGCTTGGCTTTGTTAGACAGGGCCAGTTCGATCTTCCTGGTCAGTCCGTGGAACGATTCGGCGATCATGGTTCCTGCCAACGGCTGCATCAGTTGCTTGCTCATGTAAAGCGCGGCAGCTTCGTCCCAACGGAGTGCTGCTGGAAGAAAGCGGTTGGAGTCCATCTTCCAATGCTTCGCGTTGCGGATGCCAACGGTTTCACTCAGCGGCAAACCAATCCGTCGCATGACGGCGAGGTCGCGGCGAATGGTCTTCTCAGAGACCCGTGCGGCTTGAGCCAGCTCTTGAACCGTCGCCCCGTCGTCTCGCGAGCTGAGGACTCGGATAATCGTCCAATGCCGATCAATCGTTGCCAGTTCTTTCATGATGCACTCGTCTGAAAGGTCGGTGAACGCAAACCCTAGTACACGGCCCCATTTTTCAGAACCCCGTGCTCGGTCAATCTGTGTCCATGTTGGAAATTATTTTCCCAATTAAGACAGCCTTGAGGTTCTTCGCTCTCATGCGACAGGCGGACTATTATCTTTCTCGCTTTCATCATTTCGCGGAGTTGGAGAACGACATGCTTTGCAGATCGAAGTGGATTCAAACGCTGGTCTTGGCTTTCTGGTTGCTATCGCCGAGCTGGCTCAACGCCGACGAGCCGCCGACGCCAGGGAAGCAAGTGGAACAACATCTGGTGAGTACAGCGTTGCCGAGTGAGAGGTTTGGCTATCTGTTGTTTCTTCCGAAGGACTATGGGAAGGACCATCGCAAGTGGCCGGTAATGATGTTTCTGCATGGGTCGGGCGAACGAGGCGATGATCTCAAGCTGGTCAAAGTGCATGGGCCGCCGAAGTTGGTTGAGGAGCGGGCGGATTTCCCATTCATCGTGGTTTCACCGCAATGCCCGAAGGATCAATGGTGGCCGGGGGACGTACAGCAGCAGTTGCTGGCGGAATTACTCGACGATGTTCTGACTCGCTTCAACGCTGATCCGCAGCGAGTATCGCTGACGGGTTTGAGCATGGGTGGGTTTGGGTCTTGGACATTGGCCGCTCGCTATCCGAGTCGGTTTGCAGCCGTGGTTCCGATCTGCGGTGGTGGTGATCCCGATGATGCGGCGCAACTAAAGAACATTCCGATTTGGGTGTTTCACGGTGCAAAGGATGTTGGGGTACCGCTGAAGCTGTCCGAAGACATGGTGTCGGCCATTCAAAAGGTAGGCGGGACACCCAAGCTCACCGTTTATCCCGATGCGGGTCACGACAGTTGGACCGAAACATATAAAGACGAAGCTCTCTACGAATGGCTGCTCACTCAACGATGCGAATCACCCGCACCGCTGCCGACCGCGAATCCGAACATGGCGTTTGCTCGTGTCGGCAACGTCTCTTTGAACCTCGGTAGGCCTGAAGACAAGAACTCATTCTCCGCGAAGGTTTATCTCAGCACGTCTCCGGAATACGCGACCGCCTTGCGTGAACGAATTGAACCGCAGCGCGAGCAACTGGCCGCCGCAATCTTTGCTTGGGTCAATTCACAGACGGCCGATCAACTTGCCGGGAAAGCAGGACGTGAACGAACTCGCATTGCAGCGAGAGAACTCTGCGAGCGGATCGTATTTGCGGGACGCCCCGACATTGCGTTCGAGATCGCGTTTGATTTGTACTTCGTGCGTCACAACGGCAAGCTCAAGCTGGAAGCGAAGTAGCCGTTTAGACTGTTCCAAAAACCGAATGGGCGGCCGAAACGGCTATTCCGCGCAAGGGTACGAATAGCACCGACCCCACCGAGTTTGTCTCGGTGGAAACGGGCCGTTGCACTACGAGTGAAGCCAGCGTCGTGCAAAAGCCCTAAAGCCACCGAGGCAAATTCGGTGGGGTTGGTGTCAATGTTTTCCGCGTCCACTTGGTGGAATCTTTGAGAAACGAACGCGAGCGTTTTCTGACGGATTGGCATTGCCTGCATCACATTTTGCGGGTCAGCCGAGGAGCGTGTTTGTGAACCAACCCCCATTGAAGAGGCTACGTTTTCTCTGGTCTGCTCTTTGCATTCTCGTGCTGGCGGGCTGTGGTTCTCGCGAAGCGCCGAAAACTGTCGAGTTCGACTTTCAACGCGAGGTGATGCCGATCTTCAAAGCGCGATGTTGGAGCTGTCATGGACCGGCTCAGCAACAAGGTGGCTTGAGGCTCGACGAGAAGACTCATGCGCTGCTAGGTGGTCTGTCGGGAAAATCGTTAGCAGGAAAGTCGATCGAAGAGAGTGAGTTATTGCGACGAGTGACGACGGACGATCGCGCGATCGCAATGCCGAAAGAAGGTGGCCGGCTGTCGGAACAAGAAGTCGACACACTCAAGCTCTGGGTCAAGTTGGGGACACCGTGGTCGGAGCAACTTCCACCATCGGGAGCGAGCGAATTTGTGACACGCTATGGCGAGGACTTGTGGAAGCGACTGTCGGTGGTTGGTCGCGAGATCAAAATCTATTTGTTCCTGTGCTTCGCCATCGGGGTCGGTATTGCCGATCGCATTCGTCGCATCTCGGTTGATCACACGCGATGGTCGACTGGTTGGCGACACAAAGTCTGGCGAGTTTGTCAGCATGTTTCGGCCATTCTGTTGCTCATCGGTTTGCTGAGCGGCGTCATGTGGGACGTTGTGGAATTCAGCATGAGGCAGTCGGCAAAGCTAGCTTCGACCGAGATCAAGTTGCGTGAGGCAGTTGCTCCTGGGCAGTCGGTGATTCCTTCCGGGAAAAACCTGCAACCGATTCGCATACCAGGAACGCTGCAATTCGGAGGGACTTATTATCGCGGCAACGATGAGCGGAACGAGAAGCTCTTCAACGGCGGCTTCTATCGGACTGCGACTTTGCGATTGTCGTTGATCGATGAACAAGATCACCTCGTAAATCTCAAGGAATCGCTGCCAGGTACGCAACTTTTCATTTGCTTGGACATCCAACGTGCATCGCAATCCACGCCGTCGCTCTTCACGGACGACATCATGAAGAATGTTTTGCTCACGCGGCGGACCACCGATCGAACGAGTCCATTGCCAAGCGACATGCCGACCGAGTTGGAAGTGCTTGGATCGGGCGAACGCTGGATCGCGAAGTATCGGCTCGGCGACTACGACAATCAGACCGAAGCCGCGCTCAACGGCATCGTTTATGTGGAGACCAACGCTGCCAGAGTCGGTGAGGCGGTCAACGGATCGATCCATTACGGTATCGTTTACGGCTTGCGGATTCGTGATCGAGTCTTGATGGAGAACTCAGAGCTATGGTTGGGACCGATTCTCGTTCCGGGGAACTTTCACATTCCTGATCCAAGCAAGATCACGCTCGCTGAGTGGCTTGATATCCGACCAATTCCTGAAATTGTTGGCGACAACTCCACCGATCCCGAATTACTTGGGGTTCCCGAACATCAACACAAAGGGGCAAAGCCGACCGAATAAATAAATCAGCTCTTTCAGGCTGGTCAGTCGCGCAAGAGTCGTGAGTTTGCAAGATTCAAAACAAAAACGGCTCGCCTGTGAGTGCCTCAATGAGGACCACACAGGCGAGCCGCCAATGCCACGTTGTTTCGACGTACTACTTCTTTTTGCTCTTCGTGCTGAAGCTCACAAACAGCACACCCTTCTTCTCGGGTACGGTGTAAGAACCGCTTGGTTGCAAGTACTTTTTCACAGCGTCGAAATCGGGCAGCTTGGAGAAGTCGAGATCTGGGAAGGCTGCCCCGAGTTGGCCACTGCGGGCTGCTTCCCACAAAGTTTCGATCTGCGAATCTTGCTTCGAGAAACTCACGATCGAGGTCTTCGCCGGCAAGTGTTCGGCGATTTGTTTGTAGGCACTCGAATCGACAAGCGCATCGCCGTCCGTGTCGCCTCGCAGCATCGCTTCGACGGCAGTGACGTCGTTGCTGAAGAGGAGTTGATCGGGGCCGATTGCGACGCCACCTGACTTCGGTTCGCCGCTGCCGCTGAAGTCTGGAATTTCAAATTCGTAAATTGTCGAACCTTGGAACTCGCGTGCCTTTGCTGGGAAGCCCGGTGCCTTCGCGATCTTGGCCATCGTCGCTTTAAACTTCTTGGAGTCCTTCAAACCCAACGCGACGACCACTCGGTCTTGGCCCTCTTTGTCGTCTTTTTTCTTGGCGGATTCCATCACGAACTGAATGCGGCCAGAGATGACGTCGATCACGTCTTTCTTCAAATGAACCTTCGGTTCCTGTTGAGCAATCTGGTCAATCGCGGCTGCCGTCGAACCGGGACCTCGGAACATATCGACCATCGTTTCGACAGCCGTGAAAGCACCGGCGATATCCCAGTTCAGCGAGAACCAGGCGCTGGCATTTGTGGTGACCCAACGCGGTGGCTTTTGTTCGATAGCCGGAAACTGGAACACATTCAGCAGACCTTTGGTTGGCTGCTCGATCAACATGAAGGTCTTGCTGGTGCTGTCGAAGTTTTCGGTCGCCATATCGACTGAACCGCCGACCGCTTTAATCCCGTTGATTCCCAACGGTTCGGTGAAGCCCATGAATAATGCGGCTTGAGGATTCGCAGCGGCAACTTGAGTAAGCGCTGCTTGCACCAAACCCATTGGGTTGACGTACCACACCAGCAATCCGTCGTCATCTTCGGACTGGCACTTCTTCAGGATCAAGTTGTAGTTGTCATTGTCAGCGAAAGTGTCGGAGTGCTTACCATCCCAGCGTGTCAGCGCGCCTTTCGCAGTATCGAGATCACTGGCTACGACGAGCATCGTGTCTTTGATGAAGTAGACCAGTTGGTTTGGTTTTTCCTCTTCGTCATCGTCTTTCTTGATTGTCCAGACGGTGACTTTGGTTCCGTCGATCTCTTCGTCTTCACTGCTGGCACCTTGCTCGGCAAGTGCTTTCTCACCCTTTTCCATGAGCGCGTCGATCGTCTTTTCGCTGTCGCCGAAATCGAGAAACATGATTCCCGAAATCTTCTTTCCCGGTGGGGTGATCACCGCAAAGGCGAGTTCGCCACTGGGAACCTGCAGCAGATCCTTCAGTGTGACGCCGAGGTTTTGTTCGATCTCGCCGGAGACATGCTCGAACGCTTTCGTGAGTTCGGCTTTGAACGGCTCGAACGCCGAGTCTTCAGTCATCTCACCCAAAGATGATTTGCCGAATCGAGCCTTGAGATCATCCACACTGGGGATCGACACATAGACCGAAACGTCTGTTGGCAGCAGCCGATCCGTGGGAACCGCCTCTTCTTCAGCAGCTCGCAACCACAATTGCGACATTAACACCGTAGACAACGCGAGTAAGACCGTTCCGACTCGAAGAAAAGCTTTCATGTTAATTCCATTTACAAATTGATGTGACGCGCGATCGCCGCAACCAGAGGTACGGCTCAAAAAACCAAACCGTTGTACCGCCTCTCGCACATTTCCGTTTCAACCGTTTCCGTGTTGTGTTCGGTGGAGAGGACGTCGCAGACGGTTTACAAGATTTCAAGCGCAGGGCAGGCGGGGTTGTATGGGAGCCAAAGTGCGCTCGCAAGCGGCGATATATCGGCACGTTCCAGCGAGATGACAAACGATCGAAGTGGCATCAATTTCAAATAGAACGAGGCTTTTTCTGGCGAGCACGAATGACAAAATTCAAGTAGACGCGCAGAGATCGTGGGAAGTGACGCTACGACTTCAACACATTTCTGAATACAAGTTGTCTGCCACGTTATCATTTAACGGCTCGCCAATTCGCTTAAGGGTCGTGAGCGTGATTTGAGTTCGCCTGCGTCGAGAGACATTCATGAGTTGCTGGCATCACACGCTCGTTCGGGTTCTCGTCGTGCTTGGTTTCGTGACCGGCGCTGTATCAGCTGGTGAAGCACAGAAAGAACGTGTGTCGTTTGAAGCTGACCTGCAACCGTTGCTCAAAGCCAAATGTTTTCGGTGTCATGGAGCGGAGGTGCGGAAGGGGGAGTTATCTCTGCACACCGCGGCGGGCATTCGGAAGGGGAGCGAGTCGGGAGCGGTTGTTGTGCCGGGTGATTCGGCGAAGAGTCGGCTCTTCGAGTTGGTTCACAAACGCGAGATGCCGCCGGAGAAAAAAGAGGCGTTGAGCGATCGGGAAGTCGATCTCGTTCGGCGCTGGATCGACGGCGGAGCGACGATGGGGAAAGAGGTCGCCCCGAATAAACTAGAAGTCTCTCAGCATGACGTGATCCCGATCGTGTTGCTCCGTTGCACGGCCTGTCATGGTCGGCAGAAACAGGAAGCGGGGCTCGATCTGCGAACTCGCTCGGCGATGTTGAAGGGAGGCAAATCGGGGCCGGTGTTTGTGCCGGGGAAGCCGGATGAGAGTTTGCTGCTCAAACGAATTCGAGCGGAAGAGATGCCGCCGCGATCACGGCTGACTGAGGTTTCCGTGAAGCCGATGGAAGCGGAAGAACTCAGCAAGCTCACGCGGTGGATTGAACTCGGTGCTCCGGAAGCGGTCGAGGAACCGGAAGTCGCGGGGACGGCGACCGATCCGCTGGTTCGTGCGGAGGATCGGGATTTCTGGTCGTTTCAACCGCCTCAAGCCGTGACCGCGCCGAACGTGAAGCACGCCGATCGAGTCCGAAATTCGATCGACGCGTTCGTGTTGCAGAAGCTCGAAGAAAAAGGTTTGTCGTTGTCGCCCGAAGCGGATCGGCTGACGCTGATTCGGCGAGCGGCGTTTGATTTGACCGGTCTGCCGCCGGAACCGGCTGAGGTCGAAGCGTTCCTCGCCGATCGGGCGGACGATGCTTACGAGAAGTTGATCGACCGGCTGCTGGCGTCGGCGCGATATGGCGAGCGTTGGGGGCGGCACTGGCTCGACGTCGCGGGATACGCCGACTGCGAAGGGCGGCGCGAGCAACATCTGCCGCGTCCGTTCGCGTGGCGTTATCGCGATTACGTCATTCGATCGTTCAACGCCGACAAGCCGTATGACCGCTTCTTGCAGGAACAGTTCGCGGGAGATGATCTCGCCGACTACGAGCACGCGGCGGAGATCACTCAGGAGCTTGAAGACAACCTCGTGGCGACGGCGTTTCTGCGGATGGCTCCCGATCCGACATGGGCCAACTTGACCGGCTTCGTGCCCGATCGGTTGGAGGTCATGGCCGATGTGATCGACGTCATCGGTTCGGGGGTGATGGGGCTGACGATGAAATGTGCTCGCTGCCACAGTCACAAGTTCGATCCGATTCCGCAGCGCGATTACTACCGTTTGGTGGCGATCTTCAAAGGCGCTTATGACGAACACGACTGGTTGAAGCCGGAGTTGATCTCTTACGGCGGAGCGATGAGCGCCGGATTCGGCGAGCGATATCTGCCGCACGTCACGACTGCCGAGCGGACTCGTCGGGAACGACTGCTCGACGAGATCAATGCGCTGAAGGCCGGCCCGCAATCGCCTGACGTTGAAAAGCGGTTTAAAGAGCTTGAAGCGCAACGTGGTCCTGAACCGCGAATCATGGCGCTGTGGGATCGAGGTGATCCATCGCCGACTTACATTTATCGTCGCGGCGATCACAACATCGCCGGCTCGCTCGTATCGCCCGGCCCGCCAGCGGTGCTGTGTCGCCCTAGTAACCCGAAGCGTGAGCGAGGGCGAGCGTTCCCTGACGCTCCGGATTCGGGAACAGAGTCTCGTGAAGCGTCCGCCCTCGCTGACGCTTCGAGTTACTGGGCGCGGCCGCCATTTGCTGGGGCGAAATCGACCGGGCGGCGGTTGGCGTTCGCTCGCTGGTTGACGCGGGCCGATCATCCGCTGACGGCGCGGGTGATGGTCAATCGCGTGTGGAAACATCACTTCGGTGTGGGGCTTGTTCGCAGCGTCGGGAACTTTGGCAAGACCGGCGATCGACCGACGCATCCGGAATTGCTCGACTGGCTCGCGCGCGAGTTCGTGCAACGCGGTTGGAGTTTGAAGGCGCTGCATCGCACGATAATGACCTCGAATACGTACCGTCAGCGATCGCTCGTCAAGGCGGAGCACGAACAACTCGATCCCGACAACCGCCTGTTGTCACGGATGCCGATGCGGCGGATGGAAGCGGAGTCTTTACGCGATACGTTGCTGCTGGTCGCGGGACAGTTGAACGAAACGCGATTTGGTCCGGCGGATGCGGTTCAAGTCCGCGCCGACGGGCTCGTGCTCAGCGGCAAGCGGCGGAGCGTTTACGTGCAGCAGCTTCGCAAACATCCCGCGTCGTTGCTGGAGAGTTTTGATTTGCCCGCGATGAATCCGAATTGTTTGCAACGCTCCGAATCACTGGTCGCTCCGCAAGCACTGCATCTGATGAACGACGCGGGGGTCAGAGAACTCGCCGGGCAATTCGCCGATCGAGTGCTTCGGGAGGCCGGAGCAGATCCGCAGCAACAGGTTCAGCACGTTTACGCCATCGCTCTCAGCCGGCCTGCGAGCGGTGACGAACAAGACGCCTGTGTGCAATCTTTGGAACGGCTGACCGACGAATGGTCGAGGCCGTCGTCTGCGGGAGCAGTTTCAAGAACGGATGCCGCTCGCCGCGCACTGGCGACAGTATGTCACACGCTCATGAATTCGGCCACGTTTCTTTACGTTGATTGAGATTGCATGTAACCCGAAGCGTGAGCGAGAGCGGACGCTTCAAGCGATTTTGAAACTGAGGACATGATGTGGAAGGCCGATTGAGCGTTCGCCTCGCTCAAGCTTCGGGTTACATTGGATTTCACAACACCGAGGTCGGAATGAAAACAATTTGCGAACAAAGTCACGACTTGACAATCGGTCGCCGCAGCTTCGGCACGAGCATCGCTGCCGGGCTGAACGCGGCGGCGTTGTTGCATCTCTTTGGCGATGATCTGCGAGCGACCGAGCAGCGAGGCTCGCCCGATTTGCGGTCGAGGCCGACGCATTTTTCGGCGAAGGCGAAGTCGGTCATCCACCTTTTTATGAATGGTGGTCCGAGTCAAATGGACCTATTCGATCCAAAAGTTGAACTCGATCGGCATCACGGCGAGGCGTACTTCAGCAAGATCGCGGGCGAGGTCGAGAACGTCGCGGACGCCGGGGCGTTGATGCGGAGTCCGTTCAAGTTCGCTCAGCATGGCGAATGCGGCATGTGGGTTTCGAATGCGTTGCCGCATCTGACGCGGCACGTCGATGACATCGCGCTCATTCGGTCGTTGCACACGACGAACATCACGCACGAGCCGGCGCTGTACATCATTCAGACGGGGCAGATGCCGTCGGGTTATCCGACGCTCGGTTCGTGGGTCGTGTATGGGTTGGGAAGCGAGAGTCAAAATCTTCCGGCCTATGTGGTGCTCGATGATCCGTTGGGGCTGCCGATCAACGGCGTCGAGAACTGGCACGCCGGGTTCTTGCCGCCGATCTATCAAGGGACGCGGTTCCGCTCGGTCGGTTCGCCCGTGTTGAATCTCCGTCCGGAAGTGGCCGACTCGCCGGAGATCGCGCGGCTGCAAAGGGACTTGCTCAGCCGGCTCGATCGACTGCATCAGCGGCAGCGTCCGGCTCAGCCGAACCTCGATGCGCGCATCGCGAGTTATGAACTCGCCGCGCGGATGCAGATGTCGGCGACCGATGCGCTCGATCTGTCGCAGGAGACGGCGCAGACGCAAGCGCTGTACGGCATCGGCAGTCCGCCGACCGATTCGTATGGGCGACGCTGCTTGATCGCTCGCCGTTTGGTCGAACGCGGCGTCCGCTTCGTGCAACTCTTCATCAATGCGCAGATTTGGGATAACCACACGGGACTGGCGACCGACATGAAGGCCGCTTGCGATCGCACCGATTTGCCGATCGCCGGGCTGTTGCAAGATCTGAAACAACGCGGACTGCTCGACGAGACGCTGATCATCTGGGGCGGCGAATTCGGGCGGCTGCCGATCGCTCAGTTGCCGAAAGACAAAGACGAACGGAAAGCGGGTCGCGATCACAATAAGAACGCGGCCTGCTGCTGGTTCGCCGGCGGTGGAGTTCGTGGCGGGACGACTTACGGAGCGACCGACGATCTCGGCTTCGCGGCAGTCGAAAACCGCGTCAGCGTTCCTGACTATCACGCGACGATCCTGCATTTGCTCGGTCTGAATCACGAAGAGTTGTTCGTCAACGAGCACGGCTTGAAAGAGAAACTGACCGGCGTGCAACCGGCTCGCGTCGTCCGCGAGATCATGGCGTGACGAGGCTTCGCCTCCCCGTAGCTCAGTTGCTCCGCAACTGAGATTCCCTATGCGTGGCCGATCGCGGGGAAACGTGACGTCGGGAGGCGGTTGACATTTGGGATGCGAGTCGCGGAGCGACTCGCCTACGTTGGCGTCCTACATTTGGAAAACTTCTAAGCAACGACACGGCAAGTCGTCTGATTGCAAGAGTTCACTGAAGGCCGCTGTCGTGACGGCTCGAAAAGAGAAGGACTTGAGTGCTACCGGTGCGCTCCGACCACCGACCTGCGCGGGTCTAAGGGCCGATCAGATTATGCCGATCGTGACGATTCGACGAAGCACGGCAGTGCTCGTCGTGATAGCTCTGTGTGCCGGGCTACGAGCCGGTGACGCAAAGGTTCCCTCAAAAGGGATCGCGGCTAATTCGTCGACTCAGCCGACTTCGCGCCCAACCGGTTCGTCGCCGCTGACCACATCCGCTTCCGCCAACACCGATCAGCAAGAAGCTTTTGCTGAGCCGTATCGAACCATTCAAGTCGCGACCAGCGACATGGGGATCATTCGCGAGGTACTCGTTCGCGAAGGGGATCTTGTCGAAGCCGAGCAACCACTCGTGAAGCTCGACGAGGAATTGGTCGAAGCCTCGCTGAAAATCGCGAAACAGAATTTCGCTTCACGCGGTGCAGTGAATTCCGCGGAAGCTGAGTTGCGATTGCACACGAGCCGGGCCGAAAAATTTGACGCGTTGGTTCGAAACGGAAATGCTCGCCCGGAAGAGCTTGAGCGAACGGTGATGGAAAAAGAAGTCGCCGCCGCGCGCGTGCTGACCGCTCAAGAGACACTCATCGTCCGCAAGCTGGAACTCGAACGGATTCAATTGGAACTCGAGCGGAAGTTTGTTCGATCGCCGCTGAAGGGGGTCGTCACGAAAGTGCATCGCGAAGTGGGTGAGTTCGTCTCGGCGACTGATCCGGTGGTCGTGACCGTCGTGCAACTCGATCCGCTGCTGGCGACGTTTTCGCTGCGGCCCGTGCAGGCAAGTCAGCTTCATGCGGGTCGTGCGGTTCAAGTCTTGTTCGCGTCATCGGAAACTCCGGTCATAGCGGAGGTCGAATTCGTGTCGCGTGTGACCGACGCTCGCAGTGGCACAGTGCGGGTCAAAGTCCGCATTCCGAATTCCCGAGGAACTTGCCGCAGCGGCGATCGCTGCGTGCTGATGTTGTCGGACAAAACGCCGACATCTCTGACATCTCCGACCGCTCCCGCAGTGACCGATCCGGCTCGCTCCGCCAAGCGGACACCCTGAGGAGCGCGATCGTGACCTCCTCCGCCAACGGCTTTTCCGTGCATCTCGCGAATCCCGAGTCGGCTCCGACAAAGGTGATTCTCGCGCGGCCGTTGCCGGCGAACGAACTCCGAGCGGCAACCGCGACGGCGGTCTCGTGGCCCGAATGGTTGCAACGCGCGGCACAGCTCACGGTCGACGCGCTGCCGTCGCCCGGCGTCTTAGTCAGCGAGCCGCGGACGTCGACGCAACCGGCGCGATTGATCGGGATCACGTTTCCGGCAGAGGGGCTCGGCGATGAGCGACTGCATCTGCTGCGGCAGTTCGCCGCGAAGGCCCTGATTTCGGAAGGTCTAGTGATCGGTTCGTTCGACGGCGACAACACACCGCAGGTGGCGGCGATCACGCTCCCTCGGCGTGCTTCGCCGTTGGTGTTGCTGGTTTTGCTGGAGAATCTCGGCGACGTGCGAACGGCGGCAGCCGCTTGGTTACCGCTGGTCGCGGCGTGTGCCGAGTTGTGGTCGTGTCAGCACGACCTCGTCGACACAAACGCGATGTTTAACGCCAACGCCATCGGCGTGGGCGCAGAAGTGGTAATGCCCCGCGCGCACGCCGATGGCGTTGCGGTTAAACAACACGCACCGAAGCCGACGTTCTGGTCTCGATCGAAAGGGATCGTCGGGCTCAGCGCACTGGCCGCCGTCGCGATGGCCGTGCCGGTACCGTATGGGGTCAATTGCGATTGCGAATTGCAGCCGGTGACTCGGCGCTTTGTGGCCGCTCCGTTTGAAGGGGCGTTGGAACGAGCGTTGGTCGAGGTCGGCGATACGGTGGCCGAGGGAGAAGTGCTCGCGCAGATGGACGGCAAAGAGGTCCGTTGGGAATTGGCCGGCAACGCGGCGGAATACGAACGAGCGGCGAAAGAACGAGACGCACATCTGGCCGATCAGAAGTTTGGTGAGGCACAGCTTGCAAAACTGCAAATGGAACGGCTGAGTCTCACGACAAAGTTACTGGATCATCGCAGCGAGAACCTCGAAGTCCGCAGTCCGATCGCCGGGATCGTGGTCAGCGGCGAACTCAAGCGAGCGGAGGGCGTGCGGCTGTCGATGGGGCAAACGCTCTTCGAGGTCGCTCCACTGGACCGCATGATCGTCGAGGTGGAGATCCCGGAATCGGAACTCGCGAACGTCCCGCCGAACACGATCGCCACGATTCGCTTGGAGGCGTTCCCGAATCAGCGGCTCGACGGCACGTTGAAACGGATCTGCCCGCGTGCCGAATTGCGGAACAAACAGCAGGTGTTTGTCGGCGAGATCGAACTGCCGAACGACGCGGCTCAATTGAAGCCGGGAATGCGTGGCCGAGTCTCGTTGGCGGCAGGTCAATCGACGTTGGGCTGGCGGTTGTTTCACCGCACGTGGAATAAGGTCCGACTGTGGTGGGGCGCTTAGAAAGAGGGGGCATTGGTCATTGATCGTTGGTTATTGGTCATCCGTAAAATGACTGATGACCGACGACCAATAACCAACTATCAATGCAGCCCAAGAACGGTAGTCGAGACGATCGAGATATCATGCCCAGTGCAATTAATACGCAGCCGATGCTTTGTTGGCGAGCGGATCTCAGCGCGACGAGAACGGCGGACACCGACGGAAGCTGTTTCCACGTGGAAGATCCGCAGCGGCGGAAGTTCTTTCGCGTCGGCTTTGCCGAGTACGCGCTGTTGTCCCAATTCGACGGACGATGCTCGTTGCCGGAAGTGGCGGAGTCGGCGAACCGCGCGCTGGGCACGGATTCCTTCAGCGAGGCGGATGTGTTGGCGGTGATTCAGTGGGGTCTGCAAAACGGCTTATTGAAAATGGCGAGCGTGAGCGAAGCTCAGGCGAACGGGGCGGCGTTAGCCCCCCGGTTTTCAGATGACATCGCCACTCACCGGAGAGCTGACGCCGCCCCGCTCGCCGATGTTTCACAGAATTTGACCGCTCCGCTGCCGAAGCGAAAGATCCAATGGAGTCTGCTCTCGATTCGCATCCCGCTGGGCTGTCCGGATCATTGGTGCGCGCGGGCGCTGCCGTGGGTCGATTGGTTGTTCGGCAAGACGGCGTTCGTTGTTTGGCTGGTGTTGCTCTCGATCGCGGGGTCAGAGGTTGCTGTGAATTGGCCTCGCTTTGTGGCTTCGACGGCAGACATTTTGGTGCCGTCGAATTGGCTCAGCTTGGGGTTGGCGTGGGTGGTGCTCAAAACGATTCACGAGGCGGCGCACGGATTGGTCTGCAAACGACACGGGGGCGAAGTGCGTGAAGTGGGGATCGCGTTCATGTTCTTCGCGCCGGTCGCCTATGTGGATGTGACGAGCTGTTGGCGATTCGCGTCGCGATGGCCTCGGATTCAAACAGCGGCGGCAGGAATGTATGCCGAGATGGCGATTGCGGCGTTGGCGGTGCTCGTCGCTGGGCAGATGGATTCGCCGCTAGAACAACATTTCTTCGATAACGTTGCAGTGATGGCTGGCGTGACGACCGTGCTGTTCAACATCAATCCACTGTCGCGGTTCGACGGCTACTACATCCTCACCGACTTTTGCCGCGTGCCGAATCTTTACGCACGCGGGCAGAAAGCGGCTCAGCAATTCGCCGCTCGTTGGTTGTTGAGTGATTCGTCGTCAGGCGAACGACCATCGTGGCTATTGGTGGTCTACGGATTCGCGACGTGGTTGTGGAGCCTATCTGTGATGGCCGGAATCATCGTTGCTGCGTCGATGTATTGGCATGGTTTGGGTGTGGTGTTGTCGATGCTGATCGCGGTGAGCTGGCTGCGTTCAACGTTGGCTCGACTGGCACACTCTGTCCGGCGACGTGCGTTAGAGCCGAATCGCGTGCGATTCGGTTTACTTCCACGCTTGACCGTGATCGCAGTGATGTGTGTCGCAGTACTACTTTTCGTTCCCTGGCCATTCACCAATACGGCTCCGGGAGTAATCGAGTTCACTTCGCGATCCGTCGTCCGTTCGGAAAGCGCGGGGTTTGTGATGCGAGTGTTGGTCCAAGAGGGCGATGTGGTGATCACAGGCCAGCCGCTAATCGAATTGCAGAATCAAGAACTCGAACGAGAGATGCACGATCTGGAATTGGCGATCGAACAGTCGCGATTACGTGAGCGGCTGGCGGTCGAACAGCACGACACCGCTACCGGTCAAATCGAACAACAGCAACGCGATTCGCTGCAGCGCCGAGTGGCCGAGCGATTTGGACAAGTGGAACGGCTCACGTTGCGTGCCCCGCTTGCTGGTGTCGTCAGCAGCCGCCAATTGGCCACTCTGCTGGGTTCGTTTGTGCCGGCAGGGGCCGAGTTACTGTCAATCGGCGATCCGTCACAGCGTGAGTTCGTTGCCACAGTGCCTCAGGAAGATCTCGCCATCGTCCAGTCATCGGTTGAGCAACCGGTCGTCGTGCATCTGCATGGACGCGGTGACGTCCTTGGACGATTACAACGCATTCATCCGCGCGCTTCGACAACTCCAGAACATCTTTGTTTGTGTGCACCGTTTGGAGGTTTGCTGCCGGTGCAAAGTCTGCCCGATGAGGTCGCGAATCGTTCTCGTTCTACGAACGGCTTTGAGTTGTTGCAGCCCCACATTCGCCTCACGATTTCGCTGGCAGATGAGGCCAGCCATCGTCCATACGCTGGTGAGATCGGTTGGATTAACCTTGATCGCCGACAATCGTGTGGGGAACATCTCGCCGCGTGGTTGTCTCGATTTCGTCACTCGATCTGGGGTTCGTCATGAAGTGTTTTCTGTTCGTTGTCGTGTTGAGTCTTGTCGCGTTGATTAACGTCGCTCGTGCCGAGCTAGTTTCTGGACCCGGGGCAGAGAAGAAGCTCGACGCACTAAAGGTCTTTGTTGCAACCGGAGATCAAGCCAGCAGAGAGGTGGAGTTCATCGCCGAGCGAAAAGAGAAGCCGACCGTGTATGTCTTCGTCCCTGCTGAAAAATTCTCGCGACCGATGGCGCGGTTCATCAAAACGCTCGACGAGAAACTGAACTCCGATCGGATGGACATCGACATCATCGTGGTCTGGCTTGCCGACGATGTGGCGAAGACGAAAGAGCGTCTGCCGCGTGTGCAAGAATCGCTCAAACTGAATCGCACCACTTGGTGCGTCTATCCCGGCGAGAAGACTGGCCCCAACACCTGGGGTATCAACCCCGACGCCGACCTCACGCTCGTCATCGCCAACGGCCCGAAGACCACAGTCAGCCGCGGCTATCACTCGATCAATGAAACCGACACACCAAAAGTCTTCGCCGAGCTTCCGGCCAAGAAGTGATGCGTTATCAGCCTCATGCGCCCGGCCCGACTTCCACGACAAGTCTGTTGCGACCGTTGGTGCCCCGGACTGTTTTCTCGCATAGCTTGGAATCGTAGCCACAATCGCGTCTGAAGAGTCCGGGGGCTGACGCCCAATGGCACTTACTTTAAAAGACACTTGAGTTTGGCACGGCGTTTGCGCCCGGGAGAAAGACCTCTTGGAAGGGAGTCATTCTGGCATGGCGGCGAGAAAAAAGGTTGAGGTTGCGGTCGATCCTG
>JAPLNX010000479.1 GCA_026400935.1 Planctomycetia bacterium | reverse complement strand
GTAGCACCGGCGAGTTGGTGTGGGCATCGGTCAGGAATTCGAACCAAGCCCGCTCGTTCTTTCCCAGCACGGATGTCACAGCAGCCTCCATAACGGGTTCAATCCGGGTCCGCACAGCATCCCCGCAGGCAGCCTCCGCCTCCTTCGGCTTCCTGCGTGGCGTGAAGGATCGAGCGGCGATGCTCGAACTTCGGTTGAAAGACGGCAACTCGGTCGCCTTCGATTACGGCTGGCTCCGCAAAGTGGAGTTCAATCCCTCCGAAGGGATCACGCTCCACTTCGGCGGCACCGACACCGTCCGCATCACTGGCCGCAACCTCAACCGCCCGAACGCCCAACTCCTGCGAGGAATCCACGCTCACCGAGTCCCCTGGATTCAGGAAGCCAGCGAACCGGACATCCTCAAAGCGGCAGACGACGCCACGGTCATCGAACAGATTGTGTTTCCCACAGCGAGCCGCTGACGCCTAATCTTGATGTCCCTCAGAAAGTGTTTGACCGAATATAGCTTTTAGGCTATTGTCGAATTCATGTGGAACGTGACGACGACGGACGAGTTTGATGGTTGGTTTACGGGCCTGGACGAAGAGAGCCAAGCCGAAGTCATCGCGAAGGTCGAATTGCTGAAGCTCTTCGGACCCGCGTTGGCTCGGCCACACGCGGACACACTTAAAGGGTCGAAGTACGCCAACCTGAAGGAGCTTCGGGCGGACACGTCCGCTCAAGTGCTGCGAATCGCGTTCGCGTTTGATCCGGAACGGAGTGCGATTCTGCTGGTGGGCGGCGATAAGTCAGGTCAAAGCCAAAAGCGATTTTACAGGCAGCTTCTGGCGAAAGCTGAGTCGCTTTACGAAACACATTTGGCCAAGCTCAAAGCGAAAAAGAAGGACAAGGAGAACTAACATGGCAAAATCATTTGATGCGTTGGTTAAGCGGACGACGACGAAGCGGACTCAAGAGCGAGCGGCCATTCGGACTCGTGAGCTACTGGCGGAAATGCTGCTGAGCGAGGCTCGCCAAAATGTGGGCATGAGCCAATCCGAAGTGGCCAAAGCATTGGGCATCAAACAGCCCAGCCTGTCCAAGCTCGAAAAACAAACCGACATGCAACTCTCCACGCTGGGCCGCATCGTGAAAGCCCTCGGCGGCGAACTGGAAGTCGTCGCCCGCTTCCCTCGCGGAGCCATCCGCATCAAACCGTTCGGCCACCGTAGCCGAGTTCCCAACAAGAACTCGACGTCACTCCCCGGTGACGTCCAATTGGTGTGACGTCGTTTTCGACAGGGAACCGCTGATGCTTCCGGCTCGATGAATCAGGCGACGAATTCGGCGGGCTGATCATCCACGGATTGAACATCCTCTTCGTCGTAATCAAACGCCGCATCGCAGGTCTCGCAAACGATGACGTTCCAAAGCTGTTGGCGTTTGGGATCGGTGGCATCGGAAGGAACTTCAACGCGAGATTCACAGCAGGGGCAAAGAACGAAAAACATGGCAACGCCTTTCAGGCTGATATGAGCGAAGGGAAGAGCAGAAGAAATCCCCGGCCACGAACGCAGCCGGGGAATGAATTCGGCAGCAACTTCAAGCGGTTGGCTGCGGTTGCAGACTGTGCAAGAAGTCCACGGCCTTGGTGGCGTGGGAAGCGGCAGTAAAGATCGCTCGCTTGTCTTGTTTGAGTACCTTCAGCCACGAGTCGATGTAGCTGGCGTGATCGTCACGGACTTCTGGTGTGATGCTCAGGTCAGCACACAGAAACGCGGAACCGAGTTCGGCCACGAGTTCCTCGGCGGCATAGCCTTGGTCGCCCCACACCTTCCGGCCAAGCTCACGATTGAGTCTTGATGCGTGTCGAGTCCAGTGCGTCAGCTCATGGGCAAGCGTTGCCGCGTGTGACTCTGCATCGCGAAACGTCTCGAACGGCGGCATCCGCACGAAGTCGGTCGTGATCTGGTAATAAGCCCGGTTCCCGCCATAGCGAATGTCGGCCTTCGTGTTGGCGAAGAAGGCATCCGCCTGCTCAATCCGTTGCAGCGTCTCCTTCGGCGGCTCCGCCGGTGCCGTGAAATGAGCAGGGAGGCCGTCGCATTGCTCGGCGTTGAACACTTGGTATTGCTTCAGGAACGGAATCTCTGATTCGACTTCCTGGCCGTCATCCGTCTCGTCCTTCTTCTTGAACGTGCTGGCAAAGACGACCGGTGAACCGTGCTCCCCTTTGCGGACATGCCCTCCAAGTTCCCTGGCCTGATTGAATGTTAGCCAATATGGACAGGACAGTCCTTGCTCTTCAGCGGATGCCCAAAGCATCAAGACGTTGATTCCTTTGTAAGCCTGTCCGTTGTGCCGCAACGGGCGAGTGATTCTCCCTCCCGCAAATTCGGCATTCCACGGTTTCATCCAAGGCCGAACGCCTCGCTCCAAGTCCTCCACAATCTTGGAAGTGACGCGGGTGTAAATGTCCGTGCGAGTCTTGGTGGTCGTCTCGGTGCGTGGTCGTTCGAGTGTTGCCGTAGTCATGTCTTGGTCCCCTTGTTCTGGTGTTCTGAGAATGAATTTGTCCGTGAGCCACAAAGCTCATTGCTTTTGGCGCAGCGGGCAAAAAGCCCAAGAATTCCAGGGGGAGTGCAGTCAAGGACGACCGTTGCGGAGGGGCACCCGGTCTGCACAAGCGAGGCTCGAGCGCGGAAGATTGGGGAGGCACCCGCAACGGTCGCGTGGCCCCGATCCTTGACGGCACGGGGGAGGGAGTCCCCCCAAGATCAAAAGAGTCCTCAGCGCCGTCAGGCATCCGCTTCAGGCCCAAGCCGTCTTCAAGCGGGCACAAGAGGAATCAGTCGCTCGTAGTCAGAAAAACCGAACGAAAGACTCGACTGGAGTCACTCCATCACCTATGGCTTTGCGCCTTTGCTCTGTTTTGAGGACTCGATAGCAACATCAATTAAAGCGACTTGGAAAAGCTCGTTCCATTTTTTCCTACTGATGAACCAGCTATTTCTGCGGACAGGACGAGTGCCACTTCTATCAGCAACCAAGAATGGAAGATAACTTCAGTGATATCACAGACACACGATAGGATATCAGAGTTAGTGCGCACTTATTCCTTGAAGGTGGTCGACTTACTCTCAGGGCCAGCGCGCATAACTGGGTAATCTAGGGCGACTTGCGCTCTTTCTGTTTGTATGGTATCTCTGTCTCCTGGAATATGTCTGCGTGAGTTCTCTGGTCGTGTGACTATGGGCTGGAGCGCAGGAGTCCAGACCAG
>JAPLNX010000251.1 GCA_026400935.1 Planctomycetia bacterium | reverse complement strand
GCCGACATGAATGACGCCTTGATGCGTCTGCCGCTCAGTGATATCGACGAAGCGATCGGTTGGCCGATGCCGTGGCTGGATGCGTATCTCACTCATCCCGAGCCGAATGGTTTTTGGACGCGGCTCGATCTGACGTCGCGGTTGCCCGAACTGCAACTCCCGGCGCTGCATGTCGTGGGCTACTACGACTTCTTCTCGCGCGAGTCCGTCGACAATTTCGTGATCATGCAGAGGCATGCCCGCGATCCGCAGACGCGCCGGCAGCAGAGACTCATACTCGGACCGTGGGATCATGGCACGATCGGGAAGTCGCAGGTGGCGGAAGTCGACTTTGGCCCAGAGGCGGCGCTCGACATCGCGGCGATTCAGTTCGATTGGTTCGAACGTCACCTGAAGCAAGACGCTGCCGCACAGGCGAAGCCGTTTCCGCCGGTGCGCTATTTCTCGATGGGAGACAATGTGTGGCGCGATGCGCAGCAGTGGCCGCCGGAAGGTGTCACCCCGACATCGTTCTTTCTTCACTCCGACGGCAAGGCCAACACGCGCAAAGGAACCGGTCGGCTTTCGCGTGAAGCTCCGACGAAGGAGCAACCCGCCGATACCTTCCGCGCCACCGACCCCGCCGACCAAGCGACCAAAATGCGCTGGAACATCGACTGGGGCGACGGCACCACCGAGACGCTCAGCCAAGCCGCCCGGTTCTCCCACAAGCACAAATACACTCAACCCGGCGACTACCTCATCCGCGCCACCGCCACCGACCGCGATGGCCTGACCAGCTCGATCGCCACCTTCCGAGTCCATGTGGAGTCTGCGATCAACCCAGCCTCGTTGCTCAGCGAGTTGCTGGCCTCCGGCCAAATCTAATCCCTAATTCAGCGACGCCACCGGGTTCATCCCGGTGGTTCCCGCGCTTCTGCGCTACGACGATCTTCAAGAAACTTGCGTAGCGCAGAAGCGTGGGAACCACTGAGACAAGCTCAGTGGCGAGAATTTCAACAGAATTCAACAAGCCGTCATCAACGCGATACGCGGGGAAGAGGACCTGTCCCCCCCCCTCTCCCCCCTTACCCCTTGATTCGACTGAATCTCCGGGATCAGATCCCGCATGAGCTGTTCGAGCCGTTGCAGTTCGAACGTCAACGGCACCGCATCGCGCACGCTCTCCCGAACGGCGTGCTGAGCCGTCCGCACAAAACTCCAAACAGTTCCGACACCCACCGTCGAAACCAGTAACGCCGTTCCGACCAACTACGTCAACGACTTTGAAAAAGAACCCTGAATCATGATCGCGAACTCCCCATCCAGAAGGCTTTGAATTCCGCGAGTTCGAACCACCGATCTCGCGTGCTTGTCCTTCTGAGTGTTCGCCCGGCAAAAAAGCTGACACACATTTTGTTCGGACTATTTTTCGTCAGCTATCGCCTGACACACTGAAGAATCCAAAGTGAGGCACAAATTGTCTCATCGCGATCCCTAACCAATCGCACTACCGCGCTTCGGATTCCAGTTTGTAGTCGCTGATCTTTTTGTGAAGCGTGTTGCGGTTGATGCCGAGGCGGTCGGCGGTTTTGGTTTGGGTTCCTTGGCAGGAACGGAGAACTTGCAGGAGAACTTCGCGTTCGACGATGGAGACCGCTCGCTCGTGGAGGTCGTTGGCGTCGGGACCGGCTTGGATGATGCTGGTCGAGACGAGTTCGGTCGCCATCTTTTGCAGGTCGTTCGCTTGCGGTCGTCCCATGCGGACGGCGGCGAGACCTCGGACATGAGGGGGCAATAGATCGGCGTTGAGTGTATCGCCGGTCGAGAGGACGATCGCTCGTTCGATGTAGTTTTGTAGTTCGCGCACATTGCCGGGGAACGAGTAACGTTGCAAGAATCCAACGAATTCGGGTGTGACCTTCGGAACCGAGCGGTTGTTGTCCTGCGCGTAAAGCCTCGTGAAATGCTCGACGAGTAGCGGCACGTCGTCCGAGCGTTCGCGCAGGGCGGGGAGATAAATCGAGATCACATTCATCCGGTAGTAAAGATCTTCGCGGAACTTCTCCCGATCAACCTCTTCCAACAGATCGCGATTCGTCGCGGCAACGATGCGGCAATCGACTTGAATTGTGCGACTGTCACCGACTCGCTCGAACTCATGTTCTTGCAGCACGCGCAGCAGTTTGACTTGCAGCGTGTGGCTCATGGAATTCACTTCGTCGAGGAAAATCGTGCCGCCGTGAGCCGCTTCGAAGCGACCAGTTCGATTTTCGATCGCGTTTGTGAAAGCCCCTTTGACGTGTCCGAAGAGTTCGCTTTCCAGGAGAGATTCGCTGAGCGCGCCACAGTTCACGCGCACGAACGGACCGCTCGCTCGGGGGCTGAGTTCGTGGATCGCGCGTGCGACCAATTCTTTTCCGGTGCCGGTTTCGCCCGTCACCAAGACCGTCGCTGAACTCGCCGCCACTCGACGGGTTAATGCTGCCACTTCGCGCAGGGCTGGACTTTCGCCAATCATGCCGCGTAATCGTTCCAAAGAAACTTCGCCAGAGGCCACTCGTGACTCCAAAAATAAATTGACCGCGTGAGCGCGACGGCATTGTCGGAAGCGATGTCCAAAAGCGTCAAGGAAGCGCGACGTAAACGAGGCTGAGGAGAATGAACCTGTCAGAAATCACGTCGGATTCAAACACGCATCACCTGGCGACACATTTCTGGAAAAGCGAATGGCAACTTCACGCAGAGACCCTGGGACCGTGAAGTGGCGGAGACACAACCCAAATAATGTGTGCAAAAACACATCCTTAAGTCACAGACTCGATGTCCCAATCCGTGTTTCGTCTATGTTTCATCCGTGGCAGAAAAGTTTCTTGGGATTGAACACGGAAACGATTGAGGAATGCGGTTGGTTTCCTCAACAAGTCCCGTTTAGACTGTCGCTCAATCGTGGTTTGAGTTTTTGTTGGCCCACATTCCTTTCAGGAGTCTCTCATGATTCGTTCGCTCTCGTTTGTGTCGGCGTTGTTGTTCGCGACCAGTTTGGCGATTGCCGAAGAGCCTGCTGCAGCGGCAAAGGCTGAAGTAAAGATTGAGGCAAAGCCGGCCCCGGCACCAAAGAAGGTTGATGTCGGCACGCAAGCTCCGGAGTTCAAATTCAAGGACGCGACCGGCAAGGAGATCAGTCTGGCTGAACTGACGGCGAAAGGCCCGGTGCTCGTGCGACTGACGTGCGGCTGCTCTGGCTGCGACAAGGAACTCGCTTACTTCCAGGCGATGCACGAAGGCTACAAGGATCTTGGTCTGACCTCGGTCGCGATCTTCCGCGAGCCGGATTCCAAGGTGGCTGCTTACGTCAAAGAGAAGAAGCTCAACATGCTGTACTCCGTCGATACGAAAGGGGAGGCCTGGAACACCTTTGAAACGAAGACGATGCCGACCAATTTCTTGATCGCCAAAGGTGGCAAGATTGTGTCAGTTGCCGCCGGGTGCGATCCGAGTGGTCTGCTGGCCAAGAAGCTGTCTGAAAAAGTGGCCAAGACGGTCAACGCCGACACAGTCGATGTGCAAAAGAAAGTCGCTGACGACAACGCCAAAAAGTAATTGACACATCGCAGCGGAAGTGATTCCTCAAAAGCACGCTCGGCCCGATCGGTTGAGCGTGCTTTTGTTTTTGAACGTTCAACATCAACGACCGCTGTGCGTCACTCGCGACGGCAAAACTTCTCAACCTTTATCGAGCGTTGAGCGTCCCAGCGCCGTGTCGAATTCACTGATGGCTGGGATCAGCATTGCCACAGTCGTGAAGCCGTATGCCATCAGCACCGAACAGCAGACTCCCAGCGTGCCGTGCAACAGAAATTCCGTGATCGCATAGAACGTTAAGAACGGCAAGCCACCCGCTGCCAGCGTCAGTGCCACCGACGGATTCTTGTGCGTCAACGACACATACAGGCCAATGCTCCCTACCAGAATGAAGATCAAGAAGCTTTGGAACTGGAGGAAGAACGACGACCGCGCTTCGACCAACAGAATCATGAAGATCACGATGCCGATGAAGAGGAAGAACATCGTCCCCAAGCTGTTCGCGATCGATGCGCGCGAGTTGTCAAAACTGAATCCTGCGTGCAAGCCGAGCATCGCCGCGAAGCAAACCAGTGCCAGAAAGCTGAGCACGACATAGACCGCGTTCTCCGCTCCGACACCGCCGATCCCCAATTGCCAGCAGATCAGCAACAGCGGAATGACGATCAACTCTTTCGTATTAAACAACACTCCGCCGAGCTTCCCGAAGACAAATTCTTTCGCCGAGACATCAGTCACCAACAACAATTCCAACGTCTTGGTATCGCGTTCGGTGGTAATCGAAGTCACCGCTTGAGCATTCACCAACAGCAGACTTAGCAACCCGAGGCCGACAAATGCGACCCCGGCTGCCGAGATCAAGCTCATCATCAACTCGCCGCTTTCGGGAGTTGACCACAGCGACCACGCCACAAACATGGCAATCGCGTAGTAGACCAGCTTGATCAATACCATCCGCCGTCCATACGCCCGAGTACACATTTCACGCCAGATGATCGGATTGCTCCAGATCGTCCGATGCTTAACGCGACGCACTCCTTCAGCGTCTTCCTTTTCCATCTTTGGCGGAGCGAACGATGCTTGATTTGGATTCCATACTCGCAATCGAATGATGCTGACCGAAATCAACACCGCTCCCAATCCGAGCAACGCGATAACCGATCGTCCTGCCACTTGCGAATAAGTCAGCCCACCATGCACCTCGAACGGAGACATCACCGCGAGCAACGCTCGATAAGGATTTATCGCTCCGGCAATCAGCCCCGCCGCTGAATTCACACCCACCAGTGCGACGCTCGCCTCCACCGCCCCCAAGAACAACACCAGTCCGAGCACACACACGGCCAGCGTTTGAAACGTCTTGTCTCGCCAAAACGAAACGAGTGCTCCCCACGCACCGGCGGCCAACGTTGCCGCTCCGCATAAACCGACCGACCACAAGATCTGATCGGTCGCAACTCCCCCCAACACCTGGGTCACACAAAACACCGGCATCGACGTCGCCAGCAAAACAAACGGCAGCAACAGGCTCGCAAACAACTTGCCGAGCACCATTTCTCGACTGCTCAAGTCGGTCATCAGCAACAGAATCAGCGTCTGCCGATCCTTTTCCTGAGCCACATTGCCCGCTGTAAACAACATCCCGAAGAACAGCGCCAGAGTCATTTGCAGCAGCGAGAAGATCTGAAAGATCAAGCTTCCAAAGTGCGCGACGTCGCCATGACTGCGAACTTGCTGCCAACCGAACGTCGCTTGTCCCGCCGTGTACATCAACACGAACAGCCCAGCGACATATCCCGCTCGAATCAAAAAATGCCGCAAGCGACGCGGTGTCGTTAATGCCTCGCGGCTAAAAATAGGCCCGGCGAACACAGCACATTCCCTTCAGTAATTGCGGCCCCAAAATCCAGCCGCATGACACTCAGGCCGGTAGTTGACCCGCTCCCACACAACGGAGCAAGCATCACGCAGTTGAAGCAATATAGGCGAGCGGCAGATGAGTCCTTACCAATACAAGCCCGACGCGCCAGCGAGTGCGTCGATAACGGCACGCACTCGCTAGCGCGTCGGGCTTGTATTCTGGTCTGGTAAGTTCTCACCTGCCGCTCGCCTATAGAAACCGACCAGATCACAGACAGCGTTTTTGCGTTGATGCCTTTTCGATGTAGGGGACCGCGTCGGGCGTCTTACAGTTTGTCTCGCCGTGGTCGATCTCAACCTTGCCGATGCGACGGGCCGCTTCGATCGCCTGCTTGCGGAGCGACGGCTTGAAGATTCCAATCGAAATCAGCGCGCCGTTCATCGCGTACCGCGCCCAGTTCGGGGAGCGGTGGAGCTGCTTCTCGATCGTCGCCAACACCTGTTCGGCATCCGCGTCGCTGACCGAGTCGGGATCGTTCTTCAGGCGGACGGCGAAAATTCCGTAGCCCATCTCACGAGTGAACTCGTCCGGCGACTTCATCCAGGCGCGCATCGTCGCCTCCGCAATCAGACTGCGAGCCAGCAGCCCGGACAAATAACAGCCGACGAAGCGCATCGGCCCGTCTTTGACCAGGCGGTTCGCGTCGGCCCGAGTCAGCTTCTCCGGGTCGGCAACCAGGAGCGCCAGGACGCGCGCCTCGGCGTTTCCTGTCTCCCAAAGCTCCATCGCGAGCGCGTGATCGACCTTGATCTGCTTCTGCAGTTTGGCGATCTCCGAGGTCAGCACGCCGAAGACGTTGTCCCCCGATCCATGACGCCGATAGATCGCGGCCGTCTGCGGTTTCCCCAACTTTTTGAGCGTCGCCAGAATTTCTTGAGCGTTCATCGCTTCTCTCTACTGGAATGTTTCTTGTGAACACACCGCCAAACACAAGTTGGTTCGCCGTTTTCACCGCCAGGACTTTCTCCCTTTGAGACTTACGCAACGCTGTGGACCAAATAAGCGGCCACTACCCGCCCATGCTTCTTGTAATACACACGGTAGCCGGGACCGAAATCAATCCGCCTCTCCGAAACGCCGCCACCGACAGACTTAACATCTCCCGGATTCCCAGCGGCCAAGCGCTCGCTAGTTTGACCGACGCCAAAGTAACTCACGCGCGGGTCGTTGACGAAACTAAAGGCGAGAACTCAGTATCGATCCCGATCAGAGTTTAGAAACCTGACACTCTTGTTCGTCACGCCTTTCGTAGAACGAAAGAGAAAAGGCACGACCATTTTCTACTCTGTACTCATTCATTTTACGACTTGAGTATTTGACACTCGCTGAATTGCCAGGGTTTCCGCTGACTGCTTTTGAGCTCTGTTTCAATAATTATGCTCTGAATCACAAGATTCTTATTGTGTTTTTCACGGGCAGCTTTCTTCTGCTCTTCTGCTCTTCTGCTCTTCTGCTCTTCTGCTCTTCTGCAATAATTATTTGGCGACTACGTGGCACACTGCAGTAGAGGTTTCCAAATCAGGGCTACCCTGTTGTGAAAACGATTAAACATAGGAGAACGCAATGCAGACTCTGACTCACTTTGCATCCAAGCATTCATTACGTCTGTCAGTGGTTTTGTTTGTCGCTGTTGCGTGTTTGCATTCGTCAGGAGGTCAACAAATACTGCGAGGAGAGTCTGGCCATGAAACGATGCCGGAAATTGCCGCGAAGCTGAGCGAATGGAGAAAAAGCTTCATTAGCGCGCGCGTCAATTGGCGGAGTTGGAATCGTCAAGACTTCGTGGAGGCCAATCCCGGCGTAGATCCCGACAAAGCGCTAGGTATCACCGACTACGCAGAGGACGAATTCTTGTGGGCCGATTGGGGTGGCTACCGCGAGGAGATGAAAATCATCAAAGGGGACAAACTTGTCTACAAATGGGCGACTGGATCAGATGCAACGCAGAATTGGGACGCCACGACAAAGTACTCTGGAAATCAAGATGTTCTCGACTTGATCAAATTAGGACGCCCCGAATCCAACCGGCCACTGGCATCGATATCAAGCTATGTAGGAATTTCCGGACTATGGAACAGTCCTTCGGGGAGATGGATTGACGAGACTTTGCCTCGCGAACCGTATGAGATTGTAAGCCATGCCGAAGACATCGATGGTCATCAGTGTGTTTTAATCCAACTCGTAAAGCCAGACTCAGAGAGTCGATTCTGGCTAGTACCACGACCGAGAATTGATCCTCCATAAAAAGCGAGTTTGTGTCATTACTGCATCACCTTTAACGGAGGGTGGTGCGATGCCAAGGAAGGCAGTGCGGATTGAGGCGACGGAGCGGCAACTGGAAATCCTGC
>JAPLNX010000218.1 GCA_026400935.1 Planctomycetia bacterium | reverse complement strand
TTTCCCGACGCCCTCGCTCGCGCTCTTTGAAGTTGCGCTATTTTGTTTTCAGCCCCACCGGGTCGACCATCAGCCAGCCCAGGGCAACGCCCTGGGTTGGCGACTCAGCCCTGAAGGGGCGGCACTACTGATTGGAACAGAATTAGGGCCGCCCCTTCAGTGCTTCAAAATCTGCCACGAACACCAACCAGGGCGACGCTCCCGATGGTCGCTTGCCCTGGGCTGACTTATGGCTGCCCCTTCGGGGCGAAATGCCAAAACAGCGCAACTTCAAAAATCACGCTTCGGGTTAGTACGCCAGTTTTGAAACGGCCTCTAATACTTCGCTCTCGCGGCGATGGTTGTGGCGTGGTATGTCTCGTGTCTCTTTTTGGCAAACAAAAGTTGATGCGAGAACGATTTGATGAGTTTTCTTTTGCGAGAACGGTGGCGATCGTTGGTTGCGGCACTCGTTTGCCTCGCGCTCATTGAGTTGCTCACGCTGTGGCATTATCGGGGACCGGCACCGAAATCATCCGACGTTGCAGATACCGAATTCTCTGCCGAGCGAGCGGTGAGTGTTCATGAAGAACTGTTTCCCGCGAAGCCGCATCCGGCGGGAACCGTTGAGAACCTGATCGTTCGAGATCGGTTGGTTGATCTGCTTCGTAACTTGGGCTGGACAGTCGAAGAGCAGATGGCGGTGGTTGAGTCGGATGCGAAGGTCGTGTTGCACAATGTGCTGGCTCATCATCCGCAGTTGGCCGAATTACCGGGGCGACCGCTCGTCTTAGCGACTCACTACGACTCATGTCGCACCGGGCCGGGAGCGGGTGACGCTGGTGGGTGCGTGGCCGCGGTGATTGAAAGTGCTCGGGCGTTGATGGGAGGGAGCTCCGCCGCGGACGCTCGACCGATGAAGCGTCCGGTCTATTTGCTGTTCACGGATGGCGAAGAGCTGGGGCTGCTCGGAGCTTCGCAGTTTGTGAAGCGGCATCCGCTGTCGGCAAAGAAGCCAATGGTGCTCAACTTTGATGCGCGAGGGACCAGCGGGCCAGTCGTGATGTATGAGACTCACGCCGGCAATCGAGCGGCGGTTGAGGCATGGGGCAATCAATTGGCGCGGCCACGTCTGACCGGATCTCTCTTCACGGCGGTCTATCGGACGTTGCCTAACGGCAGTGACTTCACCGTGTTTCAACAAGAAGGCTGGCAGGGTTTCAACTTCGCAATCATTGATGGTGCTCATCGCTACCACCAACCGGACGACACGCTGGCGAATCTTGATCGACGTAGCCTTCAGCATTTCGGCGAACAGGCGTTGAAGTTGGCTCGGCACATTGCCACTTCGGACGTTGAGTTGGCGGAGAGTCGCGACGACGCGGAGTTCTTTGACGTGTTTGGGCTCTTTGTCGTGAGTTATCCGCTGTGGTGGTGCTTGCCGCTGAGTATCTTGGCGTTCATCGGGATCGCGGCGACGAATTGGCGGCGAGTTTGTTCGCCAGACGGATTGCAGACTTTCTTGCGACTCGGCTTGTGTGGTTTGATCGTCGGAATCAGCAGCGTGTGCTCGGGCTGGTTTCTGAGCCGACTGATGCGTGAAACCGGGGTCTTGCCACAAAGTTTTGTTGGGTACGGCCACTGGCTTATGCTTGGTTTGTGGTGTGTGTCGGCGGCGATCAGTCTTGGTGTTGCTCGTTGGTTGTTGAATCGACGGTCGGCGGAGCACACATGGTGCAGCCTATGGTTGTGGTGGTCGTTTGCTGGAATTAGCGTGGCGACGGTGGCTCCGGAGTTCAGTCATTTGCTGTTGATACCAACGTTATTGGCGGTCGTACTTTCGGCGCTTCGTTGCCATGTTGTGACGCGAACGCTGTTGGCGACTTTGGGTAGCGCGATCCTGTTGGTTCCGATCGAGCACTTATTGTCGATCGCTTTGGGGCCAGGTAGCGGGGTTTTGTTGAATCCGGTCTTCGCGATGTTGCTGGTGCCGACCTATCCTCTCGTCGCAATTGATCTGAAGAAAAATTAGCACGACACGCAACGGAGAATTGGTGAGCCGGGCGGCGTAAGCCTCCGGACAAATTTTCTTATGAAGAAGTCCGGGTGCTTACGCCACCCGGCCGCCATTCTTTTGCGTGTGGTGTTTGCATCACAAAGGATGAAATCATGAAGCGGTTGTTGGTCGGATTGTTGATGATGGCGGTCGGCTGTTCGCAGGCGGGAACGCGTAACGGTTCTGTGAACGACGATGGCATAAAGCCGAACAATGTCGCGAAGGCGGTTTCCGAAGCACCTCCCGCGTTGATTGTTGGTTCGCAGGCTCCGCCATTGAAGGTCAGTCGCTTTCTGAAAGGGGAGCCGATCACCTCGTTTGAGCCGGGGAAGATTTATGTCATCGAGTTTTGGGCGACTTGGTGTGGCCCGTGTGTGGCCGCGATGCCGCATGTTTCGGACTTGCAGAAGCAATATCCGGCAGTGACTTTCGTCGGCGTCAACGTTTGGGATGAAGAGGAATCGGCGGCGGAAGAGTTTCTGAAAGCAAACGACAAGCGAATCAGCTACCGCATCGCTCGCGATGAAATCCCACAAGGAGGTAAGGCCGACGACGGCGTTATGAGCCAAACGTGGTTGCACGCCGCTGAAGCTGGTGGCATTCCGACGGCGTTCGTGGTTAACGGTGAAGGGAAAATTGCGCTGATCACGCATCCGATGGATCTCGAAGAGTCGCTCCCGCAAATCATCAAAGGGAAGTGGGATCTCCAGAAAGCGGCAAAGAAACACCTCGACGAGATCATGGAAGAGCGGCGATCGGCTTCGCTTCAAGAGCGGTTGCGGGAGCTGATCACGAAAGGTCCGACGGTCGAAGCGATTACAGGGCTCGATAAGCTCGCATCAGAGAATCCCAGTAGTGCTTTACGAATTGAGTTGGCGAAATTCCAACTGCTGTCGGCCTCCGAAGAGATGATCGACTTGGCGTTGGAAGAAGGACGAAAACTGATTGAAGGTCCGCTGGCGAAAGATCCTGAAATGCTCAATGCGATCGCTTGGGAGTTGGTTGATCCCAATCGCAATCCAGCCGTAGCGACAACGCTGCAAGCCTTGGCCCTTGATGCCGCACACCGTGCGGACACGATTTCCGAAATGAAGAATATGGCAATCGTTGATACGCTCGCCCGCGCGTTGTTTTGCAGCGGTGATATCAAGGCCGCCACCGAAGCTCAGCGTCGCGCGATCTCGCTCGCACAGTCGAGTGATGAGCCGGTCGAGGCCGATGTGCTCAACGAGTTGAAGCAGCGGCTACGTGAATACGAACAAGCGTCACCAATCGCGAAAGGTGCGGCAGGAAAGCCGGAGTAACGGGAGCGTCCGAATAACTTGAAATGGTGGGGTAGAACGGCTCTCCGGGGCCGTTAGTTCGGGCCTGGAGCCCCGAACTAAGATCACGCAATCTCAAGTCGTTGCTTTTGGGCTGACACTGCCCGGCTCACCTGACGTTATCGAGAGCGATGCTGCTAGCCGTTCGATGAGCGTGCGGCATTCGTTTGCCAAACGAGTTAAACGCGGATCGCCCTGTTCCGCTACGGCGATCATCTCACGGTAGTACCACAGCGTTCGTTCTGGCGACGAGGTGAAGCGACTCCAGAGTTCTTCGCCGTTATCGAGATCGAACACCATTGAACCGAGGTTGTGGAGCTTGTCGGCCAACACAATCGCGCGTGCTTCCCAAGGTTCCGCAGAGATGTGCTGCAAGTGCTCGGTCTTCCGTTCTTGCCAAGAACATTTGCGGCCATCAGCATCGTGCTGCCGCTCTGTCATGGCTGAAACGAGCGAGACAACTCGCGGCGGAAATTGGCTCGCCAGTATCGCCAGCGAACAATCGGTGTCTTCGACAACGTCATGCAGAAGCGCGGCGGCGAGGATTTCATCGTCGTCGATCCCCGCTCGCATCAAGAACATCGCGGCACTCATCGGATGCGTGATGTAAGGCAGATTGCTCACTTTGCGATGATGATGTCGATGACATTTGGCCGCCCAGCGAAGGGCTTGTTCCACGAGTGGGCGAAAGGTTGTCCGTGGCTTTGTGTCCGTAGTCCGCTGTTCGTTGTCAGTGGTCAATGGATTGCGGGTACTGGCCTGTGTTTGTTCGGATTCGCGTTCCATTGCTGCCTCAGGCTCCTGACCATGTCCCACATCTCAACTGACCACGGCATCTCACTCCGCCACATCGCTGTCTCGGCTGAATTCATTAAACCGCAAGTACTCCCAATGGCGCAGTAACGGCGACGAGGTGATCAGCTTTGAATAGCTGCCGATCGCCTCAATGCGGCCCTTGTGGAGGAAAATGACTTGGTCCGCTTTGCGGACGGTCGAAAGTCGGCTGGGCAAAAAGATGAGCGTGCGGCCCTTTGCCAAGCGAGCGTAGGTGTCGTCGAGCAAAGACTTCGTGTCTTCATCAAGTCGCTCAGCAGGTTCTTCGATGATCATCAACGCGGGATCTCGCAACAACGCGCGAGCCAATCCGAGCCGATATGACTGCCCGGCATCAAGCTGTTCGCCGTATTCGCCAAGCAGCGTTTCGTAGCCTTGAGGTAACTTGGAAATGAAGTTCTGCGCATGAACCAGTTTTGCGGCTTCAGTCACGTGTTGCAGCGTAAAGCGTGGGTCGCCGCAACTGAGATTTTCGGACACGGTCCCCGTGAAAAAGGGGTCTGTTCCGCCGACGTAAATCGCTTCGGCCCGCAATGATTCGAGTGTGACAAACGCTAGGTCTTCGCCGTCGATCAGCACTCGCCCTGATTGCGGCTCAATGAACCGAGGCAGCATGTAGGTCAACGCGCGAGCCTCGCACGGATCAAGCGAGATAACTGCGGTGATCTTGCCGGCGAGCAATCGCAAATCAACGCGGTCCAACACCAATCGACTGTCGGGCAGACGATAAGTGACTGATTCAAATTGAATCTGCTTCGACAATGGTTGCAAAAATTTTGCACCGACAGCTTGGCCCACCTCGGGAATCTGGCCCAAGTATCGCAGAATGCTATCAGCCCAGCGGCCCGCCGACGCTTCAATCTGCGGCAAATCCCAAATCTCATTCGCCGGGCGATATGACAATCGGAACGCGAGCACAAACATCACAATCGCCGACACGGACAAATGAGCCGGATCCAGTGGGTCTGTCAGTGCTTTAGTCCCGATCAAGAACAGCGTGATCGCCAAGGTGATTAGCACCACCATCCAACAAAGCCAGCGTGACAACCGCTCGTCGGCACGCAACGAGGCAACCTTCTGCAAGAACTGGTTGAGATGTCCCTGAAACCGTTCGTGTTCAAAGTTCTCCATGCCAAAGCCACGAACCAACCGCGTCTTTCGCAAACCTTCAGCGAGCAACTTTAGATCAACGCCAACTCGATCTTCCATTTGCCGCTTCGATTGATCGAAGCGATGTCGCTCCAGGCGAATCAAGTACCAACACGCAACTAGCGGCACCATGCACTGCAACGCCAGCAGCCAATGCGTCATCAGGACCACAAACAACAGGCCAGTCAAAAATAACGGAGCACGCACAATTCGTTCGAACCAGCTTTGGATCCCTTCACGCACACGTTCGACATCACCCGTGAACATTAAGAAAGCCACTTCGCCCGCGTCGTCCTGAAGATCACTTGGCCCCAATCGCAGCGTTTGCCTATGCAACGACTTTCGCAACCGCGTGGCGACCTCCTGCGACGTCCGGAAGGCCAACGTCTTGACTTGCATCATCGACACACTGGCAACCACGGCGAGCAAGATGTTTCCTGCCAGCAGAGTCAACAACGCAGAGTTCGTGGCCTGCAATGTCCCCACGTGACGCACCGTGACCGCCACAACTCCACCCCACGGCTTGTACCGCGTGTTCCAGGCGGTCGCTCGAAGACCCTGGTCGTAAAACCGCTTATTTGAGGCGGTGGCTTCTGGATTCACAGGCTTCTTTTCGTCCACTTGGTCTGCGTCTTCGCTTGGCGATAAGGAAGAACTCAGCATTTCATAGGTTTGCCGATCAGCCGCTTCGGGGAGATCAACCTCACCACGATTGATCAGCAGGTCGAGCAGCAAATAGCAGCCTAATAGCAACCCACATAGCGAAGTGGTCGAAAGCACTGACCAAGCCCAAGCCCAACGAGCCGAACCGAGCCAAAGGTCTTTTGGTGCGAACACGCGCCGAAATGGAGTCTCCATCTTGGATCTCCTTAAATCTGCGGCCCGCAGTGGAATCGCAGGAATTGTTTCCTACGTGGAGCAGTCACTCCGAAATCATCTTGATTGACGAACACCCGTTCTCGCGAATGTGGTTTACGCCAAATCGCGATCTTCGAACAAAATGAACGCCAACAAGATCATGACTGCCGTGTAAGCCGCGCCGTACAAGGCCGCGTACGCGAGATACACAGGCGGAACCATTTTGCCCGTTGCAACAGCTGCTTGCATGTTGAAAGCGTCTAAGGCGGGAATAATGGTGGCGATCAGGCGGGCCATGAACGAAACAAATTCAATCTTCAGAACACCCGCCTTGACCAACACAGGCGTCAGATTCCCTACGACAAAGATCGCCAAGCAAGTGACCATGTTCACAACCATCGGCGTGCGAGTCGAAATCGCTACGCTAACGGCAGTCATGACTACGATCTCTAGCATCAGCAGCAGCACACCCGGGAGAATTTGAACGACTTCGGCCAATCGTTCCGTGTTGGGGCGGTAGGAAAAGAAGTCGTTGCCATCAAAGAATGACGGAATCTCTTTCGATGACTCACGCGCGTCGTAACCGACCTTATAGAACAGCAGCAGGCAAAAAACGAAGACCAACGGCACGATCATCAGCATGGCCGCATTCACGATCCCGGTGTATTTGCCAATGATAAACTGTCGCCGATTGATCGGCTTCGATAGCAACGTCATGGTCGTCTTGCCTTCGATTTCGCTGGCAATGCTGGTGCTCGCCGTCCATGTCGAAAGCAACAAGCCGGAGAACAAAATCGTCATCAAGCCGCAGTCTTTCAGCATTTTGATGTCTTCACCCAGCGAGAAGAACGGCAGGAAGGTATTGATGACCAACAACAATGTGCCGAGACCAAGCAACAGCAAGAAGACCGGCTGACGCACAGCTTCTTTTGTTGTCGCGCGAGCGATGACACCCGTTCGAGTCATGTAAAGAAACACGAACATTCCCGCGAGCAACAGCCCGACGACCAATCCCGTTCCGGCCCATTCAGCCGGAGAAATGCCTGATTCACCGGCGGCTCCGCCAGCCGCCAACAACGTCAAACCAAGACCGTGTAGCGATGTCATCATGCCTCACTAACCTGTCAAAAACCTGTGGAAATTCTCATCTCAAACGAATCGTCTTGCAATCATATCTTTACGGCTTATTCAGGCATCAGAGCCTAGCAAGAACAAGATGGTAGCAGCCTTACGTCGCTGTCCAGAAATTCGTTGGGCCGGAAATTTACAGAGGCAACCTAGCCAAGGAAAGCCGCGCCGCATTCACTAAGGTCAGCCAAAACGAACTCGTGACGCGATATCCTCGTTGCAATGATCCAATAAACTTTTGGGGTTATGACGACATTTTTCGTTGAACGCTGCGAGAGCCGGCTTACGTACCTTCAGTTAAGAAGGTCTTTGACCGCAGCCACTTCACCGAAATTTCGCACGCATTTATTTATGGTACTATTTTGAAGTCGATCGTGTCGCGGCCCAATCGTCGTACCATTTCAGAAGTTGTCGGCCGCCGTTTTTCAGTGGTGGGTTTTCGATGTTGTGCCAGACAAGTCGTGTATCTCCTTCGGCACTGACCATCAGCAGGGCCGTGAGTGCTTTCGCTCGCCGCAAAGTGGTTATGGCGTGTTCGGGAGTTTGAGCGATTGGGCTGCCGACGTTGAGCGACGTGTTGACCGAAACTTCGGCTCCGACATGCCGGCCCATTGCCTTGAGATAGGCGTGGATCAGCGGATCGATTTCCGGACGGACGATTTGCAGGCGTGCGGTTCCGTCGTGATGAATGACTGCGGGAATCTTTTCATAGGCTTCGGGAAGAGCGGCCACCGTCAGCACCATGTAGTTGTAGGCGTTGTAATTATCCGGCGCGGCCCCTTCGGCGAGTGCGAAAAATCGCTGAGCCGCTTCGAGCGTCGCCATCGGTGCGAGCGGTCGAATCGCCTCGCGAAACTTGACGAGGTTGTTGATGTTCTGAAGGGTTTTGGGATTGGCCGGGTTGGCAACGATCGAGCGATGGCCCAGAGCACGCGGGCCAGTTTCGGCGGCTCCTTGAAAGATTCCTAACGCTCCGTCCTGCGAAACAATGTACGCGGCCAAGTCTCCGATCGCAGCGAGTTCATCAGGGTTGTTGATATTGCCGAGCACTCGCGATTCAACATCCGTCGCCGCTTCGAGAGCCGTTTTGATTTCTTGGTCTGTCGCGGGACGTCCGCAGTAGAAGGCATGTGACATCGGCTCGCCCGGTTTGGCACCGGCTTGCATCGCGAACTGAAACGCGGCTCCGACAGGGACACCGGCATCACCCGGAATTGGCGGCACCCAAATCTTCAGAAAGGTGTCGAGTTCCAGATTGCGGCGATACCACGCGCGATTGAATCGCTCGACCAATTTCATATTCGCGAGGCAATTGAGTGCCGTGCCGCCGGTCATCACGAGTCGATCACTCTTCGTCGTACGAATAAAGTGCTCGATGACGTGAAAGACGACATCTTCGAAAATGAGCTGCGTCGCGGCAGAGAGGTCAACTCGATCTCGCGTGATGGCCGAATGCTTCACGTCATCGACACTCAAAACTGCATCGGGGTTCCACATTTTCTCTTGCGGGATCGGCGGGCCGATGATGTCGGTCAGCGGCTGACGGTAGGGGTCAAGCTCACCGCCATGTTGCCAATTGGTCATCGTCCGATTGATCGAAACAGTGCCATCCGCGCCGAAGTAAAAAATCTGCCGCAAGCGCTTGTAGTACGGATTCGTCAGCCGATCCCCATCACCCCACGCGGCTGCTCCCATGTAGCGGCCTTCGCTGCTGAGCGCGTTCCAGCCACCCTTAGACGAACTGATGATCGAATAAAACGTCCCCAGCGATTCGACGATGCTGTCGTTCTTGCGTAGCAGCGTGAGCTGTCCGTCCTTAACCAAGTAGAGTGAGATTGCTCCCGCGTCGCCAAAACCGTCGAGCACCGTCACCATGACTGGCTCGGTGCAGTGATTAAACGGCGACAGAGCAAACGACATGCTCGCATGATTGGCGTGATGCGGCATCGTGATGACCGGTAGGCGCGAATCGAAACCAAATTGCTTCTGCAATCGTCCCGGCAACTTGCTCACTTCCCAGTAGTAACCGCGAAAATCGAAGTTCGGGGACGTCCGCTTGTCCCACAAGCGGAGGCTTTCTGGAAACTGCTCAAACACCATGCGGAAGCCCAGAGACAGCAAGTCTGCATAGTCCCAAGTGAGCAGCCACGCATGAATGTCTCGCGGAGTCAGGCCATGTTCTTTGAGCCGGCTTTCTAGAACCGTGAGTGCTTCTTGAGGATGTTCGTCGCAGTGCTTGATCCCGCGATAACGTTCCTCCTCGTCATTCGCGACGAGCCTCATGCCACGTTCGGGATGCACTTCGATCAGTGCGACGCCGCTGTTGTGTCCCGCCGGGCCGATACCAACCAGCCAGACGGTCTCACCGCGACTGAGCTTCTCACGCATCTCGCGGAGCTTCTGTTGTGCGTACGGCATGTCGAGCGCATAAACCTGACGGCTCGACAAAAAGAGGCGACTGAAAACTCGTGAGAGACAATAAGCTGCATTACCCAACCACCGAAAACGCGGGCCGTAATGCCCGAAAACGCGACTCATGCGAACTCCGAAAACTTGCTGAAGTGACGAGCGACTGACAACTTTGGCGTGTGACAGATGAGGACATACTCATCCGCCGGAACGCGATAAAGTCCGGTTCAAATGTCGTTTGACCTTCCGAACCGGACGCTAACGCGTTTCGGCTGGTAAGCTTGGTAAGCTCATTTTGGGTACTCGCCTCAAAGCGGCAACAACCTAATGTTTTTATACCAGCAATCGCTGCCGTGGTCTTGTAAGCCGATGTGCCCTTTTCGCGGATGCGTCTTGTATGCCACGTCAAACTTATGTGCCGAACCGTCCGCCCGCTTGTTCGGCTCCGGCCACTCGTCGAAATTCATGCGAGTAATTTGCTCGCCATTGAGTTCGATCACCAATAAGTTGCGATTGCTGGTGATGACGATGTGATTCCATTCGCCGACCGGCTTCATTGCGTTTTTGGTTGGTTTCACCAGATCGTAGATCGCTCCCGTGTCGTGGAAGTCTGCGGTCTTGGTGTCGTCGATGGCGATCTCGATTCCGTTGAAACCCACATCCTTGCCAGGTCGAGGAGTCAGCGGAAACGTGCGGACAAAGATTCCGCTGTTGCACTTTGGGCTGATCTTGAAATCGAGCGACAGCTTGTAGTTCTCCCAAACATTTTCGTGCGTGAGCATGTAATCGCATGGATGCGGATTGAGGCTGCCTTCCTGCACGTGCTTGTCAATCAAAGGTTTTTTTTGGGGCGACATCCAACCTGTGGTCGATTGTCCGTCGAACAACAGCACCCAACCGTCTTTCTTTTCTTGTTCGGTCAGAATGTTGTCAGCCGCGAAAGAAGACGACGCAATAATCATTAAAATGAGCGTCAAGAAAATTGCTCTTCGGTACATGAGTAGCGTCCTTTAGAAATGAAAGTGCGTTGAGTCGATGGAACAAAATGACTGTGATTGATTCACAGCGTCCAGCCTTTACTATACTCCGTATGCACGTACTGATTTAGGTCGGGCACGTTCTTGACCTTCTGGTTCTCGCTGTCCCATTCGAGTCGTGTGCCGGGGGAACGCATCGCGAGGACGCCGAGCAGGACGGTTTCGGTCATTGGGCCGGCGTAATCAAAATTGTCAACGGGGAGCTTGCCGGTTTTGCAGGCTTGATACCACTCTTCGTAGTGCCCGGGAGAACGAGCCATTGTCTTTGGGATCGCCTTGCTCTGTTCTTGTAACTCACCGGGAAGAAGCTGAGGCATTCCGCCATGTGAGCCGTGGAACATCTTCCCTTTGCTGCCGACATACAGCACGCCGTTACCCGGCAGACGTTGTCCGCCAGTCATCTCGGCCGGAGTCGGAGGCATGAGGCCGCCGTCGTACCACGTCATTGTGACCGGAGGTAATTTCTTACCAGCGATCTCTCGCGCGAGGAACTGATATGTGACGACTGCTCCGACAGGGAATGTTTCGAAGTTGAGTTTGTTATCGGCCAGCACCGTTCCATCGTGAGTCGTCAATGCCTCGACCGATGTCGGAGCACCGAGGCTCAACGCCCACACGGGATGGTCGATGATGTGACAGCCCATGTCGCCAAGTGCTCCAGTGCCAAAGTCCCACCAGCCGCGCCAACCGAACGGGGCATAACCGGGGTGATACGGTCGCTCTTTGATTGGGCCTAGCCAGAGATCCCAATCGAGCGTCGTAGGAACGGCAGGGGTTTCAGTCGGTCGACCAATCCCTTGCTTCCAATGCTTGCCGGCTCGATCGGACCAAACATGGACTTCACGCACTTCGCCGATGAGCCCTGCCTGAATCCACTCATTCGTCAACCGGGAGCCTTCTGAAGCATGACCTTGATTGCCCATCGAAGTCATCACTTTCGCGGCATGTGCGGCCTTCGTCAGCTCACGACATTCGTGTAACGTGTGCGTCAGCGGCTTCTGGACGTAAACGTGTTTGCCGGTCTTGATCGCGGCCATCGCGGCGACCGCGTGAGTGTGATCCGGAGTGCCGACATTCACGGCGTCGATGTTCTTGGCTTCCTTGTCGAGCATCACTCGGAAATCTTTGTAACGTTTTGCATTGGGATGTGCGTTAAACGTTCCGGCCGCGCGAGTCTCATCGACATCACAAAGCGCGACATAGTTTGCTCCGAGCTTCGTGAGAGTGGCGATATCGCCCCCGCCCATTCCACCACAGCCGATCCCCGCAATGTTGACTCGCTCACTGGGCGGAGTTTGTCCCTGACCTCCGAGCACGTGCCTCGGCATGATCGTGAAGCTGAACGCCGTCGCTGCTGAAGCAGAAAGAAATGCTCGGCGAGAAGCGATCTTTGAAACGCCGGAAATTTTATTCGTCGTGGTCATGGCAACTCCTGATGCGTGGTATGTGGAGAACTTCAATGAAAACGAGAGGACGGCTAACGCCACCTTGTTTGCACCGACCATGATAATGCCGCTGATTCATATGGCCATGAACAGTCAAGCGAGTTCGGCTTGCGGAAGTGTTGAATTCAACGCGTGATGCCTATCATTCGACGCTCGCGGAAAACTGATTTTGCTTTTTACTTCACGACGGAGCTGCCGCATGTCACCAATCGTTTTCGATCGCCGTTGGCTACTGAGTATGTTTTTAAGCTGCGTGTTGCTTCCCGGTACCGCTGCTTTAGGGCAAGAAAAGGAAAAGGGGATCGGTGATTTTCCGAAGTTGTCGGCGGAAAACGATTGGCCGTGGTGGCGTGGTCCCTCACGAAACGGAGTCGCCTCTGAAACGCCGGTGCCAACAAATTTCAGTGAGACGGAAAATGTCATTTGGAAAACTCCTGTACCAGGTCGAGGTCATTCCTCGCCGACGGTTGTCGGTGATCGTGTCTTCTTAACGACAGCCGACGAGAAGGTGCAAATTCATTCGGTAATCGCTTTCGATCGCAAGACTGGCAATCAGCTCTGGAAGAAAGACGTCAGCACTGGCGGGTTCCCGGCAAAGAATCATCCGAAAAACACGGAAGCGACCGCGACGATCGCCTCCGACGGCGAACGGCTCTTTGTGAATTTCTACAACCACGATTCGCTGCAGGCGACGACACTCGACTTCGACGGCAATATCCTTTGGCAAAAGGTCGTTGGGCCATTCCGTCCGAAGATGTACGAGTACGGCTACGCTCCGTCACCACTCATCTATCTCGGCACCGTAATTTACGCCGCTGAGTACGACGGCGACAGCTTCATCGCGGCACTTGATCGCAAGACCGGCGAGCAGAAATGGAAAATCGCTCGAGCGAAGAACATCACGTTCTCGACTCCAGTCGTGACGCACATCGGCGGCAAAGATCAAATGTTGATTAGCGGAGCAAACCAAGTTGCGTCGTACAATCCAAGCACCGGTAAACTGCACTGGACGACTCCCGGAACAACCGCCGCCACCTGCGGCACGATGGTTTGGGATGCCAACATCGTCTTCGCCAGTGGTGGTTATCCAAAGGCAGAGACGCTTGCTGTTAAAGCGGACGGCAGCAAAGTACTTTGGAGGAACGACCAAAAGTGCTATGAGCAATCCATGCTCGCCTGGAAGGGACACGTTTACGCACTGACCGACAACGGCATCATGATTTGCTGGCGCGGAAATGACGGCAAAGAGATGTGGAAACATCGTCTGGCCGGCCCCGTGAGTGCCTCGCCTGTTTTAGCTGGTGGGCACATCTATTGGGCGAACGAAATGGGCGCGATGTACGTCTTTAAACCGTCGCCGGAGAAGTTTGATCTCGTCGCCACGAATCAACTCGGCACCGAATCGTTTCCCAGTCCCGCGATCTGTGGCGGTCAGATCTTCTTGCGAGTCGCCAATCGTGACGGCGGAAAACGCCATGAGATGCTCTATTGTTTTGGCAAGTAGGACGCCTCTTTATTCTCCGCAGGGAGTGAATGAGCGATTTTCCTGACCGCGTCAAACAAACATCTCGCTCATCACCACGCGAGATACAAAAGACCGGACGAGCCGAGGGGGCCTTGCCAGATCAGTGGAAGATTGGCTCTCAACAGCAATGCTTGCGTGAGAAATAGACGGGAACTGCAATTCAATTGGGCAAGAGTTTGTTGGTGTTTTGCTTGCCCGATTGAAACTCGTCAGTTTTCCGCAGGAATCCGACGTTTTCACTTCTCAGATATCCTGGCAAATCGAATGGTCCACAAATTGCCCTTTTGATCGGCGTCGTTGAAAGTATTTATTAGGAGATCTCCATGTCAGAGGCTGCGTCCGCCTCTACTGGGGCCATCGTTTTGGAACTTCTTGATTCTGCGTCGGGAGTTCCACTTCAGACTTGGTCATTCACAGAGCAGCACCGGATTCTAATCGGTCGAGCTGAGGAGAGTGATGTTGTCATCATCAATCCTTATGTCTCCCGAGCTCATGCTTATCTCATTCGGGACGATAACGGCTGGAAGGCCGAATCGATCAGTTCGCAGCAGCTTGCAGTCGCAGGAAAGCGTCAGCAAAGCGTTCGCCTGAATGACGGAATCATTTTTCGTTTGGGGACTCACGGCTGCGACCTAAAGTTCACCGAACCTAAAACTCCGAGCAACAAATTCAATTTCGCCGGAACGCTCATGTTTGACCCCAACATCTGCCCGCTTTTACACCTCGATAAGGAGCAACTGCAGCGGGAGGTCGATCAAATCGCCAACGACTCGTATTTCCAAAACCTGAGTCAAGCGGTCAAGAAGCTTCGCAACAGACCAGAGGTGACCTGATGATGGCGGCTTGCGGTACTCTTTTTTGCATGGCTTAGTTGGCTTTCTTAGTTAAGAGCAAACAAAACAATCAACCTAGTGCCACGACCAAGAAATAACCTGCCATTAGATTTGGAGTGCGGCTTGTTGGATTTTTGTGGTGCGGGTGATGCGCCGGTGCGGTGGGCAGAACCGAGCTACGGGCTGCGATTGTGTCGGTTTGCCGGTGTAGGT
>JAPLNX010000499.1 GCA_026400935.1 Planctomycetia bacterium | reverse complement strand
TGTACTTTCTGCGAACCGATGACCTCGGCAAGACTTGGACTCGTCCGACCGAGATCCCCGAGTTGGCTTGGCAAACGGGCGAGAACGACGAAACGATCGCCGTCGCCGACGTGACTCCCGGCTGGCATTCCCGCAGCGGGAAGCTCATCGCCATCGGCACCAAACTCCGCTACAGCCGCCAGGGGGCGCAGCTTCTCGACAAGCCTCGTTCTCACGAATGCGCTTACGCCACCTATGATCCCAAGTCGCACCAGTGGACCAAGTGGAAGATGCTGGCGATGCCCGAGACCGATGGGAAGTTCTTTCTGGTCGCGCCAGGCTGCGTGCAGTGGCGGGTGAAAGACGACGGCTCGCTGTTGCTGCCGATCTACTTCAAAGGGCCGACCGGCAGTGACTACATCGTGACCGTCTTGCACTGCTCGTTCGACGGACAGGAGCTGAAACTCTTGGAGCAGGGCAGCGAACTGGCCACGCCCGGCGGTCGCGGCTTTGCCGAGCCATCGCTGGTGCGCTATCGGGAAAAGTATTTCCTGACGCTGCGCAACGATGCCGCCGCGTTCGTCACCACCAGCACCGATGGACTGCACTTCGAGCCGGTCAAGAAATGGACTTTCGACGACGGCCAGGATCTCGGCAGCTACAACACGCAGGCTCATTGGCTCGTCCACAGCGACGGCCTGTTTCTGACCTACGCTCGGCGCGGCGCGAACAACGACCACATCGCACGCAATCGGGCCCCGATCTTCGTGGCCCAGGTCGATCCCGAGAATCTCCAAGTGCTCCGCAAGACGGAGAAGGCCCTCTTGCCAGAACGGGGCGTGATGCTCGGCAACTTCGGTGCGACGGAAATCTCGCCGGACGAATCGTGGGTCACCGATTCCGAGTACATTCTCACCGGCACTCCGCACGCCAAAGGAGCCGATGGCACAACATGGCTGGGACGTGTTCAATGGTCGAAACCGAACCAGCTCGTGAAGTGAACAACGTAAAACTCCTTTCGTTAATTCCAAGAAACCGACCACGATGAAATATTTGCGTTTCCGCCGTATCGTGCATCGTGTTCTGTTCTCAGGTCTATTCACCGTGAGTCTTGGTGGACCACGTTCGTCTTCGCGAGAGAAATCGGACACGAAGACCATCAGTTCTTGTAAGTAGATGTTCCTGGATAATTTCGTGGAGACGGAAAACCAGCGAATGGCTCACGTGACGATCAGAGGTCTCCCATTGAGGTAGGATTTCGTCCTATTACTCGCACCGCAGATGTGTCTTCTTTGCAAAGAAAGGATTTCACGAATCACATGACAATCAACAGAATCTCACAAATTGTCGCAACGCTGGTATTGATTCCATTCGTGCTCGCGGCGGTTTCTCGTAGCGCGTTGGCTGACCCGCCGAAGGTTGGCCTCGACAAGTGTGTGGCCTGGACCACCTCGCGCATCAGCGGGTCGCCCGAAGTGCCGCTCCCCTATGTCACCGAGCGGGCGTTTCCGGCGATCAAGTTCAACAACTGTCTCGACATCACCAAGGCACCGGGGAGCGATCGGCTGTTTGTCGCCGAACAGGGAGGCAAGATCTTCTCGTTTCGGAACAAGTCCGATGTGGCGTCGGCCGATTTGGTCGTGGACCTCGCCAAGGAGATCAAAGGGGTGCAGGCGGTTTACTCGATCACGTTTCATCCTGACTTCGCGAAGAACCGGTACTGCTACGTCTGCTACATCAAGGGGGGCGATGCTCCCGATGGGTCGCACATTGCGCGGTTCACTCTGTCAGACACCGATCCGCCGACGATCGAGGTAGCGAGCGAAACGACGATCATCACCTGGCTCGCCGGCGGGCATAACGGTTGCAGTTTGAAGTTCGGACTCGACGGCTGTCTGTTCATTTCCACCGGAGACGGCTCCGGCCCGAACCCGCCCGACTCGCGACGCGCCGGGCAGGATGTCAGCAATTTGTTGTCGAGCATTCTGCGGATCGACGTCGATCACGCCGACGACGGCAAGAACTATCGCATCCCGGCCGACAATCCGTTCGTCAATTTGAAAGGGGCTCGCGGCGAGATTTGGGCTTACGGTTTTCGCAATCCGTGGCGGATCAGCATCGATCAAAAGACCGGCGACCTGTGGGTCGGCGATGTTGGCTGGGAACTGTGGGAGATGCTCGATCGAGTCGAGCGTGGCGGCAACTACGGCTGGAGCATCGTCGAAGGCAGACAGTCGACGAACCCCGAATGGGCTCGCGGGCCGACCCCCATCCTGCCGCCGACGATCGACGTCCCGCACTCCGAGTCCTCGTCGATCACCGATGGGCTGACGTACTACGGCTCGCGACTGAAGGAGCTTCACGGGCATCACTTTTACGGCGACTACGACACCGGCAAGATCTGGAGCTTCCGCGACGACGGAGGAAAAATCGTCGATCACCGCGAACTCGCCGACACGACGCATCGCATCGTCGGCTTCGGCGACGACAACGACGGTGAGTTCTATCTGCTCGATCACACCGCCGGGACGATTCACCGGCTGATCCCAAACCCGCAACCCGATCAGAGCGCCACGTTCCCGCGCAAGCTCAGCGAGACTGGCCTGTTCGCCTCCGTCACCGCGCAGACGCCGGCTCCCGGAGTCATCCCGTACACGATCAACGCGGAGCCGTGGGCCGATCACGCCGTCGCCGAACGAGTGGTCGCATTTCCCAACGAGCTTTCGATGCCCGACTTCTTCAAGACCAAAGCAGTCGGTGCTTCGGCGACGTTTCCGAAAGACACCGTGTTCGCGAAGACGCTGTCGCTCGACATGCGGCAGGGCCAACCGGCCAGCCGCCGCCGCGTCGAAACGCAACTCCTACACTTCGACGGCATCGACTGGCAGACCTACAGCTATCAATGGAACGACGAGCAAACCGACGCCGTGTTGCTCGCCGCCGCAGGTGCCGAGAAGACCTTCGACATCACGGACGCGGACGCTCCCGGCGGCAAGCGCTCGCAGACGTGGCGGTTCTCCAGCCGAGCTGAATGCCAGCGCTGTCACAACAAGTGGTCCGGTTCCGCGCTCGGTTTCATCCCGGCGCAGTTGAACCGAGACCACAAGTATGGAGAGACGTTGGCCTCGCAACTCGACACGTTGGCGCACATCAAGCTCATTGAGACGCCGCCGACCGAAAAGCGGCCACAACTTGCCAGCCCACGCGATCCCGCCGCCGATCAAGAGGGTCGCGCCCGCGCCTACCTGCACGCCAACTGCTCTCACTGCCACCGCCAACATGCCGGCGGAGCAGTCCTCTCGATGATGCACTTCGACTTGCCGCTGGAGAAGACGAACATGCTCGGAGCACGTCCATCGCAAGGGACGTTTGGCATTCACGCCGCGCAAGTTATCGCCCCCGGTGATCCATTTCGCTCGGTCCTGCTGTATCGCATGGCCAAGCTCGGCGGCGGACACATGCCGCACCTCGGCTCGACGGAAATTGATCGCGACGGCGTCAAGCTGATTCACGACTGGGTGGAGCGACTCCCCTGCGCTGCCACAAAAGAAACCGCCACGAACGAAGCCACCGCGAAACTCCGAGCCGAAGAGACCGCCGAGTTGGCTGTGCTGTCCGCCTCGGACTCATCGCAAGTCCAACGAGCCATCGACGGACTGCTGTCATCGACCAGCGGTGCATTGCAACTGCTGCGGATGATCGATCAGGAAAAACTTTCGGCAGCGGTCGCGTCACAGGTCGTCGACAAGGCGACTCGGCACAGCGACGTGTCCGTCCGCGATCTCTTCGAGCGTTTCCTGGCGCCAGACCAACGGATCAAGCGGCTCGGCAGCGTCGTTCAGCCGCAACAGATTCTCGCCCTCTCCGGCGATCAAGATCGGGGCAAGCGGCTCTTTTTCGAGACAGTTAACGTCTCTTGCAAGAACTGCCACCGCATCCAAAAAGAGGGCAAGGAAGTCGGCCCAGAACTGACGACGATCGGCAAGAAACTCACTCGACCTCAACTGCTGGAGAGCATCCTCGAACCCTCGAAGCTGATCGAACCCAAGTACGTCACGCACCTCGCGGAAACCACCGACGGTCGCACCATCACGGGCTTGTTGCTCAGCAAAGACGACAACGAAGTGGTCCTCAAAGACGCTCAAGACAAAGTCAGCCGCATCCCCGTGAAACAGATCGAACAGCTCGTCCCGCAGCGACAATCGCTGATGCCGGACTTACTCTTCCGAGACTTGACCGCCCAGCAAGTCGCCGACCTGCTGGAGTATCTCAGTTCCCTCAAATAACGGTGAGTTCGGGCCGAAACAAAAAAGTGATAACTAGGTCATCGTCGGCGTTTCTGCTTCTATGTGTTTGCGGTGTTACTCGATCCAGTATCGTTGTAAGCCGCGAGCGACTTGGAAAGCGAAAACACTCGGCAGCTTCCCCAAGCAGTTTTCCAACGCCCTTCGCTTGGCTTCGAAGACATCTGCCGACTCTTCCGCAGCCGAGGCCAGCATCTGCAACACATCGTCGCCGAAGACATGCCGATCGCGCGCCCTCGTCCGCCGATACTGCGGCGCTTCGAGCCGAGCGACACCAAATGCCCAACTCCTGAAGTCATCAGGACTGCTGATGTCCTCGAACTTCCGCCACAGAACAGCGGCGACTTCCTGCATGACCTCGCGCGAGTCTTCCAAAGTCGGCACGAGCGTTCTCACAAACGCCCGCAGCGCCTCTTCATGCGCGACGTAGAGTAGCAGGAACACGTCGTGCCGTTGAAAGTCCAAAGGTGTCATATCCAGAACACTGCTGCTCGCTGATTCATTTGCCGCGAGAATTCTTCAGATTTAGATGGTCCAAGGCATGTCAGCAACTCGGAAGGATGAAATCCACCATGTCACAGCCCGATGCTATCGTTGATCCGCCCGCCATGCTCTTCGACGAACTTCTTGCTCTGCGCGAACATGCCCGCCGAACCGCAGCACGGATCGTAGGCGCGTCCCTTTTTACGGCGTGAGCATCTCGATCAGCATGCTAATCACGCAGCGCGGTGCGTCAAACTGCCCGCCGTTCTTCCATCCGCACTGGCGATCTGCACGAGGAAGTTTTCGTAGGCGCAGCTCAAGAAGTCCTTCGAGCGGTTCTCGACATCACCCAGCCAGATCGTGCCGATCACGTCGATCAACTCGCCCAAGCGTGACGCTATTTGTAGAAGCTGGGCTTTCTCGGGACGATGTTGAGCTGCTTGTAGGCGAAGCCGCTGTCGGGCGGGTTGTATTCGCCAACAAGATCCATGCTGGAGTTTTCGTTGATGTCGGCTTCCATTTGTAAGCACCAGTAGGCCGCATTCACGGTCAGGCGGCGCAGCCCCTCGCTTTGAAAATCCTGGGCGCTGCCCATCGTGACATGGAAGACTCGCGCGGTGTGGCCGGTGTTTCCGGTCCATGTTTTTACCCAGGCGACCGGTAGCGGAATCAGCTCGGCATTCACGACGTCGTCGTGTTTGCGTCCCTTCAACGGTTGGCCATCCACCAGCGGCAGACAGCCTTCGGGCAGACGGCCGCCTTCCTTGTAGGTGCGATAGACATCTGAGGTGCCCCAGATGTCTTTGACTCCTTTCAGGACAGGATGATCCTTGTTCGGCTCGACGATGATGCCCCGAGTGGAATCCTGTTGCCAGCGGCCGTGATGACTGCGGAAGGAACCACCCAGCACGCTTTCACCGAAGTCGATCCTCTTGCCGTCCTTCTGGTAGTCGAAGCCGATGAAGCCGTGATTGGCCGTGCGGATGCCGATGATCGGCTTCCCGGAATCGAGATAGTTGTCGATGTGTTTCAATTGCTCAGGCGGCAGAGAAATGAGGCGGCTAAACAAGATCACGAGATCGCACTTCTCCAAATGCTCG
>JAPLNX010000084.1 GCA_026400935.1 Planctomycetia bacterium | reverse complement strand
TCAAACGTAAAGTGCTGGTGCATCGCTGGGACTCCATTCCCAAAAGGATCTTTCCAAAACACCCCAATGCGAATCTCCCAGCGATGTTTTCCTCAACCTCTCCTTTGTTCAGAATCCTTGCGTTTGAGATTCATGACCGCCCCGGCGTTCGACACTACAGGCGGGCGACTTGTTGATCACAATTGTCGGGACGCTCGGACGAATTGCGGAAGTGCCGCCGGAACTCGAAGGCGCAAACATCACACAGTCCTCGGCGCGGCTTCGTCTCGACTCGTCATTTGCCTGCCGTCGTTTTCTAAAACACTTCTTGAACTCGCCACTCGCGGTTCGACAATACAACTGGCACCGACTTGGCACCGGCGTTCCGCGTTTGAATATTCATCACGTCTGGGATCTTCAGATTCCTCTTCCTTCGTTGTCGGAGCAGAAGCGGATTGCGGGGATTCTGGACCAGGCGGACGGGTTGCGTCGGAAGCGTCAGCAAGCCCTCTGCGACGCGACCGATCTTATTCAGTCCCTTTTGTTCGACTTCACAGGTCAGGCAATCAACGCGGCGGTTCGCCCTTTGATCCACAACACCTCCAAATATCTACCGCATGACTTCGTTTGGCGGCGACTCGACGAAATTACTCTTTCGGTTCAAGACATCGACCACAACATGCCCAAAAGCGTTTTGGATGGAGTGCCATTCATCTCGGCGAAGGATTTGACCGATGACGGTGAACTCTCATTTGCTGATGTGAAGCGTATTTCGCGAGACGACTACCTCCGATTGTCACGGAAAGTAAAGCCGCAAAGAGGTGACGTGATTTACTCACGGATCGGTGCAAGGCTTGGAAAAGCAAGGTTGGTCAATGTCGATTTTGAATTCCTGGCGTCGTATTCGTGTTGCACCATTCGTCCTAACACTCGGCTGATTGATCCGGTGTTTCTGACGATTTACCTCCAGCAATGGTGCTCGTCCGCTCGGCTCCGTCGGAACGTCCGGACTTGCGTCAGTATCGCCCATCATTTCGCGCTGCCGACTCCACATCTGCCAGCGCAGAGTCTGGTCATGCAGAACCAAGAGCAATTGCACGGACTCGCGGACCTGCGGTGATTCGTTCTGAAGCCGTTCAAAAAACTGCGTCAGAGGAACAGGAGTGCCTCGCTTCCAAGCGTCCCGAAAATCCGTCAAGACTTGCTCGACGTCTTCGTCACGGGCCAACATCGTTGGAAATGAATTGTCCATCGCAGCGGTCTCACTTGTTGTCTTGCATCCGGCTGATGTTGAGCAATCCTTGAAGTCACTCTTCTCAGGAGTTCCAATGTCACACACATGACGCCGATTCCCAGCTCATCCGCCCCTGTGCGTTCGCGTTCGAATTCGGCGCCAAGCTATTCACCACTATCAGAATCCAGATGATCGGAGACATCAAGATGTCGGATGCGACTCAGAATTGGGAGTATACGACGCTCAAGGTCGTTGCGAAGGATTGGTTTCTCGCTGGCACGCTCGATCAGACGCTGTTCGATTCCCGACTGAATCAGCTTGGGAAAGATGGCTGGGAGCTGGTGAGTGTCTTCGATACCAGCGTAGTCAAGGAAGCCACTGGCGAAATCGTCGCCGTTTTGAAACGACCGCGCAGGAACCAGCCACACGATACTCAGCTTTATCTGAAAACGCTGCTGCCAGATTATGAGCCATGAGCCGGATTGTCCTGAAGAATGAAAACCGAATCGGATCGGTCGCTTGGAAATTCCGCGCAGCGAATCCAAGTGTCCCAGCCGAGCTGCGTCCCTCCCAGGCTTCCCGCACCCAGCCGGCACGAAGGGACTTCGTGGGACTTCAGAATCAGTTGCACGTCCATGTCGAGTTCTAATCCGGCATACAACCGAGCCAGATGTGCCAGCGGCAGCTGTGCTGATCCAGACGGCAGGAACATGTGAGGTGGCACTGGCTGCTGCTGCAACGAAACCTCATCCCGATGCCTGCCGGACATCGCTGCAAGGTGGCAGCCCTTGCCTTCTCGTCGCTTCGATTTCGCTGAGGAATTGGAATGGTTTAGGTTGCACAGGTCGTGCGTTATCTCAGGGACAGGGCAATCGTATACGTGCTAACGGAGCGAGATCGAACTTTACTCAAGGAGCAAGCCTTCAGCCGATGAAGGACAAGTCAAAATGAAATGAGGGGCGACTCAATAGCCATCACTTTGAGTCTTTGTAGTTCCATTCACTAATTGGCTCAGAGACTAGCTCATGGGGTCTTCAACTCGTCGCCGCCGACACCAGCATTTTCTTTGGTGTCCGTCCCTTGAGGTACTCGAAGACCGAATCGTGATGGCGGCCGACGCGGTCATCGATTGGAACAACATCGCACTGGATGCCATCCGCGTGGACAAGACCGCGCCACCGCGCGCTTCGCGAGCACTTGCGATTCTGCGCGTCGCGATTTACGACTCGGTCAATGCGATCGAGCGGACTCATGAATTCTATCTCGCTAGTCCTGAAACCAGCGAACTTTTTCTGGAAAGGGTTCTGGTTCGAGTCACAAAAAAGAAATCCCTCGGTGATTTGTGGTGTTTGAGGATGGTCAACAAATCATCGCATACCAGTCACGGAGGGATTTCGAGTGAAC
>JAPLNX010000604.1 GCA_026400935.1 Planctomycetia bacterium | reverse complement strand
CTTGGTGGATACAACAACCGTGCCACCGAACGCCCGCCAGGCCCGCTGCCATTCTGGCTTGGACTCCGCCGAATGCACGACCTTGCGATCGCTTTCCAGATTTTTAAAACTCTGCCAGAAAGTTAGCTATAAACAACAGAGGCACAGCGGCACGCTCAGCTTGTAGGTCGGATAGTGTTCGAGTTCGAGTTTCAGAGTCCGCCAAGACTGGCACATGTAACTCGCGACGGCTGCGTACATGAAGCCGCTGTAGAGCGGCACGGTGCCGAGCTTCGTGTAGCCAAACTCTGGATAACTCCACGAACCGATCGCTGGATGCGTTTTGAAGAGTTCCAAAATCAAACCGATGAGATGAAACAGGCCGAGCACGATTCCTTCTTGAATCGACTCGACGCGAGTGAGCAAAAATCCGGCTTGCAACACGATGGCTGCCAGCAGAATGAAGTCGTATCGCGGCAGCGGATCAAGCGGCAGCAGTTTCGAGAGAATCAGTACAACAAAAAAGCTGCCTGCGAAAATGCACGCACGAGCTTGCTTGAGTCCGAACAACAGGAATTCGAAGGCTACGTCACGCATGATGGAGAGCTTAAGAAGCCAGTGAAGCGAAACTCAATCAGCTTGGCACGGCAAGGTTGCTGAGTCACGAGGGCGAACGCATACTGACGCCGTTCAATTGCAGTGTCATTGAGAGCGAAACATGTCCACAACATTAGAGAGCATTGCTCGCGCGGTACCGGATCGGCAGCCAGCTTGGGGCATTGCATTGTTATTTCCAGATCAGGGTACATGGAGCGAAGACGAATACCTCGACCTTCCCGGCAATCATTTGATCGAGTTCAACGAAGGGCACTTAGAGGTCTTGCCGATGCCGACTCCTTATCACCAGATGATTGCATTCCACCTGCACCGTACGCTGCATGACTATGTCAAAGCGCGTCAATTGGGGGCCGTGTTTTCGGCTCCACTGCCAGTTCGTGTCGGGCCTGCAAAATATCGCGAGCCGGATGTTGTGTTTGTTTCGACTTCACAATTGCCGGCAGATATTCGTCGCGTGAAGCAGCTTGATCGAGCGGATTTGGTGGTCGAGGTTGTCAGCGAGGGAGCGGAGAACCGGACACGTGATTTCGTTGAGAAACGTGCGGTTTATGCACAGGCAGGGATCGCGGAATATTGGATTGTGGAGCCGAACTCAGCGGAGGTGAGCGTGCTTGTTTTGAAGAATGGCCAATACGAAATCGACGCCGTTTATCGACCTGGTGAATGCCTTCGCTCAGTCTTGTTTCCAGATTTCGAGATGTCCGTCGATTCTGTTTTTTCTGTCGAATAGCTGTCCGTGAACCGTCTGTCGAATAACCGGGTATCCGTGTCAAAACTGCAACTGCCTCTGAAACGCCGTTACCTCGTTCGCTTTGATCCGAAGCGCGTGCCGCATCTGTTTGCCGATGTGTTGATCATAGGTGGCGGGATTGCGGGAATTCGAGCGGCGCTCGCCGTTGATCCGCGTCTGACGACGATCGTCGTCACGAAAGACGCGCTGAGTCAGTCGAATAGCGCGTACGCTCAGGGCGGCATCGCGGGAGTGCTCGACCCGCTGGATGACGTGGCGAATCATGCGTCCGACACGATGGCCGCGGGAAAAGGGCTGTGCGATGACAATGTCGTCAGCATGGTAGTGAACGAGGCTCCCGAACGGATTCGCGAGCTGGCTGCCTTCGGTGCTCAGTTCGATCTGAAAGATGGCGAGATCGCGCTTACACAAGAAGGAGGTCACAGTCACCGCCGGGTGGCTCACGCACTCGGCGATGCGACGGGCAAGGAAGTCATGCGCGCGATGATCGCCTGCGTTCGCTCTGCCGAGCACGCTCAGGTTTGGGAGCAGACTGCGACGATCGACTTGCTGACGCACGAAGGTGTCTGCCGAGGCGCGATCGTTTGGAACGCACAGCACGGCAAGACACTCGTGTGGGCCAAGCAAACGATTCTCTGTACGGGTGGGGCGGGGCGGCTGTATCGCGAAACGACGAATCCCGACATCGCAACCGCCGACGGTCATGCGCTCGGCTTTCGTGCCGGTGCCGAGTTGCGCGATATGGAGTTCATGCAGTTTCATCCGACCGTGCTTTATATCGCCGGTAGTTCGCGGCATCTGATTTCTGAAGCGGTGCGCGGTGAAGGAGCCTACTTGCGAGATTGCTTCGGGCATCGCTTCATGGGGGATTATCACACTTCGTTGGAGCTTGCTCCGCGCGATGAGGTGAGCTTGGCGATTACTCGGCAGATGGAAAAGACAAAACACTCGTGCGTGTATCTGGACCTGACGCATCTTCCTAAATCGCTGATCGCAGAACGCTTCCCGCATATCAGCCAAGTCTGTGCCGAGTTCGGCCTCGACATCACAACTGATCAAATTCCCGTGCGTCCCGGTGCACATTACATGATTGGCGGTCTGACGATCGATCTCGATGGCCGAACGACTGTGCCCGGCCTCTGGGCAGCAGGCGAAGTCACGTCGTCTGGTCTGCACGGTGCAAATCGGCTTGCCTCGAACAGTTTGCTAGAAGGACTTGTTTACGGACTGCGGTGTGGGCGCGGAGCGTCGGAGCTTGCACTGGCTCAGCCGGACAGCTTCGCTGCGATCCCGTTGCGAGCGGACTGGGTTCATGACGTGAAAGACAACCACGACTTGAATCTCACGGACCTGACGAATTCACTGCAAAGTTTGATGGGGCGCCACGTCGGCATCACGCGCAACGGAGCAGGACTCAAAGACGCGACGACACAGATCGACTTCTGGGATCGCTATGTCTCGACGCGCGAGTTCTCGCAACTCAAAGGTTGGGAACTGCAAAACTTGCTACTTGTCGCACGATTGATGGCCGCATCGGCAACCGCTCGCACCGAAAGTCGTGGCGTTCATTTCCGCGATGACTTTCCGAAAACTGACCCGCAACAAGCTCAACACATTGCGATCGCAACCACGTAGCCCGGTATTTCAAACCGAGTGAAAGATCGTTCTTCGATCAGAGGTAATACGCTCGACTTAGTTTGGAAAACCGGGCTACTGGTTGACGACCATCGCTACTCGTCTTCGCTGTCGAAGTCCGGTTCGTCAACCTCGTCATCGCAGAGAAGTCGAACGTCGCTCATTGATGATCGGCGATCGATCGAACCGGGAACCGCTTCTTCTTGCTGGCTATCGAGCCGATCTTCTTCAAGATGGCGTCGGCCCGGCATCGCAATCATTACTTCAGTCCCAGCGTCTTGTTCGACCATGTCCGGGTCGTCAGGACCAAGATGCACCTTATATTTTGAATTTGCAAACGAAAGTTCGTCACCTGGAAGCAACGCACCGCGAGTTACTCGCTGACCGTTGACCTTGGTGCCGTTCGTGCTTCCCAAATCTCTGATGAAGAGCAATCCGTCTGTCTTCACGATGATGCAATGCAACTTCGAGATGCTGCTGCGATCAATGAAAATATCGCAAACGCCCCGCTTGCGTCCGACGATCGTGACGTCTTTCTTCAGACGAATCGACCGTTCCCCTTCAGTGGAAATGAGCTTGGCTTCCATGAGTTGGACCTCAAAGGTTCGATACTTGGCCGGAGCCGATGTCGGCGAAAGGATAACCTATCTCATTGGCAGTTGCCCGATGGAGATTGAGCAAAAGTGGGAAAGTGACTTTGGACTCCGCGTCTTAGTCTGCCTATACCGGCGAGTGGCAATCTGGCACCCCGCAAAGATCGGGTTAGGGAAAATGGTCAGTCAAAAGCCATCGCTTTTGGCTGACCATGTAAATTTCGACGGTTTTCGAATCTCTAAAATTCACAAGGGCGCAATTCCTTGTGACGCAAGAAGCTCGACACTCTTTCACACGAGCACTAGAGAGTCAAGCGGTGAATTGGGTTGCTTGAGAACATGGCTGCCGGTCGCTAATTTGCCTCGCTTGCTGCGCCAAGGCTGGCCTGGGAGGTGCGATAATGCCCTCCGTTGTTGATGAATGATCCGGGCGGACCGTGTGTTAAGTCGCCAGTGCAGCGATTACTTCAAGGGAAAGATTTCATGTCTGACAAGTCTGTGTATTTTTTCGGTGGCAGTTCAGCGGATGGCAACGGCAAGATGAAGACTCTGCTCGGTGGTAAGGGTGCAAACCTCGCCGAGATGTGTCTGATTGGCATCCCGGTCCCACCCGGATTCACCATCACGACAGAAGTCTGCGCCAATTACTACGAGCAAGGGAAGAAAATCCCAGAAGGGGCCATTCCAGAAATCGACGCCGCACTCGCCAAGACCGAAGCACTCGCTGGTAAGAAGTTCGGCGATCCGGCCGACCCGCTGCTTGTTTCCGTTCGCTCCGGTGCGGCGCTGTCGATGCCCGGTATGATGAATACGATTCTCAACCTCGGCTTGACCGATGCCAGTGTTGAAGGGCTTGTTAAGAAGACCGGCAACGAGCGATTCGCTTACGACAGCTACCGCCGCGTCATCGACATGTTCGGCTCGACCGCGATGGGGGTCGAGCACGAAGAGTTCGAGCACGAAATCTCCAAGCTCAAGGCCGAGAAGAACGTGAAGCTCGACACGGACCTGACCGTGGATGATCTCAAGGAGCTCGTGAAGCGCTACAAGGCGGTTTACAAGAAGCACGTCGGCGATGACTTCCCGCAAGAGCCGAAGAAGCAACTGATGCTCGCGATCAACGCGGTGTTCAACTCGTGGATGGGGAACAAGGCTCAGGAATACCGCCGCATCGAACGGATCAGCGGCCTGCGCGGCACGGCCGTGAATGTGCAGGCGATGGTGTTCGGCAACATGGGTGACACGTCGGGGACCGGCGTCGCGTTCACCCGCGATCCAAACACCGGTGAGGATATCTTCTACGGCGATTACCTCGTCAACGCGCAGGGCGAAGACGTCGTCGCCGGCATCCGCAATCCGGAACCGATCGCAGAACTCGGCAAGTACAACGCCAAGGTTTACGAGCAGCTTTGTGGTATCCGCGCGAGCCTCGAAAAGCATTACAAGGAAATGCAGGACATCGAGTTCACGGTGCAAGAAGGAACGCTCTACATGCTGCAAACTCGCAGCGGCAAGCGAACCGGAACGGCGGCTGTTCGCATCGCCGTCGAGATGCTGAAAGAGGGGCTCATTGACGAAGTGACCGCACTCAAGCGGGTCAATCCGGAATCGCTGAACCACCTGTTACAGCCGCAGCTCGACCCGAAGTCGAAGGTTAAACCGATCGCGCAAGGGATCGCAGCCAGTCCGGGTGCCGCCAGCGGAATGATCGTGCTCTCTGCCGAAGCGGCCGTCGCACATGCCGCAAAATTCCCGAACGATCCGATCATGCTCGTCCGCAAAGAGACGAGTCCCGAAGACGTTGCGGGCATGCACCTCGCCAAGGGCATCCTGACCAGCACCGGCGGCAAGGCGAGTCACGCGGCGGTCGTCGCTCGTGGCTGGGGCAAGCCGTGCGTTGTCGGTTGCGAAGCGGTCAAGATCGACGAGAAGTCGCAGACCGTCAACATCGCGGGCAACACGCTCAAGGCCGGCGACTTCGTGACGATCAACGGCACGACCGGGGACGTGATGATTGGTAAGGTCGAGACGATTCCGCCGGTAATGACGGGCGACTTCGCGACACTGATGACCCTGGCCGACAAGTTCCGCACGCTCAAGATTCGGACTAACGCCGACAGCCCGGCCGACTCACTGAAGGCGCTCGAGTTCGGAGCCGAAGGGATCGGCCTCTGCCGAACCGAGCACATGTTCTTCGGTGACGACCGCATCACCGCCGTGCGTGAGATGATCCTGGCCACCACGGTGGAAGACCGCCAAAAGGCGCTCGCGAAAATTGAACCGTTCCAGAAGGCGGACTTCGTCGGCATCTTCGAAGCGATGGCCGGACTGCCGGTGACGATCCGCCTGCTCGATCCGCCGCTTCACGAATTCCTGCCGCAGAAGGATAACCTCGCCGGCGCGGAAGCGGTCGCCAAGCAAATCGGCGTCAGTATCGAGAAGATTTTCGAGCGAGTGGATGAACTGCACGAGATGAACCCCATGATGGGCTTCCGAGGCTGCCGCTTGCCGATCGTCTTCCCCGAAATCGGTGACATGCAGGTTCGCGCCATTATCGAAGCGGCCATCGAAGTCCAGAAGCAGGGCAAGACAGTTCTGCCAGAAATCATGATCCCGCTCGTCGGCGTTGTCGAAGAGTTGATTCTGCTGAAAAAGCGAGCCATCACCGTCGCCGAAGACTGCATGAAGAAAGCCGGAGTCAAAGTCGAGTACATGATCGGCACGATGATCGAACTCCCGCGTGCCGCGTTGACCGCCGACAAGATCGCCGAAGAGGCCGAGTTCTTCAGCTTCGGCACCAACGACCTGACCCAGATGACGTTCGGCTTCAGCCGTGACGACATCAAGGGCTTCATGCCAACGTACCTGAAGGACAAGATCCTGCCCGTTGACCCGTTCCAATCCATCGACGTCAACGGCGTCGGCCAATTGATCGAGATCGGCGTGACGAAAGGTCGTGCCGCTCGCCAAGCGAAGCACAATCAGCACCTCAAAGTCGGCATCTGCGGCGAACACGGCGGCGACCCCGACAGCGTCAAGTTCTGCCACAACGCCGGACTCGACTACGTCAGTTGCTCCCCGTTCCGAGTTCCCATCGCTCGTCTCGCGGCAGCACAAGCGGTCATCGAAAAGAAGTAGTTCGTAGTCCCGCCTTCAGGCGGAATCAGTCCTAAGAAACGGCCCGGCAGGTCAAACTTGCCGGGCTGTTTTCGTTGAGCCAATTGACACTGTTTGATTCAACGTCTCAAAATGCCGTCATTATCCGTTGAGTCAATCGCTTGGTATCGAGGTGTTCCATGAGTGCGGTAACCGTCGAACAGATTCTGAGCCAGATCGACACTCTTGATAAAGACGAGCGCCTTTTGCTGGAAGAGCGTCTGGCAGCAAGGGCCGAATCCGAATGGCAGCTCGCGGCAACCCAAGCGCGGCAAGTTGCTCGACAACAATCCCTTGACCAAGCCTCGATTGATCAAGCTGTGGAAGCAAGTCGATAGTTCGCCTTGCGAGAATCATCGGAAACGAGTGCCCAATCGAGAAACTGTCATGAGCGAACACGACCAAAACCGGCGAGTCGCCGAGCAGATGTGCCAAGACTTCACTTGGAACGGTCAACCGCTTCAGGAGGGAGATTGTGTGGCGATCATGGATGGGAATGTCGTTGCTGTCGCAAATCGGCCCGATGAGGCGATTGCCACCTTGCGGAAGCTGGAGCCAAATCCGCGTCGCGGAATGGTTATCCAAGTTTCACACCCCACTCGCGACATCATTCGGTGAGGCGATCCGGCGAAATCATGAGTGAAGGGCAGAAAATCAAACCGCCGGTTCAGGCATCGAAGAAGGACGTGAGCAAGAAGCAATCTGCCAAGCTGCTCGACTACGCTGTGCTTCTCGGACAAGTCAAAGATCGCATTCGTCACGCTCAAGTCCGAGCGATGCTCTCGGTCAACGGCGAGTTGATCCGGCTGTATTGGGACATCGGTCAGATGCTCGATGAGCGTCAGGCTCAAGAGGGGTGGGGCGCGGCGGTGATTCCACGGCTGGCTCGCGATCTGCATAACGAATTGCCAGAGATCAAGGGTTTCTCCGAGCGGAACATCAAGCGAATGCTCGGATTCTTTCGCGCGTACCCCGATCCCAATGGAATTGTGCCACAGCCTGTGGCACAAAGTTCGGCTCGGACGGATTCGCCACAGGCTGTGGCAAAACTACCGGCTTCTGCAAAAGTGCCACAGCCTGCGGCACAAATTCCCGCTGCCGATTCCGTGCTCTGGTCCATCCCTTGGGGGCACCATGCCGTCTTGCTGGAGAAGGTGAAAGACCTCGATCATCGGCTCTGGTACATGAGTCAAACGCTGCAACACGGTTGGAGCCGCAACATCCTCACGCTGATGATTCAAAGCGGTTCCCACGCGCGGCGGGGAAAGGCCATCACCAATTTCGCCGAGCGTTTACCCCCCGCCGAATCAGACTTGGTCGTGCAGACGCTCAAAGATCCGTATGTCTTCGACTTCTTGACGTTGGCCGAACCGTTTCACGAGCGAGAACTGGAGACCGGTCTGCTTCAGCACATTGAGCGGTTCCTGCTCGAACTCGGCCAGGGTTTCGCGTTCGTGGGCCGACAATATCCGATCACGGTTGGCGACGAAGACTTCTACATCGACCTGCTCTTCTACCATCTGCGATTGCGTTGCTTTGTGGTCATTGACCTGAAAAAGGGAGCCTTCAAAGCCGAGCACGCCGGCAAGATGAATTTCTATTTGAACGTGGTGGATGACAAACTCCGCCACGCCACCGACGCCCCAACCATCGGCTTGATCCTCTGCCAGGACCGCAACCGCGTCGTCGCCGAATACGCTCTGCGAGGCATGGACAAGCCGATCGGTATCTCCGAATACGAACTCACCCGCACGCTCCCCCGCGAACTGCAATCAAGCCTCCCCACCATTGAGGCCATCGAAGCGGAGCTCGCGGAATCGCCGCCCGAGAAGCCATCGCCCAAACGGCTCACGACAAAGAAGACAACGAAGAAGAGCGGCATGAAATGAGATTTTTCGACTGAACTCGTTCGGCGACCTGATCAACTTCGGCCGCAAAGTCGAGTTGGAATGGAAACGCTACATCCTGTCCGACGTGCATTCGCCGCCGCCGCAAAAGTAACGGGAAGGAACACTGATCTCCGCTCATCGACGCTGATGAAGACAGGCGATGCAGTCGCAGCCATTGTTCGGATCAGCGAAGATCAGTGCCAATCAGTGTTCGTCGCAGCCGTTCTTTGTCCCATGCCGTTACCAAGCCTCGCCGTTAGACTTCTCGCTCGTGTGGCCGCAGTAATTCAACGCAAAGTGGCGGCAAGCCGGATCGCGTACTCGTGGGATCGGCGGCAATGAAGGTTGGAGTGCCGTTTGGATGCGGGGACGTATCCGCCGGGAAACAAGATGAACGCCAAATGGGTTTGGAATGCTCTGCTCTCAGCGGTCGTAGCGATTGGCGTTGTAGCCGTCGCTGTTCATCTCAAGTCGGCTTATGGAGTGGGACTACTTGCGGTAGGCGTCGTCACCTTTCTCATTGTGCTCGTTCGAAATCCAGCTCATTGGGCACGCCGCACTTTTTCGTCACTTTTGGGAGCGTTCGTCGCGATCAACGCAGTACCCAGCTTCTCTGGATACTTCCAACTTGATGCAGAGCGGCTCGGCTATTTGTTTTTGGATGGCCCATCCTGGGCATTCAATTTCCAGGTTGCGGTACTCTTGGTTGGTTTGTTGATCTACGACTTCGCTCAGCGAAATCCATCGACATGGCTTTTTCAGACAAAACACAAAGAAGCAAGAAATTCGGCTGGAGATCATGCGACAGTCGCACAGGTCGGCAACATTAAAGCGAACAATGTCACCATCAACGTCTCAAGTGGGACGTCTTACGAAGCAAAAGCTTCAGCGATACTTCAGCAAGCGGCGCAAGGTGCTTCTGGAAACGTCTCGGCCAGCCCCAACTTTCACTCTGAAATTGACGCAATCAAACAGTATCTTCAGGACGACCGCGCTGAGGTCGCTATAGAGCTCTTGAACAAACTGAAGACACACCATTGGCATGAGGCCGATGCCCGTGCGAAGTTCCGCATTCTTGCCAACCTTGGCCATGCCTACGATGCGTTGGAAGACTACGCGAAGGCCGCAGCCTATTGGGTGTGCCAATTATGCCTGGCGCGATTCGTAACGAGCTGTCAGAATGAGGTTAGAAATCTACGGAACCTCTTTCTGGGAACGATCATGGACGATGT
>JAPLNX010000404.1 GCA_026400935.1 Planctomycetia bacterium | reverse complement strand
CTATGGTCCACCAGCTTGAGGTCCAGGACAGACACCAGTCGCATCGCATCATCGATCAGTTCTTGTGTCTCCTCTTTCGAGACCGCAGCGAGTTTTCGAGTTGCTGGGATTGCTCCCGCCGTGACATCCAGGCCCGGTGACTTTGTGATGGCTGCTGCGAGCGAAAGCCCCAACACTTCATCATCGGTGAGTGACATCACTGGAAAGCGAAAGTCCGGTCGGACTCGAACAAACTGCTGGTCTCCTTCTCGGTAGTAGGGAATCCCAGCAAACCTCAAAACGTCCAGGTCTCGATAGACCGTTCGTTCTGAGTATTCGAGTTCCTCAGCGATGGCTTTGGTTGTCCATCGTCCTCGGCTTTGAACCAGTTCCAGAACTCGAAGAACTCGTGCCAGCCGGTCAGCCTGACGGACACGTCGATCTCGATCAGGCCTGTCCCGTTTGTTCGGGTTCGGACCAGCAGATTTGGGCTTCGGCTTCTTCTTCGTCGGTCTCTCCGCCATTACTTTCCTCGTTCCCCAAAGGACACCCGTTGAAGGGCATCCTCAAATGCTTGTCGATGAAACGTGCGGTAGTATGCCGCTCTGTAGCTGGTGATGACATTCGCGACGTGATGTGCCCGGCAAACTGCCCAACGGCTCGCCGCGATCAGTCTTTTGAAGAGCACTTCACCGTTTAGACCGTGCTGATGTTCCAATCCTTTGAGTACGGGATTCCATAATTCGTGCTGGTCGGTCATTCGAGCTTTTGCCGCCGCCAACACAAAACGGTAGGTCTCTTTCCAAGGGAGTCCGGCGTGTCGATGCAGAAACTTCATGATAGTTTCCTGGGACAACAACGGCAGTAGCGGCGTCATTTCGGTCTCGACGATTGGCCTCCGAATTCTCTTGGACTCCTTTGCAAGATGTCGTTTCAGGTATTCAGAGACGACTTCAGGATGAGAATTACCAATCTGGTCCAGAGCGGTCACTGATCCCAAGTCTTTGATTCGGGATGGGCACAACTGGGACAGCAGAGACCGAACACTTGCGGAGTCGAGTTGGAAGACCCCGTCGGTATCACCTTCCCGAATTGTTTCAAAGACGGCCTTCTCATTCATCCTGACTCGCGTTTTCGGGAACCGCATTCGGAGCAACTCAGGAATTGCCTCCAGTGCTGTCATCGGATGAATCAAAATGTTGGGACGTTGAGGTTCGTCCCATGCCCCGTGGTCCGTTGGCATCACAACAAACAGAATCGTTGGTGGTTCACGATTTGATGTGAGCCAGAGCCGTTGGAAATGCGTCTCGTAGCGGACAGGATCGACTTCCGAGAATCCGAGCAAGAAGAAGATGATGGAAGAGCACCCCGCCCCGATTAAATGGAAAGCCGCCTTCTGCTGACGGAGCTGGTCACCGTACTCGACAATTCGAACCAAGGAATCCTGAAATCCCAGCGTCCGAATGAGACGGACCTCAGCCTCAAATAGCGGTTCAGCCCGATACCTGCTCTCCTTCTCATACTTGATTCCAAGCGATAGTCGGCATCGCTCAACGATGGTATTGAAGGTCTTTTCCGAGGATTCCATGTTCTGCTCCACCAATGGTTGCTGTCGGATAGAGTAACATGGTCCCTCGTCACGGGTGGGTCAGTTCTCATTGAGAAATCTGACTTCGCAGCTCTGACTTCACACTCCTTGCTGAAAAATCCAGGTGTGAGCGAGGTCCACGACTTTGGCCAGCAGTTGCAGGTCATCGCGACCGAAGGAATCGGTCTGCTTCCATTCCTCGCCGTCCTTGTAGATGCGGCTGACCGTGACGTTATGTCGCGTTCCCGCTGTCGTCTGGTTCTCCCAGATCGTGGCCTTGATCGCTCCGAGGCGAACCTCATGGATTGGTTTCTGTTTTGTCGTCGCCATCGTCGTGCTCCTCAATCATTAAAAAGTGTTCGTTGTTCCTGCTGCTCATACCCTGGCGAGTGCGTCGGTTCGCTGAATCCAAGCCGTCAGCTTCTGATCCGGACCTCGCACCGCTTCAATTCAGAGTTCAACGGCGGCTTACTGTTCCAACAGCGTGTTGGTTCTCAGGGCAAGCTCATCCATGTCCGTGACCGTTGGAGGTTCGGAGTTGCGAGAGTTTGAATTGCAGGTATTCGTTCAACTCTTCAATGAGCCGTCGTTCTGGCAAAGTGAACCATCGTTGTTGCTCAGCGAGAATGTCGATCAAACCGCGATAGCTCAGTTCCCCAATGAATGGAGAACGGGGCAGGTCTTTAAGCTGCTCAGCACGAGGGATGGCTGACTTCAGTTGATCTGGATCGCGGTACTCTTGAACCAAGGGATTGCCCGATGTGGGCGTCAAGAGGATCAGGACGAAGTCTCGGGGCGGAAGATCGAAGAGGACGTCTTCGGTGAACCAGCCATTCTCTCGAAGTCCAACACGAGCGTTTCGGATGAGCTGGTCTGCCGGATAACCCGCTGAGCCGTTGTTGTTGACGGTCTTGGCTGACAGGTTTGAACCGTACTTCATTTCGATGAACACGGTGGTCGGTGGATTCTCCCAAGTAAGGACCACATCCACCTCAGTTTGTCCCTCATCCCAGGTGAGATGGTGTCGGGGATAGATGCGTTGTTTCTGCCAGAGTTCAATCCGCAGGTCACGGAAGATCTGTCGGCGAAATCTTTCCGCTCCCAAAGCTTGGTTCAGAAGATCGGGTAGCCACCAACGGGGATTCAGAACTCGCAGAGTTCCGAAAAGTGTCCCCGTCACAACGTCTTCACTGGTGGGCCGCACGATCAGGGGACAGCGAAGTTCCCCTTTCCGGGCTGGTTCACACAGACAGCCGCCTTTGCCGTTCAATTCAGTGAGCATTCCATCGCCTCCTGCGGAACCTGCAATTGAACCAACTCCTGTGGTGGCAGACTCTGGCCCCGCTCACGACAAGGTTGCCGATAGGGACAGGTGGAGCAGTTCATCGGGCTTTCGATGGGATAGAAGATTCCCAAATCGACAGCCCGTTGGATCGTCTGCACCAAGTCTCCCAATCGTCCACAGTCCTCTGCGTAGCGACTGGTCTTGAGCCGCTGGATCTTGGGCGTCTTGGTTTTGACGAGCACCGTGTATTCAACGTTCGCATCCCTGCCGAGAGTTTGTCGAACAGCATGGACGTAGCAGGTTGGTTGAAGCGATGACTCAACTTCTGATTCGGAATAGGCCCGACCACTCGTCTTGAACTCTTTGACCGTGAGGTCTTCATTCGTCTCCGTGATCAGGTCAGTGATCGCAACCAGCGGGGTCTCCAAATACTCCCCTTGGCTGTTGTAGAGCGGTACGAGGATTCGTTGCTCGACTGCGACGATTCCTTCAGGGGGTGGTTCCTTGAAGTAGAGCTCCAGCAGATGCACGCCCTGTGCAATGCTGTCCTCCCGAGTGTCGCCATCGCGATACTGAATCGTCTCGTTCAACTCCTTTTCATCCCAGCACTCGTGAAAGGCTTTCAGGACCACTTCCGTGTCGATGGCTTCCTTCCGCTGCAAACGTTGGTGGTACGCAGCCAAACCTGCATGGACTGCTGACCCCAACGCCAACCCGGTTCCGATGGAGCGACTGGGAATCCCCAAGACTCGTTGGAAGAAGTATTGCTGCGGGCAGCGGAGATACTGGGTGATCGCACTGTAGCTCCAGTGGGGACGAATGATCGCCATGATTCCTCACACTCCCTATGGCTTGGCGGCAAGCATGATCTTCCGACACAGGTAGCGGCAGATAAGCCGGTCCCATTCTGTTGGCAGGACTCGTGAGACGGTTTGAGGAGGGAAGCCTTCTCGGTCGAGCCAGTCGAGCAAGCCTTCTGCTCGTAACTCCGCTTCAAAGAAATCTTTGATCGCGACCGCCTCCAGCATTTCGTTCCAGGCAGCTTGTGGGTCCATTTTCGTCCCTTCAGCGGCTGATACGGCTACGTCCGTTGGTGACAGGTGCCCCATTCTGATTCAGAGCATCGATCACGCCACCAGCTTCCCGTTTGGTCAGGTCATAGACTCCGACCCGGCGTCCCAGAATGCCTTCGATCCGGCTTTCCAACTGCTGCTGAGTCAGCCCTTGTCGCTTGCCAAGGTTCAACAGGTACTGCACCTGCTTGTTGGTCGCGGCGTCCTCGTTGGGAGCCTGCCCGTTGCCATTGCCGTTCTGCGGAGCCTGCCCATTCGGACGGCTGTTGTTCGGTGCGGCGTTATCGGAGAGATTTGTAGGCGGAGCGGCCGAGCGTTGATTGTTTGCCGGCGTTGGTTGCCCGGCGTCCCTGCTGCCGATGGCAGACTCTCCTTCGTACCGTGCGATCTGCTGGCTCAGAGCTTCTTCAGCCAGATCGTAGAACTCTTTGACCCTCTCGATCATCGCCACGGGATCATCGAGACCAACACAAAGTTCCCCTTCGAGATTCAGGCTGAACCCTGTGGAATTGAAATCACGAGACAGTTTCCGGCTGAGTCCGACGTTGACTTTGAGCATAGTTGACTCCGTTTGGGTTCAGGGTGGAAAGCTCACTGTCCCAACTACCCGACGAAGCCCGCATGCACTCCACGACCTTGCATCATCTGAGTCGTGATCGTGTCACGGTTCTAACGGCACGACGGTTCCTAACGAGAATTCAGCGGAATCATCAGCAACCGCTTCTCCGGATTCCGTTACCTGCCAACACTGACCCGTATGGACTTCCATCGCGGTCAACAGTCCTCCGAAACCGCAGCCGGTGTCGATACAGCGGTAGTGGCCGAAGTCTCGAATCGGTCCTGGTGTGTGTCCCAGAATCACGATCTTCTCGGACCTGTGCGGTTGTGGCTTTGATTCGTCCAGAGAGAGCCAACGCAGAAGTGACGCCGGCTGCTGATCCATTGGCGTGTACCAACAATAGTTGGCGTGAACGAAGATAAAGTGATCGGTTTCGTGGAAGGAAACGAAACTGGAGAGCAAGTCCCAGTGTGCTTGAGGGACGTTGCTAATTGCCAGTGGCTCGCCGTAGGAACGCAGAGTTTCTTCGCCAGCTTGAGTTGCCCATCGTTCCAGGGCAAAGCGATCGTTCCGACTGTCGAGCATCATTTCATCGTGGTTGCCCAGGATCGATATCAAACGACAGGCATGTTGCAGTTCCAGCAGACAGTCAAGGACATCCCGGCTGTAGGGACCACGGTTCACGCAGTCACCCAAAGTAACAATCGTATCGGCTGGATTCGGTTGGACTTGCTCCAGCAGCCGTCGCAGAGCCTTCGCGTGTCCGTGGATGTCACCGATCGCAATCAGGCGGCTTGGATTGATTGGTGTTGGCTCTTGCACTCAACTGACTCCCGATAACATTTGCGGCCGTTTATTCGCTGCATCCTATCGTGAGTTGCTGACAGAGGTGGGTTCCCAAGTTTGATCAGCCCGCCATCTGCAAGGCGAGTTCCCAAGCTCGTTCCTTGAGCCGGGCTCCTGAACCGAACCATGCCGAATCCAATCGGTTGCTGGCTCGTTCCATTGAGGTCTTGCCGCGTGTCGAGCGGTAGTGGTCCGTGTACTCGGTCACCGCATTGAGGGCGGTCCAAGTGGAGTGTCGGATTGCGGGCATCTTGTGGCCGATGCCTTCTTCGAATAGTCGATGAAGTTCCTGTCGAACATTCTTCGTCCGGGTGGATTCGCCATCCGGTGAATCCGGATAGACCAGCTTGAAATACTCTTCGAGTTGCCGCAGGCTGGGGTAATGACTGGCGAGCCGATTGATGCGAAGCTCCACGTCGTCGTAGAAAGTCTTCGCGAGGCCAAGGACTTCCTGAGCCTGCTGAATCTTGATTGACAGGTCACCCTTGTGAACGATGGCAACTCCCTGGCCTCGTCCATTCCGTTCCGCGATCGCCAGCGTGTTGGCACAGACTACGCGAATGGGTGTGAAGAAGACTCGTAGCGATGAGGTTCCATCGTGGGAGTTGGACAGGAGCAGAAACTTCTCTGTGATGTCGTCCGAATTCTTGACTCGGATGTCATCCGGCAACTTCGCCAGCATCCAAACCCGCTCACCTTTTCCCAAAGCTCCGGCCGTGTGATACCGCAGGCTTCCATCTGCCACGAGGGCATCAAGGAACCCAAAGCATTCCCGATTCTGCACTGGCCTGTAGGTGTTACCCACGATTCCGAGAATCGCTTTGCTGTCTTCTCTCACCACCGCCAGTTTGTCAGGGATGGGGATATCGTTCACCGTCACCATGCGAGTTAGCTCGACTTCGTAACCCAAGCCAGCCGCTTCGATGGCTTCGTTGGCAGTGGCTGGTTCCTCAAGACGTGTTCCCAGCCGGTGCCAGGGAACTTCGCCGGAATACATCATTGCCGGTCGGCCGTTTGTGGTCGCCAGTTCGTGTGGCATAGCATCGCCTCCAAGGTAGTTGAGTCACTCTTGCTTTCGCAGAACTCATTACCCTGAAGGAAGCCCGCAAACTCTCTTCTAAAGCCCTCTCCTCCAGTCAAGAAATATCGTGTCGTCCCCCAGCTCAGGTAGCTTCGGTCAGTGGGAGAGCTGTGACCTCGCGAATAAGTTGTTCGATAGCCTTGGGATCGACCCGTGTTCCAATTACGAGGTCCATGATCTCCTCCGCCGTTCGCTGTTTGGTCTATTCAGGTTAGTCGCGTGATTCAAAATGGCGTTTCTACTTCGATAACTGGCGGTACTGAGTGCGTGGACTCTCCCAGGTTTGCATTGATGATCTCGTCAGAAATCCGGATGATCCCATCAAATGTGATGACCTCGATCTGGTGCAGGTGGGCGTTGTACATACGAAGAGCGAGCCGCTTCTCTTTTGCGTCCACCTCTTCATCTGAGATGGTCCCAATCAATACCTTGGCCCTGACTTTGTAGAGATCAACCGTGTAGCGGGCAATGAAGTGATCCCGTTGTCGTTCGATCTCGGAGATGTACGCCGCTGCCTGGTTGACGGCGTCGTTGACTTCGGATGAGACGATCCACCTGTTGCGGTGTCGCTTGAAGAGTTCGGCATTGCTCCGCTTCAGTTCGATGATGTCATATCCGTTATCGGCGGTCTTCAGCATCATGTCGAGGTTCTCCTCGTCCGTCCAATGCCGCTTTGGGATGTGCTCGACATACTGCCCTCCCAGCATCCACCAGTTGTGATCCAGGAGACGTTGGAAGAATCGTTCCTCGGCTTCGCTGGCGATCAGTGCTTCAAGCTCTTTTAGAGCAGTCGCACGATGCGAAGCTCTCAGGGCAGATGCGACCATCCGATGGTGGTCGCTCTCACCGAGGTCGGGAAGCGTCTGTAGATCATGTGCTCTTTCCGCCAACGCCGAGATCAAACCGCTGAGGTTTTCCGTATCGACATTCCCCAACAACGTCAAAAGGTCAGATGCCTTGGGATTTGGTCGTCCTTCAATGACTGTGTACTGCTTGGGAGCTACGGCCGCGTCGATCGTATGGAGAAATGCCTTCAGTCGTTCAATCTCATCGTCCTTGCAGGCCCAATGACGAAGACGGTCTTTGACATCCCACTGGATGCCGGTACCTACGCGAAAAGGGTAGTCGTTGAAATGGACTTCCCTGTGGGTGATTTCTCCTGAGTCCGGGTTCCGAAACTG